>JAFURH010000025.1 GCA_017471945.1 Clostridia bacterium | reverse complement strand
TAGGTCAAAAGCTTAGACAGCGCGCCCGATTCCTTTCCGCCGATAATTTTCCCTTTAACCAAAATGAATCCAGGCAACGCAAGCGCGACGAACACTAAAACGTTCCTAAGCATAATGACTAACGCTTCCATTTTTTATTTCTCCTTTTTTATTTTAATTTCAATAAACGTTTTGCGTTTTCTGCAAATACAATGCGTTTCTCTTCGTCCGTTATGAGCGGGTCTAACAAAACGCTTCCCACGTACATTCCTGGATTACACGTAGGAAAATCCGAACCGTATAAAATTTTATGCACCCCCGCCTCGTCAATAGCGCGCCTTAACATACCGTGACGAAATACCCCGTACCCCGAAAGGTCAAGATAATAATTAGGGTATTTTTTTAAACGCTGCAAATGCCGCATAAACCCTTTGTATTCGTTGGGATGAGCCGCAACGATCGTAGTATCGGGATGTTGTTCCACAAAAGCGTCCATATCGTCGTCTAACATTGTATGAATACTGACAACCATATTCTTTTTCGTTGCATAATCAATGATTATTTTCATATTTTCCGAACTATACGACTGATATCCGCATAAATAAGGATCTAATTCGCCCAAAAAACGGACACCTTGCCCGTGCATACGATCTATTTCAAGGCAGGATTCTTCAACGAAATCAGGGTGAATATGAAAGCCTGGAATATAAAAATCTCCGTAGATTTTTTTAAGCTCTAACGCTTGCGAATTCCAATCACTGATTCTTTGCCAATGATTTTCGTACAACGGTCCTCCCATCGAATCAACCGAAACGACAGCTCCGCAAATTTTATTCACACCCAACTTCTGCATTAAAGATAGAGTATTTTCAGCGGACATATCGCGCAATACCTCTTTATGATTACAAGTATTATAAGCCTTGCTCAAAAACGGGTGAGTGTGAAAATCAATAATTTCAAAATCGTGTTGCATAAGATCGCACCTTTATTTTTATATCGTCCAACGACTTTTTAAGCTTTCAGCGTCGGGCGTAGCGACGTCAGGCGTTAAACCGGGTATGTATTTACAAGATTCCAACAAAATTTCCCCGAATTTTCCGTAAATTCCCGAAACGCGATGAATATAGGGTCCTTCCACTAATTTATGTTCCCATTTTGCCCAATTTTCTACTTCAATCCAAACGTAGCTCAACGTTTTTAGGTCCTGTCGTCGTATTCGCCTCGCCGATAAACAGCTTGTATTCTCCGTGATCGCCGTCAAACCTTGCAACGGTTAAAACGCCCTCTTTCAGTTCCCATTCGGAAATACCGTAGTGATTGTCGTGATAACGGCTTTCTCCCACCGTTGCCTCACCTTTATCCTTCGCTAAGGAATAAGGAAAATTTCCGCAATGCCATAAAAGCTTTGCGTTCTCGTTCGTAGGATGACGGACGGTGAGATCGGCAAAGAAAGGAGTAGTTTCCCCCATCCCCACCGCCTGCATCATTACAGCGGTAATCGCGCCGTGTATATCCGTTTCACACACCGTTGGAATTCCCTCGTCCGTTAGCAAAGCGTTTGCGTGGCAAGGCATTATATGTGCAAGCTCCTGCAAAGCCGTCCAACATTGAATAGCAATCGCCCGACAACGATATTTTTGCGCCAAGCGTTTCATCGCCACCTTTAAAGCTGCAACCTTAAAAATTCTTTGCGAATCGCCGATACGGTCTATGCTTTTGATAAGCCTCACCGTTTCCCGATATTCTTCGCCGTCCTCTTTTTCCGCCTCGTCCATTTTCTTCATCAAATCGTGCAAGGTTATCGGATAAAGATGTACGTTGAATTTTTCGATAAGTTCGTTTTCATTACAAATCACGCTACAAAAAGGCTCCGGACGAGTAGAGATTTGCAAAATATTAAGATTTTTCAATGACTTTACTACGTTTACAACCCGCAAAAAGCGTGCAAAGCCTAACTTAAACTCCTCCCCGTCAATCCAAGAATTCGTGAGATAAGTAAACGGAATATTATATCTACGCAAAACTTTACCCGTTGCAAACATACCGCATTGCGAATCGCGACTACGCAGCCCCTCTGCATTTGGCGCGTCGTCGCAAAGAGCTCTACGCCTTGTCCTGCGGGTATTAAAAACGCTTTACAACGCGATGTATCGAACGAATCGCCCTCCATTTCAGTTTGTTTGCCTAATATTAAAATTACATCGTCAAGCGCAACATTAAATTCGCTTGATTTGTGATATTCTAAACAGTTAAGAATTTTATTTTTTCCGCCTACATAGCCTATTTGTATAGGCATCCCTCCAAAACCACGATTAACAATCTTGTAAAACTCTCCGTTTTCTTCCAACTTTTTAATAGAAGGCTCATACGTAATCCCCGTATCGGGAATTTCAAGATCCGATAAAGCCTTAAACAAGCTGTAAAAATCGTGGCCTTGTAAAACCCTACCGTATTCACGAAACTCTAAATCGGTAATTTTATAAACTTTCATTTTTTAGCTCCTTACTCCTCTTACTCTTCAAAAAGTTCCGCCAGTTCGGCAAAAATTAAAACCAACGACGTTTCCGGCCAACAGCCAACGTTAAATACGCCGCCAACGTAGCGTTGCGTTTCCCAATCACTCGTATTTACCCTTTCGCAAATACGACCGTTCGGCAAAAGACCTTCGTAATACTGTCGCCTAAAAATAATATCTTCATTTCAGTCTCCTAAATATTCAAAAGCACAACTGCAATGCCACCTAAAACAACACCTAAAACCTGCCGTTTTAAGAACTTTTCCTTGAAAACCAAACAAGATAATATAAAAGAAATAACGATTTTGACCCCTGCACTTGTCGGCGATACGATAGAAATCGGCATTAACGTATATACAAACATACTCAACATATTCGTTGCCCCGTTTGCTACGCCCGCCGTTGCCGCATACGGTAATCCTTGCTTCAAAATTTGCAAGCAATCTTTTTTATCGGAATACAAACCAATACCAAATGATATTACCGTAGCACTCCCAAGCGCGATAACCATAAATTCTCTCGTAACCGCATCTTCAAAACGGATTTGTTGCATACGCTGAATTACGCCGAACATTCCCGCGCAAGCTACTGATATGAATACAAACAAAAGCCACAAAAACAGATTTTTTTTCTGCTGGTCTTCCTCCGTCTTTTGTACGCGAACAAAAAACAAGGATAATGCAATCAACACAAACCCTATGTAAGTAAAAACCTTCACTCTTTCATTTAAAAAGATAAGCCCGTATATAGTTGTAAAAATTAAGGAATACGATAAAATTAGCATCGTCAAAGCATACGAACCATATTTCAAAGCGAAAAACGTAAGCACGGAAGCCACACAATACACGATTCCCGCGGCAATAGCATACGGCAACATCTCTACAGAAAAGGTTAAACCCTTTTTATCCGTAATGAGGTCAAAAACCAAGAAAAACAACATTGAAAAAAGAGATATAATCGCAGTAAAAACAAATCCGCCTTTTTCGTGTTTCTTATTATATTGTTTAATCAACAACCCTTCGGTTAAGCTCGTGCATACTGCAAGCACAATACATAAATATCCTATCACAATTAACCTCTTTTACTTAATCGACCGCCTCTTGCGCTGTATTCGACACTACGCCCTCAAAACGGTTTACCGGCTCCACGTCGTAAGTGATACTGTTTCTCCTATATATCATTATTTTAGTTATTCACAAGTTCCTTTAATTCTGCAAAGGTTAAAATTAGCGACGTTTCACACCAACAGCCAACGTTAAAGACGCCGCCAACGTAGCGTTGCGTTTCCCAATCACTCGTATTTACTCTTTCACAAATACGACCGTTCGGCAAACGACCTTCGATTTCCCCGTATTTGTGATACCAGTCGTAAATAGGACGATTTGGCATAGATACACACTGTGGAATGAAAAAGACTATATCTTTAATCAATTCGAGATATTCCGTTTCTCCAGTATGCTGATATAAACGGTATAACGTGTCGCCGGAATACGTACAAATTCCCGGTGCAGAATGTTTGTTTTGTACGTTAGCAAAAACGCTTCCTACCGTATTAACTTTTAAACGGTCAAATTCACAGCCTTCGGGGAATTTATACGCATACGTCATTACCCAAGACGAGAATAAGTGTACGCTTTCTTTTGCGTACTGCAACCATTTTTCCTCTTTCGTCGCTTCATATAAAAGCACGTAGCTTTCCACGAAACCGTAGGAGCTTTCGCTGTCAGCCACCGTAAGGATATCTCCCGCACCGCCACAAGTAATTCCTTTTGAAATAAAATTTTCGTAATAAAAATCCCCTGCTTTTTTTGCCACATCCAAATATACGGGATTATTGAAGTACTCCCACGATTTGACAAGTCCACCGATAGCTGATGCGCCTGCGCATGAAAGCCCTATTTGCATTTCGCCCGTTTCAATGTTCACAAATTGCCCGAACGTACCGTACTTTTCAAATAAGCGAACAAAAGCATCGGCACAACCTTTTGCCGACTGTACCCATTTTTCCTTTACAGGCATGACTTCAAAGTGTTTATAAAGAAACAACAAAACGTCGCCACTTTTTCTAATAAAGTGAGCGTCTTTCATGGCAAGATACCCTTCGTCTGCCTTTCCATTTCTTTTCTGTATTTGATAAAAGCTGTCGTCTTCTATGACGCCGTCGTATATCATTCCGTAGAAAAAACTCGTAGGCGCAATATGTGATGTCAGCCAATCCATTGTTTTTATCGCACGCGCTTTCGTGGTTTCGTCGCCCAGCTTATACAAGGCATACGAGGACGCTACGGGTCCACACCACCCTGCCTGCCATTGTTTTTTATTTGCCGTTCCGTAATATTGCCCGCTCCAATTATACTCGTTAAAGTGATTTTCCATAATCTTTAACAGCTCGTCGGTATAGAGATTTTGGGCGCGCTCATCACGCATCAATATTTTTCTTATATTGAAAAATATTTCATAAAACGCAGAAAGGTCTTTACAATCATACGTGCATATTAACAACTTTGAAGAAATGGCTTCGTCTTTTTTTACCGCAACCCCGAAATCTTTCGTCCAATATTCCCCCGTTTCTTTTTGCGCATAGCTACAAACGTATACGCTTTCTCGATTACAAGGATATTGAATTTGAATATTCCTTTCCCGTATGCAAAATCCAAGATTTTTTCCCTTTATTTCCTGCTCCGTAAACACGAAAAACGCTTTTTGCGCCTTCTTAAAAAATATCCCAACGCAAGGGGTTGCCATATCCCCTGCCGTCACCTCAATTTTCCCACTTCCGTCTTTATTAAGCCCCGGAATGCTTTTAGCTCCCAAATTTTCGGCATTTTTTCCCATATCCGATTTATAATACATAAGAGCTCCTAACGGTCTTACCGCTTTTTTATAACGGTTTCCGTTGTATACGCAAGCGGGCGCAAAGATATAACAATCCTCCTCCCATTTCTCAAAGGAAACTTCAATATCCCAAAACGCCTCCTCATAATCTTTATCCGCTTGAAACATAACCGTTTCTTGATTATATCTACAAACGCCGTAGTTTGTGCTTGCTATTACTTTATACGCTAGCATTTTTTTCTTTTCTCCTTTAATTCAAATGCGTAAGTTGTAATGTTATCAATGCCGTTTGTTTCTACGTCCAATCAAACCAAATCTTTCGGTAATCTAATCGGAGAAATCTGACCGCTAGTTTTCAAAATTATCTTCATGTTTCAATCTTTTCTTTTTTACGTTGAAACTTATTTTTTTACTTTTTTATCTTATTTTTCCAGACAATTTCGATACATTCCCACTTCGTGTTTGAGCATATATTCCACTTGCTTTATCTTCCATTCGATATGCGCCTTATCACCCTGATAACACATAGACGCCTCATACCCGATCGCAGAGTCTTTTTCCACAAACGCAATGCTTTCTTTTGCGTTTTCGATTTCTGCCCTTGCAATTCTTTCTATGTTATCTAACGCCCTTGTAGCTTTACAGCACGTGCTTGCATTGTTAAAGGCGCATTTTTGCAGATAAAATTCTTTTACGTGTACCGCGGTTTTATAGCAACATAAAATATACTCTATCATATTGATTTGTCGTAATAATTTTTCGTTTGGTTGTCCTATTCTCTTAAAACACTTAATCGCTTTTTTAATATATTTTACGCCTCTTTTCAATCGTTTTATCTCCACTCTTACGCGCACACAATGCGGCGTAAATTTCGTGCGAATACTATCCATTCCGCGGTACGTCGTTTCGCAAATCTTCATTCCGAAATATTCATACGGTTGTTTCTTTTGCTTGCAATCTCTAATCAAATTCAAAGGATACGCCGTGCCGATACGCATAGGGCCGTATTGCATTTCGTCTGTCGGCGGATAACAATCTAGCGCCTTGCTCATCAATGCAAAGCCTTCTTTTAATTTTGGCAGATTTTCCCCAAAATATTGTCTTAATACGGCGTTCAAATATTTGGTGCTATCTTTCCCGCCCGAAAAATCCCCCGCATATTCGAAACAGCGTTTCTCAAAGCTCGTGATAAACGAGGGCGTAAAGCCGAAATGATGACATTCCATCACGCCTTGTAAATTATACTTTTCACGACACTCGTTCATGCTATCGTAACGCTTTTTCCAATGATACGGCATAGGCTCGTAGGGTAATATGCCAAAATCCCAAGTCCTGCCCCCTGCGTTGGCTTGCGTGTATAAGCGAATATTTCTCTCCTTGGCTACTTTCGCCTCGCTTAAAAAATAATCTCCCGCCGTCGCTTGTACAAGCGAATAATCGCATACCATTTCCGAAACCTTTCCATACTTAAACTTTTGGAACATTTCAAAGGTAACGAGTAAACTAACGTCCGTAGGCAACGCGTTCAATAATTCCACGCGCTCTTTCTCGCCTGCCCAGCCCCAGTTATACGTCCAAAATACAATATCCGCGTCGGGTTTTGCCTTGCGAATGCTCTTTTTTATAAGCTCTAACCACTGGGGATAATCTCGGCACGGAAACCAACCAGGAGAGAGCTTTCCGTCGGGTATACCGTCCTCACCCACCTCGTAATAATACCGACAAGCCACGCGCTCGTCCTTGCTTGGAAATTCTACCGATTCCCCTACCAAAATTAACCCCTTAAAGCCGTTATGTATACGGAAAAAATCGCCGTAGACCTTATCAAACGTTTCCTCGGCGTTTTCTTCGTCGGGATGATGGAAATTTTGTAATTTACAATACGCATACACGTCTAATCCCATTGCGTTTGCTTGTGCGATCAACCCGTTGATATCCGTCTTTTCGCCAAAAGCATTCGCATTTGGTTCTTTCATAAACAAAATAATGGTGTCTATTCCTTCTTTCAATAAGCGCAACATATATTTTTCGGGGAATTCGTCTAATCCGTAACCCGAATGTGCCATACGGGGCGAGAACAACGGCTTGTTTTGGAATTCTTTCTTGGGTAAATTGACCGTTTTTCTTCCTTTCAGAATTTCCTCTATATCAAACAAGGCACACGCTAACCCACGATAATCGAACCCGTGAATTTGAATTTTATTTTCGGAAACTATAATTCTTCTGCCTTTATAAGCGTTGACTTCTTTCAAATCTCCGCCAAGGCTAAGAGATATTTCCACGCCCGCCTCGTTATACGGCCTTTCTACTCCGCAGGACACGCTTAAAAATTCGATAAAATCTGCTTTCGCTACCGCTATTTCCGTGCTGTCTTCGCCCGTAAAAAATACGCCGTTTACAAGGGAAAGCTCGTCCGTACCTGCGCGCACGCTTTTATCACAAACGCCTCTTTCGTTCGCTTGTAACAACACTTTTCTAAAATCGTAATTCCTTTCTATCTCGCCAAACATACTATACCTCCTAACCATTAAATATATTTTTTCTTTTATTGTAATTTAAGTGGATTATCCCATATTTTTCTCTTGATAATTTAATCATTTTTCTTGCTCCTTATGAAACAATTATTATTTTTCCTGCTTGTTCAATTTCAAAATCCACTTTGTTGCCAAGCTTTTCAAACACAATTTCGGCGTTATTATACAACACTTTCGTCGGCTTGAACGCAAGCACAATCTCTACTTTCCCTTTATAAGGTATTTCAAATTCTATGCTGTTTTCCGTAATTTGTACCGCGCAAATTTTTACGTTGCTATCCAACAAAACGGTATCGTCCGTCGCTATCGTATACATTTTACAGCTACGGGGTGGCAAAGTAGCGGATACCATATTCTCAAAATGTATTTGCTCGCCCGTCCAAATTTCCGTACACAGTACTTCCCTTTCTGGAACGCCCATTTTGGAAATATCAAAAGAAACCGTTCTTTCTTCGTCCTCGGGGTTGAACAACGCTACCGTCTTTATCGGCAATGCCTTGTTTTGCTCGCGAGAAAACAGCGCGCCGTCGATATACCAAACGAGAGGCAGGTTTCTTCCCATTTTTCTGTAATCGTAATCGATAAAATGTACGTCCTTGCCGTTGTCGGGACAACAAATCGCTTTTTGTAATATCTTCAAGCGAGGATTATTCGGTTCAACCTCGCTATATTTCCCCGCCAACTCCACGCACGAACGCGTGATAAGAATATAACTCGTCAAGAATAAAAATTCGTTATACGGCAATTTAGGAAATAAACTCACAGAATCACTGTTGGGAACGATCATATCCCCCGTATGCGTGGCAAAGCACGATGCGCCCCATTGCATATTCGTTACCATATAATCCCAGTTCCCGTCACTAACGTCCACGCCGTAACGGTAATTCGTGAAAAACTCGCCTAAAAACGGGTTTCCTTGCACGATATCGCAACCCGTTTGGAAATATCCGTCGGTCGGCAATCTCTTGCGAATTTCATTTAACCACCAAGTACGCATTTCATAGCCCGATTTTGCCTTTTCCTTATAAAAATCGTGGCTAACCTCGAACGCAAAGCTCCAAAAATCGTGCTTTACGCCCTCAAATCCACCATCCGTCACCAAAAAATCTAACGCGGATTTCATATATTCCCGAACAACCGTTTGACTGACGTCTAACGGCGCAGACAAAACAAGACGCATAGAATAATCGACAAACCATTCGGGATGTTCTTGATAAATTTTTGTTTTTTTGGGTGCAAGTCCGCCTATCCAAAGGGCGGGGCGAAGTCCGATTTCACGCACCTCGTCCGTAAACGCACGTAAGCCTCTGGGGAATTTGGCTTTATCGATCCCCTCTTCTCCGTCGTACGGCGCACAAAGCCCATTCGGCGATTTATTATAGGTAGCGTAGCCGTCGTCAATCTGCATCCATTGTACGGTAGGGAAATATTTTGCGATCGCTTTCGCCTCTTTGATTAACGCCTCGTGAGAAATATCCCGATAATAGCCGTCGTTCCAAGACCCCCATACAATGCTATGGCGGTTGGCATTCGAACGACCGTACCCGCTCGGTAATTTTTCCCGCAAAATACCCACGTACGTTTCGAAAAACTTCTCAATATCGTCGGAGTCGTTCGTCGTGCCTAAATACCATTCGTCGATTATCGTTTCCCCCGCCTCTAAAATACGGTATTCCGTCGCCTTAAAGGATGAATAAATCTCTAAAAATGCGCCGTTTTCCTCGTGTCCGACCAAATAATTATGATAAAATACACATTGCGATAAACTCCCGTGCACGACACCTTGCTTGTCTTTATAATTAGACACCAAAATAGCGGGAAAGGGTTGATAGGGGCTTGCGCCGATCCTATCTTGTATCACACCGGAGTCTGCCCAACGGTTGCTTGCTACCACGTCGTACTCGGAATTCATGGCGTCGTTTGCCGTTCTTTTGTAATCCAACGGAAAGGTCATTGTTTCGTAAATACGAGGGTTTTCCGCGTGGTAAAAATAATCGTCTTTGCTATCCCCGCCGAATTGTAATCCGCCTATTTTTACAAGAAGTTCGCAAATTCCCAAGGGCGCGGACGATACGTTTTTAATTTTTCTGCAAGCGATCACGCCGTCTTTCGCGTTTTTTATGTAAATATCGTCTTGCAACAGACCGTTTTTTGCTTGCACGTGGATATACCCGTCGTTTTCATGCAAAACACGATATTCCAACTGCAATTCGCGATCTTTGGCGATCACGTCAAATCCAACGGTAGCGTTTGCATTGATCTGTTTTTGAATACATTTGATTTTCATACAATTCTCCTTTATAATACAAGCGTATCTTTAATCTCGACGGAAAATATCTCTCCGATTTTGCAATCGATTTCTTGACCGCTAGCAAATACGATTTTTTCTTTGCAAAATGCATTCCTTATGCGGATCGTTTGCGGTGTGTCTGTTTTTATCGTCAACTTTGTAACCGTTCCGTTTTGGCAAGTTGCGCTCACTAAAACCCCTTTCCTCGCGCGCAGGTTTTCAAAAGAAATTTCTTCGTTTTGCCATTCCTCAGGCACGCAAGGGAACAATTCGATATATCCCAAATGGTCTTGTATGAGCATATTGTGAATAGCGTCGCAATACGCGTAATTCGCCTCTAACGTAAACGGACGGTAATGGATCAACGACACGCCGTACTTTTTGAAATCACCGTTCAAATGAAAGCCGTTGTCCGCTAAATAACAACGGTAAAAAATCTGCAACGCAAACAACGCACGGTTTGCACTCTTATTCATACAGCAAACGGACGCAAACCACGGGAAAGAATATCCAACCCACCAACCGTAGCCGAGTTCTTCCAACCGTTTAATATTTTCTTCGATAATCTCTGCGTTTTCTTTTGAATCCGCTTTCAACGTCTGCAAAGGATAAATGCACAATAAGTTAGAATGATGCCTGTGCGTATATTCTACCCGCTCGGAATTGCTTACCATTAAAACCTTGTCTTGATTGATATAAAAACCGTCTAATTTTTGAAGTTTTTCCGTATATTCCGTTATATCGTCGCCTGCTTTTGTCGCATATACAATCAATGTTTCGTATAAATACCGAACGAGCTGTAAATCGAAATTCGACCATTGCATAAACGCGTTTTTTTCACAACCGTTGTATTCGGGTGAAGAGGACAGAGGCAGATACAATTTCCCGTCCTTTTCATATAACAACGCGGAAATCGCGTCGCCTACTCTTTTGAAAAACGGATACGCGCGCGTCAAGAAAAAGTCCTCGTCGCCCGTGTATTGATAGTAATCGTCAAACGCCTTTGCCACCCAAATCGAAACCGTAGGCGAATAGGAATACATAGGCCACCCGCCAATCGGCTGCCCCGTCGGCGTGGACGTGGAAGGCAAAAGCAAGCCGTCTACCCCGAAAAATTCCTTTGCGAAATTCTCGAATACTATCTTATAGTTCCAAAGATATTCGACGAAAGATTTTCCCGTAGCGATATGGTTAGAGCGCAAATACGACCAATACGTAAGCTCCGTATTCAAATCGTGATGATAATCCCCTTTCCATGGCGGTAGTTTTCCGTCGCACGCCGTCCAAAGCCCCTGCAAGGGCATAGGGAATTTATCCGCACGGTTACCGCTCCCGAATAAATATTGCGATAAATAATACGCCCGTTCCATTTTTTTATCAGGAATGGAAAGAGCCGATTCGGACCAAAACGCTTGCCACCAACGCTTATGCTCGTCAAGCAGTTCGTCATACGTTTTATCGCTCACGGAAAACGCGTCTTTGATATCTTCGATCGCCTTTTCTTGCGTTTCTTCGCAAAAAACGTAATAGAAAAGCTGTTTTTTCTTTTCTATCCGTTTCTCTAAATAGGCGATTCCGAAATAGCTTTCGCCGTTTTGATGTAGGTAAATAGTAATATCTTCTATATGTAAAATTTTCGGGCGGTCATAAGCCAAGCCTTGTAGCTTGACTTTGCCGTTCTCAAACGTTTCTTCACGGTAATAATATTCGGGAAATTCCACCGAAAAATCAATATTCTCGTCAAATACCGCAACGCCGACCTTTTTATCGGCGCAGACGAACGACTTTATCAAGTGTTTTCCTGAACGGATACGCGCTTCCCCGCACGCAATATCCAAAGAAAACTGCGTAGCCGAAGTAGGGGCAAGATGAAAAATAATCTTTCCCGCGTTCAGTTTCGTGGGGGTGGAATGACTTACGCAGTCGTTAAATAATCTTAAAAATTCCCGCCAATCCTCTTCCTTTCCTCTTTTGACGAGCGAAACCATATTAGCGTAATTAAAATTTTTCTCCAAAGTTTCCGGAGCGGGACGATTATCCCAAAGGTTGCTCTTATCCAACGAAAAACAAATATTTTCTTCCCCGAAAATAAGCGCGCCTAAATCACCGTTTCCCAAAGCAAACCCTTCGTCCCAACGACCAATCGTCCCACTCCTTGTCAAATTATATGCACTTTTCAACATATTTCCTCTTGATTACTTACTTTTTATTTCTTTAATTGCCGACCAAACTACTGCCTCGTCCCAATAATGATCTCTTTCGTGTTCGACCAACGCGCAGTTGTTTTCCGCTTTATTATACTCATAAATCTTTTCTACCGTTTTATAAGAATCACGCACGCCGTCAATCGGAAAAATAACGTCCTTCTTCCCTGCAACTACCAATAACTTGCGAGGCGCGATCAAGCACGCCAAATCTTCCATTTCAAAGTATTCGTAGGCGCGCGGAATACAGTTGCACCCACAATGCAACACCGCCATAGTAGACGTGTGATAAGAACAAAACGAACAGCTCGGCGCGGAAAGCTTAATACGCTCGTCGTAGCAAGCCGCGTAATACGAAGCCGTTCCGCCTCCCGAATTGCCCGTAATCAAAATATTCTCCGTTTCTACCTGCGGGAAATTCACCATTAAATCGATCGCGCGGGAGATATCCCAACAACGCTCGCCAATCAGCGTTCTTCCGAGCATAAACGCGTTGCACGCGGCAAACCCGCAATTAAACGCGGGGTATTTGGGTTTTCTTTCTCCCATTGCGCGTTGCTCGATACAAAGGGCGATATACCCCTCTTTTACCGCCTGTAAGCCAAGCGAAGCGCGGGGCTGAAAGCGATAATCGTCGGGAAATTTTTCTTCCCCAACCGAAAGATGAAATCCCGTCGAATGTCCTTGCAAGCAAATTGCCAAAGGATATTTTTCTTTGCCCGTATCGGGAATTAACAAATAACAGGGTACGTAGGTATCTACTTCGCTTTCAAAAACGAACCGAATACGACGATACCCGTCCAGTTTGATATCCTCTTCGATTTCCCACTCCATAGAGCCTGCGTTTTGTTCTATGGACGGAATACCCAAAAGTTCTATAAACTTTTCTTTGATCTTCGCTTTCCATTCGTTATAATCTTGCGTTTCGTCATAAGAAAGCAAGGGTTTCTTTCTTCGCATTAAGCTGTTATGACATTCGTTGCCGTCTATTTTTACTGCTTTTTTCATATCATAGTTTTCGCATAGACAAGGGGATAATCCCCTTGTCTATGCGCTCCTAAAAAGATTTTACGGTATCTTATCTGTACCAAGTAGGATAGCTATACGCCGTATCGCCCTCGCCAACCGTAACGACTTTCCAGTATTCGCTTTCCGTAAATTTCGCCAACGATTGCGTTGCCGTAATCTCAACCACGTTTCCCGCGGCGTTACGCGACGTTACGCCGTTTGCAAAATCCGCATAGCTCGTGTATTCGCCGATCTTCGTATAAATATTCCGTCCTGCTTCCCCATACGGGAATTTTTCCGGATCAAGATTAGCATTAACAGACCATGACCGGTTATTATAGGTTTGATACGTATATTTCGCAGTCGCCGCGTTGCAATTTGTCACAAATACGTGTACATTGTCCAAAATCGCAGGCGTACCGGTAGTATTGGTTGTGGTACTAAAATTGTGCATAGCGTAATCAAACAGATAGATACCCGTAGCGGAACTCCCTTCTGAAACGGTCGTCGCTCCCGTATAATCGAGGTCTACCACAATGTTTTCCATATCCAACCATCCCGAACGAGTAGGCAACGCACTATGTTTATAGTCATACGCGGATTTATCAAAAGAAATATATACGTTAGAAATACTTCCCTTCTTTCCGTTGTCACTCGGATAAAGGTAGGATGTCGTTGTAGCGTCTCCGATAGGGTTATGAACCGCTTTATCCTGTGTATAAACTTGAATATCCTTAAACGCCACGTTTCTGATCACAACACCTTCCAATAACGCATTAAATAAACCGCCACCAGTCTTAATTGTAATGGAATGTCCCAAACCGTCGAAAATGCCGTCAAAACCTACATCCTTATATTCTTCTGCTTTAGTTAGATTCGTAGCGTAAGCAGAAGAATATATACCCGCTCCGCTAACATTTGTATAATTAAACCATCCAGTAGTATTGTTAATATCGCTGGCAAGCACGTAATGTCCCGTTTTTCTACCTTGCGAAATCCAAGTAGTTGTCAATGAACCATAATCGAAAGCGTCTTTCAACTTTTGGAACGTATCGATTACTTGCGTTACTTGCGTGAAATTCGTCGAAACAATACCGCTCGTTCCGTAAAGAAGAATTGAAGAAGTAGCGGAAAGTGCCGTTGCAGGCAGGTCTACGCTTGCGTCTATACGGGTAGCAACCGCATTCTTTTCAACGCTTGCCACGGCGATATCACCATATTTTTCAAGCGTTACGTACGTATTCTCGCTTACCGTTTCCGTACCTTGTACGTAAACCGCTTGCCCTGCGTAAGACGCGCCGTCAACAAACTTAAGAGTGTCTGTATTTACATTTAATGCGGTTTCGGTTAGCGTATAAGGAGACGTATGCGCAATCTTAACCGTGCCACCTTGTTCATGGAACGCTTTGGCATCTCTATTTACCGTGTAGGGAAGAACACTATCAAATTCCGTTTGCGTCCACTCGGGCGCGTTTTCGTTTTTCTCGATAAGGTCCTCAATCGCATTTTCAACGACCCCGCGCATACTGCGCTCCTCTGCCTTCGTGATATCCGCGTAAACGACCTCTTTTCCCGTTGTTTTCGTCACGACGATATACGGTCTTGCGACCAAGCTCGTCGTATACGCCTGTTCGATTTCCTCGTCCGTCCAATCGGTCATATCGTAGGTGACGGCACCGTAGTAGGTGAAGGTTTCGTTGGCGCTTTCTTCGTTGGTGAAGTCAGGGGTAAGCGTGCTGTAAATCGCCTTAGCGCCCAAATCCTTCGCCGTTTCCACCGTCAAATCCGCCAATGCAGACACCTTAGACTTAGGGGCAAGGAGCATACAGTATTGAATGGTTGCCTCGCCAAAGCTTTTGATATACGTTTCGTCTACGTTTGCTTCGAAGCGGAGACCCGTAGCGTTTTCGTCCTTAAAACGGACAGCCGCGCCGCCTTCTAAGTAAAAGTCCGTTGCCGTTGCCGTTTGAACGGGTTCTACAGTTCCGTCAGCCTTTGCGACGTTATTCGTCAAGGACGCAACGCCTGCCGTTGCACAGATACTTGCTAACGTTAATAAACTTAAAACTATTTTCTTTTTCATTTTGTGCCTCCTTATTTCAACCAGTCCTTGTCAAATTTGACTTCGTCTGCGAGTGGTTCTACAGAAGCCGTCAAAAGGTCCGTTTCTTTCAGCATTACAAAGGAACATTTGACCGTTTGATAGAGTTTTTTGGTTTTCTGTGTTTGTTTCATAACATCTTCTCCTTTAATAATTTTTTAGATTGTTCTTATCTAATAAGACGTAGAGCAAAATTGTCTTCCTCTCTATTAGACCCTGTTGCCGACACGAGGAAATGCCTTTTTTGTTACCGTTTTTTTTATTGTCTACACCTCCTTTTTTATAGAGCGAAATTATTTTTATTTAAGATCCATTTTCCGTTCGTGAAATCAGGGAACGCAACCGTTTGACCTGTCAACATAGATTGCTCCGCAAGCACGCTGATTACCATCCACGTTGCCATATCGTATACGTCGATCGGCATCGGTTTCCCCGCTTTCAAAGCCTCGAAAAATCCGTCGAACACCAAATAATCTATCCCGCCGTGCCCCTCTTTGCTCGGATTGTAATCCTCCCAAATCGGGTGGCAGTATTCTTCGTAATACTTGTCGAGATTGTTAAAGTTGTTCGTCCATTTACCCATTTCTTCGGTGAAATCTTTTTCCAAATAAATGGATTGATTTTCTTCGCAAACAAGCCCTTTCGTGCCTTGCACCAAAAATCCACGACTATAATATCTCGGCATACAGGTATCTAAATGAAGGGTAATTGTTTCGCCGTTTTGGCATTTAATGAGCGTCGTCACGACGTCGGATTGTTGAAATTTCACACCTTTCAATTCTTCGATATTTTTATCCTTTACGTATTCCTCTAAGCCTGCGGGCGTATTACCCATTGAATAGAGAGAAACGAAGCGGTTGCCTGCGTTGATATTGAGGATTTTCGCAATAGGACCGATTTCGTGCGTGGGATAATTTTCCGTGTTGCGGTGGATATACTGTTGCAAGCGATAGTGGCGGTTTTTATTCCCTTCCGTCACTTCTTGGCGTAAGTCGTGGCGATAACCGCCCTCACAATGCAGGATTTTACCGAATACGCCCTGCCGAGCCATATTGAGAGCCATCAATTCAAGCTTGCCATAACAGCAATTTTCAATCATCATAATCGGCGTTTGCGTGCGTTCGTAGCATTTAACAAGATCCCACAAACTTTCTATGCTGTACGATCCGCCGACTTCGCAAGCAACGGCTACACCGCGTTCCATTGCGTACATAGAAACTCTGATATGCGCCTCCCAAGCGGTTGCAACCACGATCGCTTGCGCTCCGCTTTCGTCTATACATTTCTTGTAATCCGTGTGCACTTGCGGTTTCTCCGTTCTGCCGTCCTTTTTCATTTCTTCCACGACGTATTCGCAACGGTCGATATACTCGTCACAGATCGCTATAATTTCAATATCCTTTCTGAATTTCAAAGCGACTCGGTACAAGCCCTCGCCACGAGCACCTACGCCGATAAGTGCAACCTTTATTTTTTCCATACCGTACTCCTTTTTTATTCTTTCCATACAGGATATCCGTTCGTGATATCCCAGAATCCACTTTCCGCAAATTTATCCAGTCTTTCTTTCGCCGTGATCGTGTACCAATTTGTACCGCCGTTGGCTTTTTTGGCTTGCGTGCCGTTTGCAAAATCCGCATAGCTATCATATTGACCGTATTCGGTTATAAAGTTATACCAAACGTGTCCGTAAGGTTTTGCCGCATAGGCTTCGTCAGTGAACCTTTCGCCAAAGCTAGAACACCCAGCCGTAGGAAGACTTCGGAACAAATAGAACGGGCGAAAATAGGATTTGGTTTCGTCATAATTGCGCAGGAAAATATTGATATTGTCCGTTTGCGCGCGAGTAGTATCGTCGGAATCGTTATGACATTCATAGTAGTTATAATAGATTGCATCCGCTTTCTCCACCGTCGCACCCGTTTCGTATTCGGGAGCGTTTGCATAATCGAGATCCACAACAATATTCTTTTGTTCGATCGCACCGCCACGATCGGGCATAATGCTAAATCTCTTGCTATACGATTCCTTTGCAAAGGAAATATACACGTTGGAAATCGTTCCGAACAGCTTATACTGCGTTGCATTCGGGTGCGTTTGACCGCTACCGATAACGGTCGCTTTCTCTTTATCGTAAGCTGCTCCGTTATTGTGGATTAAAATATCCTTAAACGCAACGTTGCGAATGATAAAGCCGTCTAACAGGTTATTGAAAAGACCTGCGTAGCATTTGAAAGTGAGCGAATGTCCCATACCGTCGAACGTACCGGCAAAACCGTATAAAGCGTAGGTATCCTTTGTAATCGAACTGTTCGTATTTTCGCAGGTGATCGCGTTGGGGTTGAAGATATCCGTATAGCCCGCGTCGATATCCGCGCCTAATACGTAATAGCCCTCGATCTTGCCCGGTCCGTTCCAAGGTTCCGTGCCGTGGTCGAAAATTTTCAAATCTTCCGCGGTAAACAATACTTTCGTGCAAACGTCAAGCGGAACGCGATAGCCGACCTTATCGTTGTAGACGGTAACGTATTCGCGGGAAAGCGCTTTTTGATCAGATACCTTTACGTTACTGATTTCACCGTTTTCAATACTGATATTCGCGTTGTCCTCTTGTTCAATTTTTTCAATCGTCGTTTCGTACCCGAAAATATCTCTTGCTGTTACAGCAACACCATCTTTCGTCGTCCATACTTTGTCACGCGTCGAATAATAGAAACTGGTGCTAAAATCCGTCGTCGGGCGTAAAACGGTAATCGGTATAGTCACGTAATATTCGCCGTCTGCCGTCGGATAGGCGAGCTTCAAGCTCGCGCTCCCCGCCTTTTTCGCGGAAACCGTATTCGTGCTATCGTCGAAATCGATACACTCCTCGCCCTCTTCTATTGAAACGGTACACGCCTTTTCTACTCCGTTTTCATAGCCTTGTAGCGTAAAACTCTCTTCAACGGTATACGTTGCGCCCGCAAATTCCTCTTGCATATACAGCGTAATCGGCTCTGGCGTAGTATCGTTCACCATAATCGTGCGCTGTGTGACCACGTTTATTTCCAACGTTTTCGTCAATAAGCCACCCTCAAAGCCGTGCCACTTCGCCGAGATCGTTAAGTTCGTCGTGCCCTCTTTCAAAGGCGTAAATATTCCGTCGTCGTCCACCTTGCCTATGGTATCGTCCGTAAACGTATATGAAACTTTTTCAAAAAAATCCGTGAAATACTTGCTATTGTATAAAACTTTACAACCAAGGTCAAGCGTATCGTTGACCGTTACGCGCAAGGCGCCCTCGTTCCCTGCATTCACAACAAGCGACGGGATAAATCCGTCCGTAATTACCGTTACCTTACAGCTTGCAATATCCTCGCCGTACGTCGCGGTGATTACCGTTTCCCCTGCCGTGAGCGCATTAATCATACCGTTTTCTACCGTAGCAACGGCATTGTTCGAAGAAGTCCACGTCAACGTGTTCCCCTCAATCTCGTTATAGCTCGCCACAAGGTATCTCTGATTGCCTAATATAAGCAACACGTCTTGCGCGCTTAAAACCAAATCCGCCGTAATTGCTGGCGTGGATTGTTCGGGTTGCCCCGAAGAGGACGCACTCGACTCTTGCGAACAAGCCACAGCACCCATTAATGAAACAGAAAAGCACAACACACCTAAAATAAATAATATTTTTTTCTTCATTTTTCCCTCCGTTAATCCAACGATTTCAATAAATCATCTACAAGTGGCATAGAGTTTTTATCAGCTAAAACGTTTTGGAATTTCGTTTTTGCTTCCGTATATTCCTCTGCCGTTAAATACCCTTTGTGTAGAGACAGTAAGAAATATAAAGGAGAAATAGATTCTAACTCGATATTATATTTCACTCTTGCATACGTTTCGGGAAGATGCGTTGCATACGTTTCTTGCGCAAACTCTAACGCCTCGTCGCAAATAGAGATCCATTCTTTCAAAACTGACACGGAGAATATCTTACCGTCCGTTAAGGGATTGTTATCGTTGATGTTACCACCCGATCCGATAGAGCCAATTTCGAGGAAATAAGCGTTCATAAACTCCCTTTCTTTATGGAATAAACTCTTCATAAACGGCGCGGCAGCTTGATACATTGCCTTAAACCATTTATCCGTAAGCTCTTCGGAATCCAAATTAGCGTTCCACATCAACTTCGAGTCTAAATAAGCTCTCAAACCTTTGAATACCGTCGTGTCGTTCAAAGTCTCACGCATTTCATTGAACCAGTATTTTGCGCCCTTCTCCGCAAAGAACTTATACGCCTTGTCTGTGAAGAAAGAGAAACAATTGTCCAATCCAAGCTGGTTGTCGTAGTTGGCTTGATACGTCCACAGATAGAAGTTGTCCGTAATATCCGCCCAAGAGGTTATCAAGTTTCTTGCGGCTGTGTTTCTATCGCTCGTAATATCAATATTGTATTCGATACCGTTGCTACTGAGCGCCACCCAAACGCCGACATCCTCACGCATAACGCAATCGGGATGCGTTACTTCGTATAAGCCCGTTTCTTCGTTATATTTTGTCGGCGAATCCAAGAAATCCCAATACGCAAAGAAGAGCATTCGAAGGTTTGGTCTTCTATACGCAGCATTTTCTTCTAAATTCTGCCAAGCCTGCACTTTTTCCATCACTCGGTTGAGCAATTTAATAACTGCGCCCGTAATACTTCCATACGTTTCAATCGCCTTTTTGCAAGCGTCGCAAGAACAGATACCGATCGCACCGTCTTCAATCGTAACGGTCAAGAAGTTCATATACGGATAAAGATCGGGAGTATATCTCTTCAACGAATACTCGCAGATATTATAGGCAATTTTTTCGACCATAAATTCATAAGCTTCTTCATCGCCGTGCGCAGTGTAGCACCATTGATGCTGTCTTTCATCATACCATTTATCAACGTAACCCTTCGCATAGTCCGCCGAGACGGGTAAAATTTCTTTGGTGTTATGCATATACTGTTGTGGAATACCAGGCGTTCCCGTATCCCCAAGCGGCATAAAATAATTATCGCCGACAGCATATATAGCATTCGCCATGCGCATACGATACCCCGCGTTGTTGACGTTGTATCTAATATAGCCGAAGTAAGAATTTCGCATTGGAATATCAGGAACGTCCTTAACGTCGAATTTATAGAGTTTTACGTTATATAAATCCTTATCAAGTTCGTAGACGTTATGATAGTATACGTCGAAATGGAACATCAGTTCCATGAAAACGTACACGGCGTAAACCGTACCCCAATCACTCCCGCCGACTAAATACAACGTTTTATCTTTCGTAAAAATTCGTACGCCATCTAACGTAAGTTCGTCGTAATCGATCTTCAAATCGGCAGATTCCAAAAGTTTCGTTTGACCTAAAGAAATGTATTTATTCGTAGCGTTGTGCGTTAATCCCACTTCGTCCTCGAATACGACTTTCAAAGATACGTTCGTCGCCTCCTTAAACAAAGCGATAAACTCGTCGCGCGCTATCGTTATATCCCCGCTCGACGCCTGCGGAAGAACGATCGTATAATCAGACTTGCCGTTACGAACGAGATAGTCGTTCGTTTCTTCCATACCGTATTCATGTATGGAGTTTTCCAAAACGGTCGTCGTGTTTTGATTGTTGTTCACGTCCGTCGAACTAGATGAAGAATCGTTTGTATCCGTGCAACCTACTAAAAAGCCCAAGGCAAGAAGCGCACTTAAAAAAATACTCGTTAATTTTTTTATCATATTCATTTTCTCCTATCTCATTTCACAAGTACGTAATAATACGCCTTTGCAAAGTTCCCCATCGCGTCACGACAAAGCACAGTTACCGCATATTTACCCTTTGCTTGGAACTTAAACAACCCGTTGTTCGTGAAATCGTAGAGGTTTCCATACTCGTCGTAGATAACTACAATACTGAAAAGAGCTGGTCCGCTCGACGTATCGTCCACAACCTCATAGGCGTAAATCTTGTGTGTCTCCCCTACGTTTACTTCAACGGCCGTGTTTTCGTTCGCGCCGTTTGTAAAGCGGACGGTGGGTGCGCTTTGATCGATTACCACGAAATTGTACGGAATTGATTCGGCGGTTAACGTTTTTACGCCGTCATTGACCGTTGCCGTGTATTTCACGATATAATACCCAAGCGTATCGGCTTTGAATTGATGCGATTTGAAGGCAAGCACGTTCTCTAATACGTTGCCCTGCACGTCTTTTGCAATTTCTTTCCCGCCCGGCATACATACGGTGACGGTCGTATTATTTTTTAAGGTAGGATGGAACACGCTCGTGTAACTCGCAGTGTTCACCTCAACGGTATTGCCTAATTTATACGCGCCCACCTTTCTCTCGAAATAGACCATCGGTTTTGCCTCTGATATTTTCAAACGCAAATATTGATTGTTGAGCTTTTTCACCCGAAGTCCGCTTTCGCCCTCTCTGCCTTCAATTTCAAAGCTCAAATAGCACAAGTTGGAAAAACTTTCAGGCACGTCAATCGTAATCCCTTTGTTAGAGATAATCTGCCCATTGCTATAACTGAAATCGATACCCGTTACGAAAGGTATGTTCAAAATCGCAGTTCCGCTCATAGGAGAGAGATCTTCTCCGTCGTCAATCGTATAGTAGATTAATCCGTTCATCAAATTTTTCTTAATACTTACTTTCAGAACGTTATTTGCATTCATCGCGTCTTCTAAATACCAGTTTAACTGGGTAAAGTTCGAAACGTCTTCCAAGATTTCAATGTTGAATTCAAAATTCGAGACGGAAAGCGGATTGATAAACTCCGTTCTTTGTTTATCCTCGGAGAAAGTAAAGTCATAACCTTGCGTTTCAGCATTAAAGGTATGTTCGCCCACAAAGTACTTGCTATAATCGACGTTTGCCGTACCGTAATGAACGTCTACGACAGGGATTTTTTGGCTAACGATTTCCACGCCGTCGCATACGTATTTCACTTGGATATTTTTAGTTGCGGTAATTTTATACTCGTCTTGTTGCGCATCAGTCAACTCTTGATACGCACCATCGTCGCTCGAAACGTACATTTTCGTTTCTTGGGGCACGAACCCACTTTCGGACAACTTATACCCAACGTAATCGTCAAAGCTATATTGTGCAGATTTAATATAGTATTTTTTCAAGGATATTTCATCTGTAAAATAAATACTGTCTTTGTTCGTAAAATCGTACGACTTTTCAACGGTTTTCACGTTCGCCCCGTCGCTAAATGTGTAAACGACTTTATATTCTCCCAAAGTTTCTAAAACAAAGCAATCGTCTTTTACTTCTTTAACTTCGCCTGTCGGTAAAACGACTGCAACGGTATAGTTTACTTCCCCGTTTATACTTTCCGCTTGTACCTCAGGTAGGAAATAGGTAGCTCCGTCTAATTTCCCTGTGTTCTCTACAAACGAATAGGTAATACAATCCCTTTCAATACAACACAACGTCAACAAGAATACCGTAGCGTTTCCGTACGTATCTTTGATGGTATATTCTAAGGTGTATTCCCCTATACTCTTCGGAACAAACGAACCGTTTATAATCGCCGTCGTGCTTTGAGTGGGCAAGCCGTAATTGTAATAACAACGCACTTGCGTATCGCCGCCATAGTTCAGATCGTAAACCTCTAATTCTGGAATATAAAAAGTTTCTCCCTTCGTTACGATAATCGTTTTATCCTCGCTAATCCCATTCGGCTTTACCAATTTAGGAGGGGTGGCATCTACGCATTGCAAGTTTGCCAACTCCTCACCCGTTAACCCGAACAAGGAAGCAATTTCTATTTCTTGCGTAAGTCCTTGTCTATAAGCACTGCAAGAGATCGTCAAATACACCTCGCCCGTCGTGAATCCCTTGAAAGGATTTTTTTCGTATAAAATGCTATTGTCAAGGTCGTTGACCATTATCTTTGTCGTTAAGCTTTTTTTTGTATACTGCGCTCCTACGCGGTTCGTTTCGGGATAATAGGCAAAATTCATACCGCCAACGCTTGCCAATTCGGCAAATGTTGCACCGCCGGAACTGTAAGCGCCGTATAAGTGATAATTTAACGCACTCGTGCGGGGAATTTTCCAAGCTCCTGCATAATTAGGCGAAGCACTGTCAATCGCCGCATTACCTACGCCGTATAATTCCTGATAGCTTGCCCCCGCGGAATAATAATACCCACCGGTCGTTTGATTGTTGCCCATTACCATTTCGATATAATTACTATCGTCGTAGCAATCTACCAAGCGCACGATAAAGTATTTTGGACTTTGATCGGATATAACGGTTTCCTTGCCATTCGTCGGGTGCGTGTATACGCCTTTCGCTATTTCAACGGGATATAATTTGCAAATATCGACTACGTCCATGCCACTGATATCAAACGGCGCGTTAAAGCGGAACGTATCACCGGCGGAAAGAGCAATCGTCAAACCCGTTTCTTTGGTCGTAGACATAGTCAATTCCCCGTACGTTGCGGTTTTCCCGTCCACACCAAAGGTGTATTGATTACCGTTGACGACAAATTCCTTTTCTGCCTTGAACGTTTTTCCGTCGTGTATCACCGAATAAGACAAGGTATATTTACCGTTCTCGCTTAACGTATACGTACCTTTCTCACGAACACTGCCGTCAGGGTAGATTAAAACCCCGTTTTCCGCCTCCATTTTCGTACCGCCGATATCTACCATTGCCTTTTCGGGAACGGTAAAAGACGAACCTATAAGATAAGAGGTTTCCAAATCTGCAATTTCAAGCGTTGCCATTTCCGCGGAAACGCTCGCATTGCGCGTGTTTTGGAATTGAGTTATTAAGCCTGATACTCCACACGTCAAGGCAAGAGCACCGCTTATAAACAAAGCAACTAATTTTTTTCTCATAAATTTCTCCTTTTTACTCCTTTAAGCCACCCGTAGTTAAACTTCCCATCAATATGTTCTTAAAACAAACAAAAATCACCAACGCGGGAAGTGCTAGGATCATACAGCCCGCAAAGCGTTGTGGCGTTCCTTGCGTATTGACAGTGCCACCGGTAACGGTAGACATTCTGAAAACACCGTACGCAAACGTCGGAAAGCTGGGATAATAAACCAACGGCGTTTGATAATCGTTCCACGCGTTAATAAACAGCAGAAGGAAAATCGTGCCTACCATTTTCATGGATAAAGGAATGATGATGTGCAGATAAATTCTCAGTTGCGACGCACCGTCAATTTCCGCCGCTTCCGTATATCCGTTCGACATATTCGAGAAGAACGCGTAAAACAGCAAGAAATGAATACCGCCGAAACAGAACTTGTGGATAATCATACAAAGATAAGAATTGTATAAACCAAGATCTTTCAATAAGGCGATTTCAGCAGGTTGCGATCCAACGATCGGCAACGACATCATAACGACAATCGTCGTATAGATAATACTACTCATCTTGAATTTGTATTTAGCGCACATGTATCCCATTGTCATTTGGCATAATGCTTGTAAAAAACAACCCACGCCTGCAAATATAAAACTGTTAAATAACAACGATATGATATTTGTGTCGTAAGCACCGACTTCAATCACCCCAGACTTGCTATAATAAGAATTAGCTTCCACCGTGTACGTAAAGTTCTTCCATATGTACGCGTAATTTCCAAAGAGTAAGGCGTCTTTCGCCACTTCTTTCGTCGTGAGCGTCGGCCAATCCGTTAAATTCGGTAAACCGAAATAATTCCGCTTATCCGAAAAATCCATCGTACATTTCAAACTGGTTAAAAATCCCCAACCGATCACGAATGCAATGCTTAATGCGTAAAGGATCAAGACGGTTGCAATAATGATTTTGAAGATACTGATTTTAGATTTCTTTGTTGTACTCATCACACCCTCTCCTTATTCCGTTTTCGGTCCGTATTTAATGAGAAGTTTCCGCAAAGGCAAAATCGTAGAAGTTAAAACAACCGAGAATAATACCCCCAGAGCCGCCAGTTTCGAATACGTCACTTCCACCCCGCAATAATCGGCAAGCAACATTTTTCGGAAGAAATAATACCCGAACGTTTCAGGTCGTAACATGACGCCACCTTCGTTTCCGATGCCTTGATAGAACGTAAACATACACAGCTGGTTGGTAAACACAACCGCTAACTGTCCAATGATAAACGTAAGCAACGTCGAATACGTAGTAGGTACGTAGATATAAATAAATTCCTGAAAAGGCGTTACGCCGTCTAACTGTGCGGATTCGACCATAGACACGTCTATACTGCTCATAGTGCTAACGAAAATCATTACGTTAGAGCCGAAAGCAATCCAAACATTAAAGAATAATAAAACGACTAATTGCGTATTTATGTCTTGGTCAAATAAGCCCAACGTTGCACCCGTATATTCCATATAAACGTCGTTTGCCAAGAATTTATACAAAATGGAAAACACGACAGCCGAGAAAAGGGTGGGGGCGTATAACACGACTCGGAATAAACCCGACATCCAATATTTTTTAGCGCAATAATAAGAGAAGAACATTGCTAATCCCAACACGATAAAGATGTTGCAACCCGCCGCAATAAAGGACGTTCTTATCATATACCCGCTATTAAAAAACAAATCAACTGCCCACGCAAAATTATCAAACGTGAGTTTCGTAACGTATCCGTTATCGCCTAATTCGTATTCTTGAAACGCCATTGCAATAGAGTTAAAATTCACGACGAATACAAAGAAAATATACTGTATCAAAGGTAACGATACCATACCAATATAGAATGCTAACCGCTTTTTCGTACGTGGCGACATTCTTCTTTTTAATACCGAATTGCTCATAAATAATTCCTTCCTTCGTTTAGTCTAAAATACTTTCCCATTCAGATTGCGGAATCTGTTTCAAATCAAAGAGTTTTTTTGTTCCTATCTCGTAGATACCTTCCGCGGTTTTCGCGTTATTCTGACGCAACATTGTTAAATAGGAGTCCTCGAACACCCTCGGCGAACTCAATGCGATTGGAATGTAATTTTTAACTTTTTCATAAGTCGTCGTATTGCCCTGTCCGTAAGCGATATTAGCGCCGTTCTCGCTCTTCATTCTCCAAATTTGTTGATAGAAAGCAGGCATACTGTTAATTTCCGTCTCACTTAACGTATAGTCTAACGCTCTCGAAACGCCCGTTTCGATTGTGAACGCTTTCAATTCTTCTTCGCTATATAAGAACGCTACGAAATCCAAGACCGCTTTTATCGCTTCTTCGTCGTTCTTTATATTTGCGTTTACCGTACAATAACTACCCAACGCCGTAAAATAGCACGTCGGCGATTTTGTTGTTTCTTCAGGTGTATAGTAAGAGGTCGGTAACGGCATAAAGCGCACGTCTCTCGGCTCGGTATCGCCCGTAAGCATTTCGTAGGTGGATAAAACACCCGCTTTCTTACTTTCGTTATACCAGTACGAAGCTTCCACAAGCATCGCTACTTTCTTATACTCGGCGCAACCGTCGTAAATCAGGCATTTTTGAGCGCCGTAATGGTCAACGGATTTCAAATAGGAGTCCGCAGAAAAGTATCCTTCTCTTTCCATAATTTCCACCGCCGCAAACGAATAATATTTAGCAACCATTTGTTGTCCCAAATAGCCGTTCTTATCTTCTTCCGTCAACGTTACCTTTTTTACCTTAGGTTTTTTGATATAATCAATCCCAGGGAAAATCGGCTCGTCGGTATATCCGTCTACAATTTCAATCTCCCCAGTACAATTATAATAGTTTTGGATTTGCTCTACCCCCGCAAGCGCAGGCCACAAACCTTGGAGGAAGTAATTGATATAATTCAAGTACGTACCCGAAACCATGATAGGCGCATATTCCGTTTGGTTTTTGAAATAATCCATCAACAAGATAAATTCTTCTAAGGAACAAGGCAAACCGTCGTCAATCGTACCGTATTCCCCGTCCGATCCCGCCGATTTTTTTGCGTCGGGTGAACCGACGAAATTTCTCGTAATGGAAATATCCATTCCCGTGTACTCTATTACCTCCGTTTCGTCCTCCGCGGCGAAATAAGCGTTATTGTTCGCAAAAGCTTCTGCGTCGTAGCTTGCGCCATAATAGAAATTGTAATGAGGAAGAGCATAATATTTCCCGTCGAAAAACGTTTTCTGCTTTGCGGCGTCCGTTATAATGGTCGACAACGCACCGCCGACGCGAGTGTTATCCGTTACGATAGAGCTGATATCGTATAACTTGTCTTCTTTCGACAACACCTCGATATCTCTGGCCGTACCGTTAAAATACACCTGATACGTATCCTGTTTCATACTAGCCGGGTTCATTATGCCGTCGGATACTTCTACTTTCACCCCAGTTTTACCGTCTGCAAAATGTGCGTCTTTCCGCGCCTCTTCATAACGCGCGATCGCATTGTCCAGCCAAGCCCTACCAACACCACCGTTGGTGTTACGGACGCTAATGTACGTTTTTGACTCGTCTTTTTCGTGCGTCGTAACGCCAACGGGGCCGCAAGATGCTAAGCCTATGCAAGAAATCGCCAAAAGAAATGCTACTGTTTTTTTCATAATCATTTTTCTCCTATTATTTATTTCTATTTTTTAATATTTTTTCGTTTTTCCGATTCGTTTCAATTCGCCGTTTTTCTCCACGTAAACGACCGTTTGATACACGCTCAAATTATCCGATAAGTCTTGTCCGTTCAAAACGTATTTCCGTCCTGTATCCGTCGCAAGGTTCGTGATTAAATAATACGTTTCCCCGTCTTTTTCGCTAGCCACAAGCATTGTGTAGCTATGACAGTCTAATCGGGGTAAAGTCGGACATAGTTTATGGAACAATTCTTTGAAATACGCCACCCTCTGATGTGCATAAAACGCCCTCGACCAGTCGTCTTTTGCTATAAACGTAAGCACTTTACCGCCGTAAGGGTTATCAAACCATACAAGCCCCGGCACTTTTTCGCCGTCGGCGGGAACGAACTGAGACAATACCTCCGCGCCGTCCAAAAGATTTGCCTTGCTCCATTTCCCGTTCGGAACGCGACAAGGTACGCAAATATACGTTCCGTCCTCTCGTTTCCGTTTGGTAAACACTTCGCTTTGAATAATTTTTTGATTGTTCCCCTCAAAACCCGAAATACCGATATACGAGCTAAATCCCCGTTCGATAAGTACCTGCGCCGCGCCGTAATCAATAAACGCGCTACCCGATAATACTTTTTTCAATTCTTCATCGCTTAAAAAGTTTGCGGTGTAACGATCTAATACAACGACGCCGCCTTCTAACTCCTCAGGCGTCCTATAACAACAGGGGATACCGATTTTTAATAAGTATTCGTGAATATACCGCCCTTCGCCGCGCAACTGGCTAAAACCCTCGCCGGACTTAGTTCTATAACGCAAACCGCTTTCGGGATCGGTCGGGATCATAACACCCAACGATTTTGCGCCACGTAAATCCAGATTGAATAATTTATTAACGAACGGCTTTTCTTTTTTCAATACCTCGCGGTACGTCGGTTCTTCAAAAAATGCACCGCCGTTCAAATCGTACAGCGAAAGCGTAATTCCTTGCGATCCCATAAACGCCGACAAGGCGATTTGGTATGCGGTCATGTTCCCCGACTTCGACCAAACGGTAAAAGGCGTATTTTCAATTTCGGGGCAATAATCAATTTCGCCACCGTAGGCTTTCTTCAACTGTGCTTTCAACTGCTCGTAGCGGGGATACGAATACATTGCCTCACGAGGATCGTTTTCACAGTATACTCCGAAATGCGAACGCAATAAAGGCTTATAATTAGGCTCAAATCCGTCCAAGGTCCTTTTCCAGTCCCGCCATTCCGTGGCATGCACGTCGGGCATAGAGGTCATCAACGCTACCCGCGTTTTGGGACTTTCTTTATGTATCACGTCGCCCATCCACTCTGCTGTTTCCGCCATGGTATCACCGATAAAGCGCAAATACGCGTTTCGCGCCCAAGTAGGTTCGCCCTCTTTTAAGATCTCCTCAACTAAGCTTTCGCGCGTGTAATTCGTATTGTATTTTTCATTGAATAAGCGAATATGCTCGTCGCAATAACAGTAAAAAGACGAACCTATGATTTTGGTGAGATCACCATAATTATGTCCGTGCATACGGAAATCGTCGTCAAACCAAATAACGTCGGGTTTTGTCCTTGCCCAATATTGCAATCTTTTTCCCGTGTTCTCGCGGAATTTCTTACCGATAGGGCAACCGCAATTCGATTCGCCACCGTTAATATCCACCAAATGTTCCCAATCGAAATGCTTTTCCATTCCTACCCCCGTAGGGATAGCGCCTAAGGTGTTTTGGAAATTAAGCTGATAGCTGATCCCCTCCGCTTTTAAGCGTTCAACATAGGGTTCCATTCGTTCAACCCAAACGTCCGTTAAAGACGGATCTTCGGGCCAATAATAACAATAAGGCGCAAGCGCTACAAAAAACATCACAGCCTCGACCTTCGCCTCTTTACAAAACTCCAACAACTCGGTAAAACGCTTTTCCGTATACTCCTCGTCGTATAACGGCGTCGTTGGCAAATAGTATCTTAAAATATACGGATACGATTTTGCTTTTTTCATTACTTCTTATCTCTCCTAATAAATATTTTAATTAGTAGGCAAACAGGATACGAGCAAACTATCTATCTTGTATCTGCCGTAATTATATCATACGACATATCACTTGTCAATATCTAAAAAAGAGAATATTATATAAAATACGGCTTTTTTATTTTTTGAAAATTTTCTATTTTTATGAAAAATTTGCTTGCGTTGGAAGTATTTTTCTGCTATACTCTAAATATGGAAGAAATTGTTTACAGTCGCTTTGAGGATAAAGACGGATTTTCATTCAATAACAGTATAGACTACGCCGATTCAAAATCCAGAAAATTGCAAAAAGCAGACTCCCACAATTTAATAGAGATTTTGTATTTGAAAGCCGGTGAAGTTACTTATTCTATCGACGGAAAAATTTTTAAGGCAAGAAAAGGCGATTTAATTGTCATTAATCAACAAGAATTTCATTCTTTGAATATTTCTACCGATCAACCCTTTCACCGATTGAATATACATTTTTCCCCCGATTTTATTCCCCGTTTATCTTCGGTTGATTTATTGCGACCTTTTTCGTTGACGAAAAGATATCAGCATCTAATCCCGAAACAACTTGTAGAAAAATCGAAAATCCCCGCTATATTTACAAAAATCTCCAAAACGGCGTCCGTAAAATCTCCTTACCGAATGCCTAATTTGATCATTCTTTTGCAACAGTTGATTATCGAAATCAATCAAGTTGTCGATTTATTATTGAATGATAATCTGCATTTGATTTCTTCTCCTACTCACATCAACCCGTATATCGTAAAAACGATCGAATATATCAATCTACATTTAGAAAATCCGATCAGCGTTGACGATATCGCAAACGAAATCGGATTAGCAAAGGACTATTTACGGCATTTATTCAAAGATTCTATCGGCGTCACTTTGTCCGATTATATAGAAATCCAAAAAATGCAAACCGCTTTAATCTTATTAAGACAAGGCAATTCTCCCAAAAACGTTTCTTTAATGCTGGGCTACGATAATTACACTACGTTTTTCTTGCAATTCAAGAAAGTCTTTAATATTCTTCCATCGCAAGCTTAGCTTGAAAATTTTTACAACAAATGAAAAGCAGACGGAAAATCGATATATTTCCGTCTGCTGTTTTTCTAATATAGAGAAATTAAAATTTATTACTTGAATTTTTCATCAATTTCGATCATTTTCTTATAGATTTTCTTAGCCATTAAATAGAAACCGTGATCGTTGGGATGATCGCAGTCTATACACAGGCTCATTTTATCCCTACCTTTGAACATATCGTGACCGGATATAAAGTAAACGTTCTTATCACCGTTTGCTTTTGCCATTTCATACGTCCCACGTATGATTTTTTCACGTTCCGCGTTATCGTTTCCTTCCCACAAATTCGTTTTGCTCAATATGAGAATAGGCGTATCGGGATGCGCCTCTCGATAGCGACGGTACAAACGAGGATGACGTTCTCTTAAATCTTCAAGCGGAATCGTGCTATGATTGAAATCGGAAACAAAGAGCGAACAAGGCAGACTGATCAAGTAATCCACCATCTCGTCTTCCCCTTTTCCGTTTCCGCTAAAACCACGATTGATATAATCGACGTTGTTCCATTTTTCGATCCAGCCTTGATAGCAATTATCGGGGCGGGACGCACAACCGCCCTGCGTAATGGAAGAACCGTAATACACGATAGGAGCAACATCTTTATATTTCTTACCGTGTTCTACCCTCGCGTCTTTTTCCAAACCGATTTTCAAAGAGCGAACGGGTCCGTACAAAGGGAAATAAAGAATAAAATTACGCATTTTCTTAGGGCCGTCGATCTTTGTTTTTGCCGTATACTCTTTTTGCCCTTCTACGGACGGAGGAGGTAAAATGCTGATGTATTTTTTATCGCGCGGTCTTTCCTCTAATAAAATAAATCCCCCTTTCATTGTCAAGGTCATATGCGGGGGCAGACTTGTGCTACCGGTATTTACTTGTATCTCAACCACCGAAGAATCGGTAGAGAATCGAATTCTCCCGCCTGACGTCTGTTTGGTCAGTATCTCAATCCCAGGACTAACAGATTTAGCAACGTCCATCGGCACGCGCAAAAATCCGCCGTATTCTTTATCGTAAAAAACGCCGTACAAATCGAACGTAGGATGGGGAATATCGTAATATTCTAATTCAACGTCCTCGCCTCTTCTTCGGGACAAATCGAAATTTTTATCAACCTTTTCAATCTCGTTCATATACAATTTTCTCCTTCTGTTACGTTACGCAACACTAAACCTATTATAACTTCATTTCGACGCCTTGTCAATATCGTAAAAAGAGAATATTATATAAAATACGGCTTTTTTAGTCTTGTTGTTCGTCAAACACCTCGGTTATTCGTTATATTGAAACTGCCTTTTGGGCAACGCTCAGTAAAGTTTTGTATATGAAAAATCGGCAGGAATTCCTATTTTTTCAAACACTTTCCGTTTGTTTTCTTCTACTTTTTCCGTAACGCCGTCGAATAAATTATTCCCGTAACAATCTATATCTACCACGAACGGACCGAGCTTATCTGCCTTTAATTGCCAAGATGCCTCGATCGAACCTAATTCCTCAAAAAGATGTACGTCTTGTATGGTAAGAGAATCCAACCAAAGATTTGGACTTACCGCTTGTGGGGAAACGTGTACGCACTTATATTTTTGCATTGCGTTCATTGTTTCTTGTCCCATTGTCGTTTTTCCGATAATCATTCTCAAATCCCATTGTTGAACGCTTTTCGCGCCCCATTTTTCAAAACGAATACTGGAAGTGGGCATAAAGGATTTCATATCCCACTCCCCGTTTTCTTTTACAATGACAGGTCCGACGTGAATGAAAACGTTTTTATTTTCGATAGAAAATCCCAGTTGGTTTTTCTCGTCGAATACGTATTTTTGCAATCTGGAACGCCCCGTGAAAACGTCACCGCTTACGTAAACGATATCCCCGATCTTCAACTTTGTTACGTCCTCTTCTTTTAACGGAATATTCAAATAATACGTAGCCATTTAGTTTTCCTCCCTATCAAACCAATTCGGGGCTTTTAAGGGAATGATCGTATTATCCGCTTTGATTAAATTCGCGCCCCTGCGCGCAACCATACAATTACTACTCATTGCCACCGCAATGCCCGCTATATGCGTGTATGCATATTCGATATTTACCGCGAGAACGGAAACTTTGCCCCCTGCGCCTAAAATACCAACGCCTAATTCATTGATTGCCTCGCAAAGTTCTATTTCCAGATTTCTTATATCGGTTTCCGGATGATGCGAACCGACCGTCCGCAAGCAAGCCGCTTCTTTTGCCAAGTTCGCCGCCATATTTGCCGTTCCGCCTATACCGATACCAAGTACTGACGGAGGACAAATCGCGCCCGCTTTTGATGCTGCAATAAAGTTTTCGATAACGCACTTTTTAATTCCCGCTATACCGTCCGCAAACGCAACCATTCTATGTCTTGTACCGCCAAAGCACTCCGAGCCACCGCCTTTGGCTACGTACGCTATTTCCAACTCGTTTCCCTTTACTAATTTATAAGTAATACCGGGAATATTCATTCCGATATTATTCCCCGGATCTGCCCCCGTAAGCGGGTGTTTCATTGTCTTTCTCAAATATCCCGCATGCGTTGCTTTTGCCACTTGTTCTTTGATAATCTTTTCGATTTCAGTAAAACCGCCCTCCACAACACACTCTTCTCCAACCTTTACGTAAAAAATAGGCCAACCCGTATCTGCACAAAGCAAATTATCCCTTTGCTTTGACAAATTCATACTTTCCAACGTTTTTTCTAAACCAAAACGCGCCGTTTTGCTTGTTTCTTTGCAAATTGCACGTTCAAATGCCGACTTGACGTCCTCAGGCAAAATCGTCGTTCCTCTTCTGATTGCGTCAAAGACAGCGCTTTCTAACGTTTCTTTCCGTATCATATTACCTCCAAATTAGCCAACGGCATATGTTGTTGACATCCGTAAATATCGTTATCATTACTACTTCCGCTAACGCATTTGCGTGGCAAAGTTATTTTTATTGCGTTCACGACCGCATAAGGAATAATCGAAATTTTTTCGCTCGCACAGTCGTAAAGTTTGCCTATCACTTCTTGCGTAACGACACCTCGCGCCATAATAAATTCCATATCTTCTTTATTTCGGAAAATTAAATCAAACGTAAGATATAACGGTCCAGCGTTTTTACTTCTTATAATCGTCACGTAATCAATCAATAATTTTTTCATTTTTCACCACCGTAATTTCCGTTTTTACCGTTTCATTCAAATCGTCGACCGCAACCAAATGGAATATACTAAATTCAAACACTTCCCCAACGTGTATATCGAAGGGCGAAAACGGCATAGCCAAATTTCCCGCGGTAGATTTCCTTTTTTCCGTAATTTCGTTTTCAGGGTAATCACAATGCAACGTTTTTGCACGAGCCAACGCACAAACCGAGTCTGCTAATTCCTGCGTTTTGGCAATCACGTCGAGTACAATTCCCAAATCGGGAACACCGCCGTATTTACGAAGGCGTATAGAATATTCTTCTGAGGCAACTTGTTCCCTCAAAAAGCCTTTAACCGTTTCAAAAATATCGTCTATGCGCTTGATGGTTCTGTCGTCCATAATACCCGCAAGGCAGATGGTACGAAACCCTAAACTTTTCACTCCTTCTATTTTTAAGGTTTTTTGTTGCGTTTCGGTAAATTCTGAGCCTCGCACGCGCACCCGCCGTGGCGTAACCTGTTCGTATGTACAATGCTCTACGTTCACTCCGCCGTCCGATTCATATATTAAATAAGGATTTGCCTGCTCGTACATAGTGTGCGCGGCTACTCGCTCCACCGTGCATTTACGAAGAGGGTTTGCAGGTTCTAATTCAAACGAATCGCCGTGTATATACGCTTGCATTACGTCAGCGGCCGCCGTAGGCTCGGAACACATTGCACCGCATTCCATAATTTTCGCCACGTGAAACGCCAACCCCTTAGGGAATCCGTGCATAATACAAGGCGCGGCGTAAATCGCCGTATCAAAACATCTTCCGACAAGCACTATATCTACGCCCTGTTTTAATATATTGATAATCGGAGAAACGCCAACTTGACTTACAATCCGTTTGCTTTGTTCTATCTGCCCACCGGATAACGGAAATTCATCACTCAAATTGAGAACTTTCCCCTCATTTAATTTTGCCAACATATAATCGTTGGAAACGTCGCTGTAAATAAACCCCATTTTGAACGATAAATTACGTTCTTTTGCGAGTTCTAAAATGATTTCTTTTAACCATTCCACGTGCACACGGCTACCCGCGCCACCTGCCGTTCCGATAATAAACGGGGTTTGATTTTCAATGGCAAGCGACAAAGCAAGAGAAAGATCCCTCTTTACAACGGTACGATCCGTGAAAGAGTTGCCACTTCCTAAATAGTACGGTCCAGGGTCCGTAGACCCCGCGTCAACCCCTAAATAATCCACTTTCTCCTCAAACACTTTTCTTAGCGCTTGCTCGGAATAACCGTAACCTAACAATCCGTTCAACGCAACTATTTTCATATAAACTCGATCCTTTGTTCTAATGATATCTTTATTTTATCATAGAAAACGAAGATTAAAAAATATTTTTGATTGCATTTAGTATTTTTTAGTTGCATTTCGGATTTTTTTGAACTATAATATAATTGTTAAAAAACACAGTCGATACGTTGAAAAAGGAATAACGAAATGAACGCAATAAAGATTGATTTATCCTCTTACAAAAATGCCTTGAACGATTTTCATATGCATAAGGTTTCGGGAAACTGCGAGGCTCAAAAATATCACGAACATAATTATTTTCAAATGTATTATATCTTGAAAGGGTACATTACGCATCAAACCGAATTTGGCGCAACCGAATTAGCGTATGGAGATATTTTTATTATTCCCCCAAATTACAAACACGCCATTAAACTCAAAACCAGCCAAACCGAATTTTATTCTTGTTCCTTTTCAAAAAATTATCTCTCTCATTTCTTTATCAATCAACCGTCTATTGCGGGCTTTTTGTCAAAATTGCTGTCCTCGAAACAAAATGCAATAAAAATGAAACTGTCCATTCCCGACGATTATCAAATTCATTTACAAAATATTATGGACTTATTGCTTTACGAATATCAAGTACGGCCCAACAATATCGAGGAAATCATTCAACATTCTCTCGGCGTTATCCTTTCTCTTTTGTCGAATATATATTTTACGAATAACAGCGAAACAATTCCATTAGTTTCTGCTAATTACAAAAATTCCATTGTACTTTGCCTCGATTATATAAAAGAACATGTTAATCAAAAATTATCACTGAATATGATGACAAAACTTTCCCATATGCCACGCAAAGATTTTTGTTTGGAATTCAAAAAAATAACCGGTTGCACTTTTAACACTTGCCTAAATAAATTACGTATAGAAAAAGCATTAGCGGAATTAAAATCTTCTAATTATAATTATACTGTACGACAAATTGCGATTATTTGCGGTTATGATCATTACGCCACGTTTTATCGGAATTTCATAAAATATGTTGGAATATCCCCTGAAAAATTCATTCAAAGTAATACGAATTTTAATCAAACCAGGTAAATCGCCGAGAATAATCCTATTATAAATATATTTCAATTTTTTCCTCAAAAAATAAGGTGGGTTTCCCACCTTTTTATCACAAAAATGCGATTTAAGGCATTTTTCTTAACCTGCTTAGGCGTTGAAATGTTGCAACACTTTTCGCTATTATTTCTTTCGATTAAATTTTTTAATTTTTTATTGAAATTTCCGTGCATTGTCATATTTAATATGCTATAATAGGTCTATGGATAAGTTAGCCTATCATTACAACAAGAAAAAACTACCCGCCAAAACGGACGGTAAATATCTATACTATTATCCTTGCGATGATATAGAAAACGCCACTGCTTATATGGGTGGGCGCGGTTTTGTCACGATTGAAGTAACAGAAAAAGAATGGGAAGCATTGATTGAGTTAGATAGAATTGAATATAATAACCACCACAAATATCTCCGCCACACAGTTGCCATTCCTGACTGTGAAGAAGATAATTTAACCGTTAAACAAAAAGAACAACTCCACGTGAAAGATACCCCTATCGACACAGCCACAGCGGAATATTTCGACAAACAAGCTCTTCATTCCCAACTTACAAGTGAAGAAGAAAAAGTTCTTGTTATGCTTGAAAACGGCTATACTCAAAAGGATATAGCTAAAAAGTTAAAGGTTACACAAAGCTACGTTTCCATGCTTAAAACTAGGGCACAATACAACTACGACTATCTTGAACGAACATCGGCACTTAAAACGAATTCCCCTGAATATCTTTGGAAATGTTGGGATATCTTCTCTCGAAAGTTAGAAATGCCGATGTTTTTAGATGTAGAATTAGAATACGTTATAGGGCATATCCACCCTAGCGATATTGCCCACTTCTTATATTGGTATTATAGCTTAGGTGAGTTTGTGCGCTTTACTATTCAATACTATCTTTACAATCAGGACGCGATTAAAAAAGAAAAGGCGGAATATCTCTCTAAAGCAAGCGAGCCTGAACTTAAATGGTTTAACGAGAACTATGCTGACGAACTACCTTTGGTACAAATCGTATATATCCGCTTGATAGACGAAGTTGAAAATCGTAAAAATCGTGGATTACACGGCTCAACCAAAGCGGTAGACGGTTTATATACTGCAATAGAAAAACTTGCTAATCGCGTACATATTTCCCCTGAAGAATATTTCATAAAGCGCATTTATCCAATCATTGTAAATATTCGAACTAGATGCATAAAGCAGTGTTACCGTTTCTACACGGGTAAAAAATTAAAAAAATTAAATTATTTTTAAGAATTTTTCATTTTTACTAATATTTTCCCTCTTCTCGTGGCTTATAAGTAGAAGGGGTTTCAAAAACAGCATTTTAGCTCTATTATAAAATCGGTTTCCACGCAAGAAGCCGATTTTACTTTACCTCTTTTCGGGAATCCGTACCCGTTAAACGGAAATAAATATAAGGAGGAAAACGTATGAGTTATGAATTAGACGGTTGGGATTATCACGCCTATCAAATGAAAGTTGAACGAGCAAGAGATAAGCATGCGGCTATATCAGAATTTGGGCTTACTAAAAACGAGATTACAAAACACGAAGACTATCTTGAAAGAAACAAAGATAATATCGTGCAAACGTTCGCACCGAAAACAATGTCTTTTATCGAAACGTGGCAATACATAGTGGATAGCAATTTCGCCATTTATAATAACCGCGGTAAAAATAAGATTATGTGTTGTTTACAGTTCGGCGGTAATTTAGAGTTCTTTGAAAGCTTTCCAAATGAAAAAGCCATTGACGCCTATTTTCAAGAATGCTACCGCTTTGCGCTCAACCTTGTGGGATACAAACAAACGGATAGAAATATCGTATGTGCGTACGTTATCTACGAGGGTAATCGTCGTAATCTTTGGGTTTGGTTTGTTCCTATAACCACGCGTTGGCAAAAACGTATATATTCAAATCAAGTTTCCGAGAAAGGAAATAAAAAGATTTTACGCGACGAATACGATGAGCCTATATACGTAATGGAAGAAAATGCAAATGCTCCCCTACTCTCGCGTTCGGAATTTTGGGCACAGCACGGCGGGCTTGTTTCGTTCTCTTGGTTACAAGAATCGTTTTGGCAAAAGGTTTCTAAAAAGTACGGCGCAAAGCGTGGAGAAAGCTCTTCTTATTTCTATAACACCTGCGGCGAACAAGCAAAGCGTTATTTTAGACACGCAGGCGACGATATTGACGATGACAACGACGATAAGCACTTTTATGTTGACGACGCCCCCTACTAAAAATTATCTTCCAAACACTTGACAAAAATTTACGATTGCGTATAATATCGTATTAACATTCTGTGTGCTTGGACAACTACAACTAAATACACAATTTAATCCAATTCGCTATCACGGGGAAAACCGTGCAGTCGAATATAATAGCGGAACGCATTACGCGCTTAACACACCCGTAATTTTCGGGAATTCGCAAGGAGAAAATTATGTAATAGGGTAAGCGTACTTATCTTTCCGTTAAAAGTACGCTTGCATAACCTATAAAATATAAAATTAAGGAGATTTGAATTATAAGCAATTACAAAAATTAAACGAAATTATTGAAACTCTTAAAGCACACCCCAACTCGGACGAGAATATTCAATTCGTTTTGGATTTAGCGGACAATTCCGTTAGAACAGAAACGTTAGAAGCTCTTATTCAAGGTAAAGAAAATTTAATAAATGAGAATGAAAATCTAAAATCGGATACTATTCAATTTACAAAAGGAGAAATATCTGATATGGATAAAACATTCAAAAAACATTTTATAATTAATGGTTATATTGCACACGTAAGAAAATGTAAAAGCGGTAAAAACAGTTTTTATTTTCAACTTCGTTATCGAAAGAACGGCTATAACATTCAAGCGTCTTCGGTCAATTTACACGAAGCAAAACGAAAATTCTTAGAAATGACGTTGCCCGAAAACATTGATAAATATCTTGTTAAAAAACAACAATCTGGCTTAAATTTGTTAGACGAGATTTTTGAAGAATGGTATCAATACAAGCTCGGAACAATCAATGAAAAAGGCTTGAAACAATACGAAAGTAATTTTTATGCCTTACCCGAAAATTTACGAAAAAAGCCCATTGAAAAAATCCGAACCATTGATATCGACAAAATTTTGAAAGATGTAAAACCGCGCAAATATGAAGATTTACGTACTCTATTCAACGGAATTTTCAAATACGCGATCGCAAGCGGCATCATAACACATAACCCCGTCGCTTTAATCCCCTTCAAACGAGCCGAAAGACAGGTACGCGACTGTTTATCTGACGATGAAATTCATACGTTTTTAGAGCGTATTCAAGAGCCAAAATACGAACGTATAAAGCAAGGCGCGTACATATTCTATTTTTTCGGATTGCGACCTTGCGAAATTGAAGACGAAGCACCGCGACGTGACGGCAACTTCCTTATCGCCCGCAACCGTAAACGCAAAGGCGGAAAAATCGAGTATAAAAAAATCCCCATACCAAAGCAGGCACAGGAATTGATTGACTGGGATAAACCATTGACCTTTCAAGTTTCCAAAAAACCGCGCGAAGAATGGTTCAAGGAAATTCTCGACGGAAAAACCGCCTATAATTTACGTCATACGTTCGCTACAATCTGTCAGCAATACGTACGCCCCGACATCGTCGATATATGGATGGGCGATTCGCCGCAACGGCTTGTTGGAAAGGTTTATACGCACTTCCCCGACAAGTTTATGTACGAACAAATGCAAAAGGTTGAATTCCCCGTCTTATAAAACCGTTTTACTGCCCAAATTACAGCCCAAAGGTTACAATTATCGTCAAAATCAAAGAATATTTATACAATAATGCAAAGAAAAACAAGCGTTTATGCATTGTTTCTTGCATAAACGCTTGTTTTTGGAGCTACTGGCCGGACTTGAACCGGCGACCTGCTGATTACGAATCAGCTGCTCTACCGACTGAGCCACAGTAGCGTATTTTCTTTCGCTCTCTCAACGACAGCTTATTCATTATACCCAATGTTTACTAAAAAATCAAGCGTTTTGAGGGGGATTTTTAAACTTTTTTAAGTTTTTTCATAAATTTACAAAGAATACTCTCCCGCAAAGTCGATATAGCCTTTGCTCAGCTCGCATAAAAGATAGCGCAAGTCTTTTGCAAACACGATATTTTCTATCTGCGCTTCAAGCGCTTCTTCGCCTTTTGCATAAAGGCTTGCAAGCGTTTTATATTTCCCCGCATACGCATTTTTTAAATACCCGAAATTATCCGAAATTTCTTTTAAAATACGCTTACTAGCTTCTTGCGTTTGCCCGTTATCGAGGCGCAAAATCGCCTCGTTTAAAAGCAGAATATGCCCGTATAAGTTATCGAATGCATCGGCAAGTTTTTTCGCCTCGTCGTTCGATACAGACCTTTTCAAATATAGCTTTCCGCAATTTAAATGCGTGACTTTGAGATCTTCGTATTTTTCTTTGTTCAGATCCGCAATTTTATTCCCTTCATTTTCGCTGAAATAAACGGATAAAGCCACTTCCGCGGATTTTCCCGATTTTAATAAAAAGCCTGCCCCGCCGTCGCGTTTTATTTCGATTGCGGAAGCCTCGACCGTTTGTGTTTCGATGGTTAAAAAATAAAAATCTTTATCAAGCGCGATCACCGCTCGGGAATTTAAAAAGCAACAATATCCCACGACGGCAAAGATAAAAAACACGCAAAAAAACGTGATACAATTTTTAAAAACTCCCGTGCGCATACCTTATTATATGCGGCGGGAGTTTTCCTCATTCAATCCAAATACAAAACGCATTTTTTCTCTTTCAGCGTTTTTTGCACGTCGATCACTCTTTGATTGGACGACCCTCTGAATTTCAAACGGATATCTTTCAATTCCTCGACGAACGGTCCGTCAACGAGGATATCGAAAAGAGAAATCAGTTCTTTCGTATCGGGCGTATTTTTATGCGTTGCCGTAAGCTCGCCCGTTTGCTCGTCGAACACGAAACCCGTATAACACCAGATCGTCTTTTGCGGGTAACGTTTTTTGACTTCTCTCACGAACGGAAGAAGCGCTTTTTGGTTTTCGGGTTCAAGCGGCTCGCCGCCCAAAAGGGAAAGCCCCGCTATATACCCCGCCCCCAACTCGGAAAGAATTTTTGCTTGTATTTTCTCGTCAAAGACTTCTCCGTAAGCAAAATCCCACGCGATCTCGTTGAAACAATTTTTACAGCGATGCGTACATCCCGAAACGAAAAGGGAGATCCTTACCCCCTCCCCGTTCGCGATATCGCACCATTTGACGGTTGCGTAATTCATACTTTTTCAAAGGTGCAGAACTCTGTCTTTGATTTCCTGCGTTCTGCCTTGATTCCAATACTGCGTCCCGATATAACCGCAGGTACGCCTTGCGACGTTCATTTTCGCCTGATCGCGGTTTTTACAATGCGGGCATTCCCAAACGAGCTTGTTGCCTTCTTCCGTTTTGATCTGAATTTCCCCGTCGTAGCCGCAAACTTGGCAATAATCGCTCTTGGTGTTCAATTCCGCGTACATAATATTTTCGTAAATAAATTTCATTACGGAAAGCACCGCGGGAATATTATCTTGCATATTCGGAACTTCGACGTAGGAAATCGCGCCGCCGGGCGAAAGCTGCTGGAATTCGCTTTCGAATTTGAGCTTGGTAAACGCGTCGATCTCTTCGGTAACGTGAACGTGATAACTGTTCGTGATATAGCTTTTATCCGTTACGCCTTCGATGAGTCCGAAGCGCTTTTGTAAGCACTTGGAGAATTTATAAGTCGTGCTTTCAAGCGGCGTGCCGTAAAGCGAGAAATCGATATTCTCCTTTTCCTTCCATTGCTTGCACTTATCGTTCATATGTTGCATAACGGCAAGCGCGAAAGGTTTTGATTCTTCGTCGGTATGCGATTTACCCGTCATATATTTCACGCACTCGTAAAGCCCTGCATAACCGAGAGAGATCGTGGAATATCCGCCGAAAAGAAGCTTATCGATCTTTTCGCCCTTTTCAAGGCGAGCGAGCGCGCCGTACTGCCAAAGAATAGGCGCGGCGTCGGAAAGCGTGCCCAACAAGCGGTTATGTCTGTGCATCAAAGCGCGGTAACAAAGGTCGAGACGCTCGTCGAATATCTTCCAGAATTTCTGCTCGTCTTTCCCTGAGGACAGCGCGACGTCGACGAGGTTGATCGTGACGACGCCCTGATTGAATCTGCCGTAGTATTTCGGCTTACCGTTCTCGTCAACGTACGGCGTTAAGAAACTGCGGCAACCCATACAGGTGAAACAATGTCCCTCGCCGTTCTTATCCACCTTGAATTCAAGCATTTTCTTTTCGGAAATATAATCGGGAACCATACGCTTTGCCGTGCATTTCGCGGCAAGTTCCGTCAAATACCAATAGGGTTGTTCTTCGGAGATATTATCCGGTTCGAGAACGTAGATAAGCTTGGGGAACGCAGGCGTGATCCAAACTCCCGATTCGTTCTTCACGCCGCGGATACGCTGGCGCAACGTTTCTTCGATAATGAGCGCGAGGTCGGCTTTTTCCTGCTCGTTGCGCGCTTCGTTCAAATACATAAACACCGTTACGAAAGGCGCTTGACCGTTCGTCGTGAGCAAGGTTACCACCTGATACTGGATCGTTTGGATCCCTCTGCCGATCTCGTCGCGAAGGCGTTTTTCGGCGATCGCCGCGATCTGCTTTTCGTCGGTGATCCCCACTTCGCCAAGCTCGACGGCAACTTCCTTGCGGATCTTTTGACGGCTGATCTCCACGAAAGGCGCGAGGTGGGTAAGCGAAATGCTCTGCCCGCCGTATTGATTGGACGCGACCTGCGCAATGATCTGCGTAGCGATATTACAAGCCGTGGAAAAGCTGTGCGGCTTTTCGATCAACGTGCCCGAAATCACCGTGCCGTTTTGAAGCATATCTTCAAGATTGACAAGGTCGCAGTTGTGCATATGCTGCGCGAAATAGTCGGCGTCGTGGAAATGGATAAGCCCCTGATCGTGCGCCGCGACGATGTCGTCGGGCAAAAGGATACGACGGGTCAAGTCCTTGGATACTTCCCCTGCCATATAGTCGCGCTGTACGCTGTTGACCGTAGGATTCTTATTGGAATTTTCCTGCTTGACCTCTTCGTTGGTGCTTTCGATCAGCGTGAGGATCTGCGCGTCCGTCGTATTCGATTTACGAACGAGAGCGCGGGTGTAACGGTAGGTGATATATTTTCTCGCAAGCGCGAAACAAAGGGTCGCCATCAGGCGGTTTTCCACCATATCTTGAATTTCTTCGACGTGCGGCGAGCGCCCCAAATTAGCGCATTGCTCCGATACTACGTCGACGATGGCGTTCAACGCCCCTTCGGAAATACGATCGCGTTCTGCGACCTCGTTGTTTGCCTTGCGGATAGCTTCTGCGATCTTCTCCTTATCAAATACTACTTCCTGTCCGCTTCTTTTAATGATCTTCATAACTGCTCCTCCTCGTCTTTTCTTCTTTCGTATGACTCTTTTCTATCTCTTTCACACAATATCTTGTGTTTTTTCTTGAAATTTTATCAAGGTAAAGCACAATATATTGTGTTATCGTTATCCGTGCTATACTATTATAGCATATATTGTGGTAAAGTCAAGGGGTTGAACACAATATCTTGTATAGAAAAAACTTATACCATAATTTTTTAAAAAGACTTTTTTCAAGGGCTTTTTGAATTGAAAAAGCAGAAAATTCTTCCAAATTTCCCCTTTTAAGGATAAAAAAAACGAATACCAACGATTTTTTAGAGGTTTTTTTGTACAAAAAAACTTCCTCCGCCAAGCAGAGAAAGTTTTTCGCGTTTTTTCAGTCGTTTTTCAAAGCGTCGATGAGGAGCAGCCCACCTTCGAGCATCGTTACGATGCCGGCGATAATAAAGATCCAATCCACGCCGTTGAAGAACAAAAGCAAACCGATCAGAATACAAACGACGGGTTTCGCGTATTTCACCACGGAAGTCCATTCGTTAAAGGAGAATCTGGTTTTGCCTTTGATCAATTCGTAAAGAACGAGGATCCCGACGATGATCAATAAAGCGCCTACGATATAGAGCACGGCGCTCACGAGCACCCAGCCGAATAGAATGATCAAAGCACCGACTACGATTTTGACGACTCCCGTAGGCACGGCTTTGTTCAAAAGATCGATAACGCCGAGAACGATAAGGGCGATCCCCACTACGGTCATCAGAATACTGATCATCTCACCTTTCATAATAAGAAGCAGTACGCCGAGCGCCATCGTGAGAAGAGCCGCAACGACTTTTTCCGTTTTTTTCATAAAACAGCCTCCGATAATATTATTTTTCTCCGCAGCCTGAGTACGGCAATGCGAATATATCCGTTTTCTTTCCGATGCGCCGCGCGGGCGCAGGGATACTCGTCGCTTTTGCGACAATCAGGGCAGAAACCGTATGTACCGCACAGATCTTTTTCCGCTCGAATACTCTCGAACCATTTAATATCGTCAAAAATTTTCTGTTGGGCTTTAAAATCCACGATTTCCTCTCCCGTTTCTTTTATTATACTCTTTTTTGGAAAATAATTCAACCTTTTTCGACTGTTTTTTCGAGTTTATGCGATAAATCCGCGACGAAACCGTCGCGGACGAGCGTTTAGCGTTACTCCGTCAGCCACGGAGCTAATGCAACTTCCGTTGCAAAGCGCCGCAAACCGTTTTTTCTTTCGTATTCCGTCGTTTTACACTTTGAAGCAATTCCGCACCAAAGCTCCGCTCGGCGCGCGGTTTTCCCCGCTACACACGATCGAAAACGCACCGATCAATATTGTATTATATGCCAAATTATTTGGAATATGCAACCTTTTTTACATAGAAATCATTTGCAGAGTTTCGTATAACTCGAAATTGAATTTCTTTTTCATTGAAACGGCCTCGATAATGTCCATATCGATAATCTTGTTTTGAGAGATCCCCACCACGCGGTTTCCGATACCGTCTTTCAAAAGGCGTACCGCTTTGTTGCCGAACTGCGCCGCGAGCATTCTGTCAGCCATCGAGGGCGAACCGCCGCGCTGTACGTGACCGATACAGGTCGGACGAACGGAATACGTCGTGACCTCCTGCAACTGCTTAGCGAATTTTTCCGCGCTCATAACCCCTTCCGCTACGACGATAATATTCGAATGTTTGCCGTTGGCTCTCGAACGGTTGATACGGGAAATGATATCGTCCATATCTACTTTAATCTCGGGAACGACGATGATCTCCGCCCCCGAAGCAATCCCGCTATACAGCGCGATATCGCCGCAATGTCGCCCCATTACTTCCACGACGGAAATACGTTCGTGAGAGGTCATCGTGTCGCGAAGCTTATTGATAATATCGAGGCAGGTGTTGACCGCCGTGTCGAACCCAAGCGTATAATCGGTGTATTCAAGGTCGTTGTCGATCGTGCCGGGAATACCGATCGTCGGAACGCCGTAGATTTCGCTTAAAACCTTCGCGCCGCGGAACGAGCCGTCGCCGCCGATCACGACGAGCCCGTCGATCCCGTTCTTTTCAAGGGTAGACACGGCTTTTTTCTGACCTTCTTCCGTGAGCATTTCCAAACATCTTGCGGTACGCAGCTTCGTGCCGCCGCATTGAACGATATTCGAAACGCTACGCATTTCCATAGGCACGAGGATCTCTTCCATAAGCCCCGCATAGCCGCGCTCGATCCCGTAAACTTCCATACCGAAATAGATTGCGCTACGAACGACCGCACGGATCGCCGCGTTCATACCGGGCGCGTCGCCGCCGCTCGTCAACAAACCGATTCTTTTCATAAGTTTTCTCCTGTACTGATTATATTCTTCTCAAAATTCTTCCCTTACTTCTTCACTCATATATTATAGCAAAACTTTCGAAAAAAACAAACTTTTTTAAGCGGATTTTATAAAAAATCAAACTAATTTTATGCAATTTTCAGACAAAAATCCTGCGAGCTCGGCAAACAGCGCTTTGCAGGGATTTATTTTTTGCGAACAGAGCATTTTTTGTTTGTCTTTCACAAAAATAACGGGCACTTCACCTTCGTAGAAGGTGAGCGTTTCCATAAGCTCCTCGATATCCTCATCTTCAAGCCCCGTGACGTTGAGCCAAAGCCGCGCGTCTTTTTTCTCCTGTACACGACTTTCCGCACGGGCGGGCTTAGATTGGGAATCGGCGCGATCTTCCGCCTTTTGCGCCGCGCTTTGTTCGGATTTTTCTTCCAAAGAAAACTCCGTCATTCTATCGACGATGATCGCGGGAGCTTTATCCTCGCTGATACTGATTTTCCCCGAAACGGACACTACTTTATCGGCGGCAAGGAAGCTCTTGATCTTATCGTACACCTTGGGGAAACAAACGCACTCCACCGTACCGAAGAGGTCTTCAACCGTCACGAACGCCATAATGCCGCCCGAACGGGTCTGCAATTTTTTATACGCGGAGATCATTCCGCCCATCGTGACTTGTTGTCCGTCTTTCACTTCCGAGTAAGTTTTTTCGCCCGTTTCCTCGTCTTCGGTGAACTCGTTAAGCATACCGCAATGGAAGGAAACGTCTTTAAAATACGGCATAAATTTTTCGAAAGGATGTCCGCTGACGTAAACGCCGAGCACGGATTTTTCTTTCGAAAGCTTTTCCATCGTTTCGTATTCGGGAATATTCGGGAATACCACCTCGATCGCCTGTTCTTCGAGTATCTCTCCGAAAAGCGAGATCTGCGCGCCCGCTTTTTGTTTATCACGGGCGTTCACTTTCGCCATTACGTCTTCGTAGACCGCCGCGGCTTGCGAACGAAAAATCCCGAACCCGTCGAACGCGCCTGCATAGATCAAACTTTCGACGATACGTTTATTGACGAATTTCGCACAGCGGACGATAAAATCGGCAAAGTCTTTAAACAAGCCGTTCTTTTCGCGTTCCTCGATCACGGCGGCGATCGCGTCCTGCCCGACGCCGCGAAGCGCGCCCAAACCGATCCTGAGTCCGTTCCCCTCTACCCAGAAAATTGCCTTGGATTTATTGATATCGGGAGGAAGGACGTCGATATTTTTTTCCTTCATATACATAATATACTTGGAAATTTCTTCGATTTTATCGATTCGGTCGTTTAAGATACCCGCAAGGAATTCCTTGCGATAGAAATGCTTTAAATACGCCGTTCGGTAGGCTACGACGGCGTACGCCGCCGCGTGCGATTTATTGAACGCGTAGGAAGCGAAGCTTTCCATATCGGCAAAGATCTTCGCCGCCACTTCCGCGGGAATTCCGAGCGAGGCGCAACCGGTGATCCCGCTTTCGGGGTCGCCGTAAATAAACTTGTCCTTTTGTTCCATCAGCTCTTTTTTCTTCTTTTTCGCCATCGCGCGGCGAACGAGGTCGGCTTGACCGAGCGAATACCCCGCGAGCTGTTGGAATATCTGCATTACCTGCTCTTGGTAGATAATGACGCCGTAGGAATTTTTCAAGATCGGCTCTAAATACGGCGTATCGTAAACGATCTTTTCGGGATGATGTTTATTTTCGATATACTTGGGAATAAAGTCCATAGGACCGGGACGGTAAAGAGAAATACCCGCGATCAAGTCTTCCAAACAGCTTGGTTGAAGATCTTTCATAAACTTCTTCATACCGCCTTGTTCGAGTTGGAACACCGCGTCGGTATCCCCCGACGAAATAAGCTCGTAGGCTTCGGGCACGTCCACGCCGATCTCGTTGAAATCGATCTCGATACCCTTGCCGATACGGATATATTCGAGGGTGTTTTCAATGTCGGTAAGGGTGGTGAGCGCAAGGAAGTCCATTTTCAGCATTCCGACCGCTTCCACTTCTTTCATATTAAACTGCGTGACGATATCTTCGCCGTTTCTGGCGAGCGGCACGTTATCGGAAAGAACTTTATTGCAAATAACGACGCCCGCTGCGTGCTCGGAGGTGTTTTTCGGCATACCTTCGAGCTTTAAGCCCATATCGATCACGCGACGGAGTTCTTCGTTGTTTTCGTAAACCTCGATAAATTCGGAGTTCTTTTTCTTTTTCTGTTCGTCGAGTTTTTTCTTGATCTCGCCGCGCTTTTCTTCGTTTTCTTCTTCCGCAAGCTGTTTTTCGAGCTTGGGAATTTTTCGCCCCAACAGCTCTCCGATCGTAGACTTACCGTCCATAAGCTTTGCGACCTTGTCCGTTTCGGAGTACGGTACGCCCATCACTCGCCCTACGTCTTTGATAACGGCGCGGGAAGCGAGCGTTCCGAACGTTACGATCTGCGCCACGTTTTCGGGGTGATATTTTTCGCGCACATATTCGATGGTTTCGTATCTGCGACGGGTACAAAAGTCAACGTCGAAGTCGGGCATCGATACGCGGTCGGGGTTTAAGAAACGCTCGAAGATCAGATCGTAGCGCAAGGGATCTACGTCGGTGATCCCGATCGAATACGCGACGATACTCCCAACGCCCGAGCCACGCCCAGGACCTACGGGAATCCCGTGCAATCTCGACCAGTTGATATAATCCCAAACGATCAAAAAGTAGTCGGCAAACCCCATTTTGATAATGATGCCAAGCTCGTATTCCACGCGTTTTTTGATTTCTTCGGTCACTTCTTTATAACGCTTGGGGATACCCTCCCAAGTCAAACGCGTTAAATAATCGGGGGAAGTCGAGCCGTCCTCCGGCTTATATAAAGGGATCAGCGAAGTATCGCGGATGGGATCGCCTTTTGGGGTCAAATCAAAGACGGGTTCTTCGATCTTGTTTGCGATCACGCGCGTATTCGTAATCGCCTCGGGAACGTAACTGAACAACTCCATCATTTCGTCGCCCGATTTCATATAAAACTCGTGCGTGTCGAACTTCATACGCTTGGGGTCCGCCAGCGTTTTTTTCGTCTGGATACAAAGGAGCACGTCGTGCGCCTCCCAATCCTCTTTGTGAATATAATGGACGTCGTTGGTCGCGACGAGCCCGATATCGAGCTCCCGCGCGATCTTGATCAGCTCGGGGATAATCTGTTTTTGTTCGGCAATGCCGTGATCTTGAAGTTCGATATAAAAATCCTCGCCGAATACGTCCTTCATATCCTGCGCGAATTTTTTTGCGTTTTCGTAGTCCCCTTCCATCAAAAGACGGGGAATTCTTCCCGCAAGGCAAGCGGAAAGACAAATAACGCCCTCGTGATGTTTTTTAATCAGATCGTAGCTGATACGGGGTTTCCCGTAAAACCCGTCGATATAAGAAAGAGAATCCAGCTTAACGATATTTTTATAACCGGTTTTATTCTTGGCAAGCAACACGATATGTTCGGTTTTCGTACCCGGGCGGTGCGCCAAATGATCGTCCGTAGCGTAAAGCTCACAGCCGATAATATATTTGATCCCCTTGCGCACGCATTCTTCCGCAAATTTCAAGCAAGCGTACATATTCCCGTGGTCGGTGATCGCGCAAGCGTCCACGCCCGTTTTTTGAAGATGGTCAACGATATCGTCAACCCGCGCCGCACCGTCGAGCAAGCTGTATTCCGTGTGTACGTGTAAATGTATAAAATCCGTCATAATTCTTCCGTGTTCCGTCGTTTATTTTTTCTTATTCTTTGTCTGATATTTTTTCCGAAAGCTCCATAAGCCGCCGCATACGGTGGTTTAGACAGCTTTTGCTGACCTTTATAATATCGGCAAGCTCCTGCAAGGATTTAGAAGGCTCTTTCAGCCTTAAAATCGCCAGATCTTTGAGTTCTTCCGAAAGTCCTTCAAACGCTTTCGCTTCGGCGAGTTTTCTTATCGCTACCACCTGTTTTACCGCCGCGAGCGCCGATTTATCGGCGTTTCCCGATATGCAGTTTGCCGCGCGGTTTTTCTGGTTGGCTTCGTCGCGCTTTTCCACGAGGGAAATAAATTTTTTGAGAGCGTTCGGGGCTTGAAGCGCCGCGAGAAAATCGGAAATCATTTCTTTGCTTTTTACGTACGCAACGAAGGTTTCCTTTCGTTCCACTACCTTAGCAAGCACTTCCGTGACCTCTAACAGTTCGCAAAACTGTTCGGCGATCTTCCGTTCGGAAAACACGAATTCGAGGTGATAACCCGCTTTTCCCGATTCCGTCGGTACGATACAGCTTCCGCCCCCTAAAAACGAGCCTTTTACGTAGGCAAGCTTTTCCTCGTCCGTTTCCACAAGTTCTTCGGGAATCTCGTCGAGCAGAGTTTTACCGTCCGCACTTAAAAGACCGAGTTCTTTCAATACCTCTTCGGCTTGTCCTGCGGGACATTCGAACACGAGCTTATCTCTGCCGCTCATTCTGTCCATTCGCGCCGTAGTTAAAGAAAGCTCCGCATTGAACGTTTCGAAAAAAAGCGACGTGAAATATTCCGCGACGAACTCCGTTTCGCTGACGAGAAAGAAAGTAGACTGACCGTGGACAAACCCCACCGAACCGCTGGTGCGGACGAAAGCGGACAATGCGGCCTTCGCCGCTTTGCCTTTGAGCTTCTCCCGCCTTTTGGAGAGTATTTCTTTTTTGACCTCCGAAGTGAAATTCATCGCCGTTCCTTACATTTTTTTCTTATATTCCGCAAAACGGAAAGTAGGAAATCTCCCGTCGATATTGTCGATCCTATCCATCGGGAAATCGAGACGGGAAAGCTGCTCTTCCACGCGTTTGGTATCCCCCACTCTATCGACCGAATGTGCGTCCGAATCGATAATAAACCGCGCGTTCGTTTTTTGGACGATCTCGTTTAATTCCTCGTCCGTCAAATGCTCTTTTTTGGAATTGAGCTCGATATACGTTCCGTAATCGGCGGCGCATTTCGCCACTTCGAGCGCGTTGGACGGGCACAGATAATTCAAATGCGTGATCGCGTCGAGCGGATTGCGCTTAATTGCGTTGATATACGCTTTCGTGTTCAGCTCGATACGCTTATCGGACGGAGTTTTTTTAAACTTACGGGAGAAAAAATTTCCGAGCCCGTATTTCCAAAAATTGGAAAATCCGTCGTACCAAACCATAATATGCGTACCGCAAAAATAGGTATCGAACTTTTCAAAATCCTTTTCCGTCAAATCGGATTTCCCCTCTATTCCCCGAAGGTTTGCTTCCGTGCCGACGAGGACTTTGAGTGCGTATTTTTCCGTCGCCGCTTTACAGTCGGCGATAAACTCGTCGAGTCTTTTTCTTCTGAGTCCGAACGCAATATGCGAAAAGCCGTGATCGCTGATCGCGATTTCTTTCAGCCCAAGCTCTTTTGCCCGCGCCGCGTTTTCGTCCACCGTGTGTTTCCCGTGCGAATAGGGCGTGTGGATATGATAATCTGCCGTTAAAATCATTTTTTTCTCCCGTCAGTCGAGGTAGCGTATTTCCTCTTCAAGTCTGACTTTATATTGTGTGTATACCGCGTTTTTGATAAGCGCGATCAAACTTTTTATTTCTTTGGAGCTCGCTCGGTTTTCATTGATAATAAAATTTGCGTGCTCGCTCGACACGACCGCGCCGCCCACGCGCATCTTTTTAAGCCCCGCGTTTTCGATAAGTTGCCCTGCAATCAGATTTTCGGGGTTTTTAAATACGCACCCCATACTTTTGCCTTTCGGAAGATGCTTTCGCTTTTCAAGATAATAGCCCCGCGCCTTTAAGATATTCTCTTTATCGGAATCGACAAGACGGAAAGTAACGCCTAAGATCACGCCGTTTTCCCGCATAAATCGGCTGTTTTTATAGGAATACCCACATTCGGCTACGGGAAGGGAACGCACTTCCCCGTCCAAATAGTAAAGAACGCTTTCCACGATCTCGGAAAGATAGCTCCCGCTTACGCCCGCGTTCATAAACGCCGCACCGCCGATCGTACAGGGAATCCCCGCAAGAAATTCCCCGCCGCTTTTTCCCGCCTCTTCGCAAACGCGCAAAAAAGCCGTTGAACTCGTACCTGCATAGGCGAAAAACTTATTTCCCGTTTCCACGCCCTTTACGTTTTGGGTCAGGATATAAACGACTTCGGACGAGCCGTCCGCGGGCAATACGTTCGACAAGTTACCCAGCACCGCGAACTTCACGCCGCAGTTTTTTAACCCGTCTACAAGACGGATCAGCGACTCGACGGAATCGGGAAAAAACGCCAGCTTTGCCGTACCGCCCGCGCCGATCGTAGAACGGCGGGCAAGGTCGAAATTTTCCGCGTACGGAACGAAAGAAAATTCTTTTTTCAGAAAAAGCGTATAATCGTCCAATTTTGAATCCTCCTTATTGTAACATATTTTTCAGATTTTTGAAAGCGAAACGACAAGTTTTTATCAACTTTTTTCAAAACTTCTTTTTCTTACTTTTATAAATATGTTTTTGGGGTGTCGGCTATGCTTTCAAACCGCGAAAAAGGACTTGGACGAAACGCCCAAGCCCTTTTATAAGAGGAAATAAGTATAGGTGATGTTATTACGCCTTATAGACGATCTTTCCGTCGCGGACGGTTAAAAGTACGTCGTAGGACGAGTTGATCACGGTGAAATCGGCTTTTTTTCCGACTTTGATAGAACCGAGTTCGTTATCCACGCCGAGGTTTTTCGCGGGGTTGATCGTCGCGAAATCTACCGCTTTTTCAAAAGGAACGCCTACTTTCTCGACGATATTCTGCACGGCGCGGTTCATTCTCAAAACGCTGCCCGCAAGCGTGCCGTCGGCAAGTCTTGCTTCGCCCCCTTTTACGTAAACCGTTTGCCCTCCAAGCTCGGAAACGCCGTCGGGGAGTCCTTTTGCGCGCATAGCGTCGGTGATAAGAGTCAGTTTGTCTTCGGGTTTATTTTTCACGAGAAGCTGCATAGCGGGCACGGATACGTGAATGGTATCCGCGATCAGTTCGCAGTTAAGCTCGTCGAAGAGCATCGCGCTACCCACCGTGCCGATCTCTCTATGGTGAAGCGCCGTTTGTGCGTTGTAGGTATGCGTTACGTTTTTCGCGCCCTGCCCGATCGCCGTTTTGATTTCCGCGCATTTTGCGCCCGTGTGGCCGATCGACGGCACGACGGAAATTTCGGAAAGATGCTTGATCAATTCGCCCGCGTTTTCCGTTTCGGGTGCAAGCGTTACCAGCCTGATCGCGTTACCGCTTGCCGCGTTATATTCGTCGAACACTTCCGAATCGGGTTTCGCTACGTATTCCAAAGGCTGTGCGCCCTTATACGCCGCCGCGATAAACGGTCCTTCCAAATGGATTCCGAGCACTCTTGCGCCCGTCTCCGTCTCGGCTTCGCGATAGTCCTTTACCGCGCGCATCGCTTTTAAGATATTTTCTTTGCTTTGGGTCATCGTCGTGGCGAGGAAAGAAGTCGTACCTTCCGCGGCGACCGTATCGGCAATAATTTTAAGATCTTCGACCGTGCCGTCCATCGCGTCCGAACCGCCCGCGCCGTGGATATGCTGATCGATAAACCCGGGCAGAACGATGGCGTCCTCGGGAAGCGCGATCGCTTCCGCGCCGGGAACGGCGCAACGGGAAATTTTTTCAATGGTTTCGCCGAAGCAAACGGTCGTTTTTTTAAGTCCTTCGCCCTCGACGAAAACGGTTGCGTTTTTAAAGCATTTCATCTTGCGTTTCCTCCTTTCTTACGCCTTGGTTGCAGGAAGGGAAGCCGCCGCGATACTCTGCCCTACGCGTCTGTTCTTCTCGTCGGGAAGCCCGATATCGAGCGACGCGAATTCGGGATATTCTTCCGCAAGCACTTTTTTGCAGGTTGCAAGAATGATATCGCCGCCTTTGCCACCCATTACGCGACCTAACAAAAGCATATGTTTGATATCGTAGAATTTCGCGTAGAAAGGAATGGTGTGCGCAAGATATACGCCGATATCTTCAAAGATCTGCGCCGCAAGCGGATCGCCAGCGTCCATCATTGCCTGCACTTCTTTGAGCTTTTGCGCGGGCGTTAAGCCGTCCGCAAATTTATGCCCGCCCGCTTCGGCAAGCTTGATAACCGCGTCCTGCGAGAAATATTTACAGCCTACGCCGATATCACCGCTCCACTCGTCTTGCATAGCGCCTTCGTTGAAATCCACGGGCGCAAACGCGAGCTCGGAAAGCCAACCGTTGATCCCGCCGTCGGCGTTGATATAGCCGACCGCTTCGCTCGTACCCATCGCGATCCCGAGGACGGAGTTATCGTTCAAATCGATCGCACCCGCAAGCGCGGTAACGTCGCCGTCGTTCGCAACCTCCAAAGGAATCTCGTAGCCGAGTTCTTCGCTCAAATCTTTCGCGATATTGATGTACATATTCTTTACGTAATCGCCGTATTTGGTCTTGTCCACTTTGATAAAGAGCGAAGCGACCATAATTTTATTATCGACGTACACGCCCGCCGAAGAAACGCCGATCGCGTCCACTCTCGGCATTTTGGAAGCCGCCGTTTTCATCGCCGTTTTAATTTATTCGTAGTGATAATGCGGGTCTTCCGTAACCTTCGGATTCCAGACGACTTCTTCGCTGTAAACGGGTTCGCCCTCGATGACCGCGCTGACTTTTCTATCCGAACCGCCCGCGTCGAAACCGATACGGCAACCGTTCAAATACCCGCCTACGCGGATAGAAGCGTTTTTCTGCTCGGGAATTTGGTTTTCTTCCAGCCATTCAACCTCGAACGGTCTTTCGTAAACGCCGCTCATAAAGTCCACGTCGAACGCACGAAGCCCTTCGAGCGTATACGCGTTTTTGAGGTATTCGTAAATCGACTTGCTTCCCGAAACGGAAATTTTAAAACCCCCGACTACCCAAAGAATGGATTTTGCAAGGCGTTCCGCAACGCGGAAATTAAGCTTGTCGTTCACGCCGTCGGCAAGGGCGTTATAGGAATAAACGTAGTTATAACCGCCGCTGCGTTCCGCAACCAAAACGACTTTGACAGGCTTACCGCTCTTTTCGACTTCCTTTTCGAAATCGTTAAGCGCTTTGATCATAGGGTAAAAGTTCTTGTCCAACACGGGCATTTTCATTGTAAAATATCTCCTCTTATAATTTTCAAGTATATTATACTACTTTTTTGCCCGAATTCAATCCAAATTATTTCACGTTTTTTACAAAATATTTCGCAAAAATATTCTATGAAATATTTTACAAATATTTTTTTTCGTGTTATAATAAATCTATGGAAAAAAAATTGACGAAAAAACAATTTTATAAATATAAAATTTCCAATTTCCTGAACGTGCAAAAGATCGTAACGATCCACTATCAAGAGCCGGAAAAAAATTACGTTTCCAAAGAAGAAACGCACGATTTTTGGGAAATCAATTACGCGGACAAAAAGGACTTTGCCGTGTATTGCGGGTCGGAAAAATATCATTTGAAGCAAGGGGAAATGATTTTTATAAAGCCCAATCAACCGCACTACGTGGAATGTTTGGGGGAAGAGGCGAATATCTTTATTATTTCGTTCGATTGCCGCTCGGAAGGTATGGCGTTTTTCGAGGACAAGAAGTTCAGAGTTCCCGATAATTATCGGTATCTGCTGCAAAATATAATGTCGGAGGCTTCGGAGACTTTCGTTTTACCCGACTTCGATCCCGATCTGAATAAACTCGTATTGAAAGACAATCCAAATCTCGGCGGCGAGCAGGTCATTAAAAATTCACTTGAACTGTTGCTCATATATATGCTTCGTCACGTGAGCAACCGAGAATCCCCGCAGGAGTTTTTCATTTCCAAGGTTGCCTCTTCCGACGCGTTGCAAGACGAGATCGTTTGCATTTTATCCTCCGCGTTATACGAAAAATTGACTTTGGAAGAAATTTGCGAAAAACTGCATTACGGAAAAACGTATCTCTGCACTTTTTTCAAACAAAAAACGGGCGCGAGTATTTATCAGACCTATTTAAAGCTGAAAATCGACGAAGCGAAAAAACTCATTCGACGAAAACGTGCTTTTCCCGATATTGCCAACGAATTGTGTTTTGATTCCGTTTCCCATTTCAACTACGTATTTAAAAAATATACGGGAATGACCCCCGGAGAATACAAAACGAGCATCAAATAACTTTTACGAAAAAAACGCCCTTACGGGGCGTTTTTCCTTTTGCCGTTATTTTTCCTTACGTTAAACCAATTAATCTTTCATACATTCCCGAAATACGCGCAACGCGTTCCGATAGGTAATTTGTTCGATCTCCTCTATCGTAAAGCCCGCTTTATCCATCGCTTGCACGAGTAGCGGCAAAAAAGAAGCGTCTTTGAGTTCTATATCGGGCGGGATTCCGTCGAAATCACTTCCTATCGCAATATGTTCGCAACCGATCTCGTTTTTTACGTAACCCATATGTTCCACGACGCGTTCCACCGTTTGCTTTCCTCTCGCAGAATCGCAATCCAAAAAATCCGCCGCGTAATTCATTCCCACTACCCCGCCGTTATCGGCAAGCGCTTTCAGCATTTCATCCGTAAGATTTCTCACGTTCGGACAAAGTCCGCGCGCGTTGGAATGAGAGGCTATAATGGGTTTTTCGCTCGCCTTCAAAACGTCGAAAAATCCTTTATCCGACAAATGCGAAACGTCTACCACGATCCCGAGCCGATTCATTTCCCGAACCGCTTCAACCCCGAACTCCGTAAGACCGTTTTCCGTTTCCGGAGTAAAAAAATCAGGCTTCGAAACGCCGTCGAAATTCCGATAATTCGGATATCCGACCGCGTTGGGATAATTCCACGTTAAACCGATCATCCGAACGCCGAGATCGTAAAACTCACGCAATCTTTGCATTTCCTTACCGATCGGCGCGGCGTCCTCCATCGTGAGCACGGCGGAAATTTTCCCCTGTTCGTGATTTTTTGAAAAATCCTCGAATTTGCACACGGAACGCAACCGTTCGGAACGTTGGATTTCTTTTTTGAAAATATCTATCATTTCTTTACAGGTCGCATACGGATCCATTTGCGAAACGGGAACGAACGCCGCAAAGCATTGCGCGAAATAGCCGCTCTTCGACAGTTTGACTTCGTCGATCTGAAAAGAATTTTGCGAGAGGAAGGCTTCTTCCCCGCGCTTGCTTGCATCTAATAGTTTCATTAACGTATCGCAATGCAAATCGAAAATCATAGTTCGTTTTATTCCTTCGCTTTGTCCAAAAGTTCGTTCACGGAAGCTTGCACTTCGACGAGCTTGGCGTTTGCCGTCTCTTCGTCTTTTGCACGGAGAGAATAATAAATTTTCAGCTTAGGCTCCGTTCCCGACGGCCGAACGCACACGAAAGAACCGCCTTCCAATTCGTAATACACGCAGTTACACTTGGGAATTGACATTTCCTCCGTCGTACCGCTTTGATAATCGGTCCGTTTCGCCGCGCTGTAATCGCGGAAGGCCTGCACCTTGATCCCGCCGAAATCGTCGATTTTAAGGCGTTTTAACGAGTCTACCACGCCGTTCATCTCTTTCATTGCGTTGAGTCCGGAATATTGGATAGAAATGTTCTTGTCGAGCACGTAGCCGTACTTTTGATATATCTCCTGCAATCTGCCGTAGACGGTTTTACCGACAGAAACGTAGTAGCAAACCATTTCGGCGCAGAGCATAGAAGCCACGACGGCGTCCTTATCACGGGCGTGCGTACCGCGCAGATACCCGCAGGATTCTTCAAAACCGAACACGTAGGTATGTTTCCCGTCCGATTCCCATTGTTTGATCTTTTCGCCTATAAACTTGAAGCCGACGGGCGTTTCGTATAAAGCGACGCCGTAGTCGTCGCAAAGAGCTTTCGCCATACCCGTGGTGACGAAGGACTTGACGACAGCCGCGTTGTTCGGCATCTTTCCGTCCTCGGCAAGGCGGGTCAGAATATAATCGAGAAG
>JAFURH010000024.1 GCA_017471945.1 Clostridia bacterium | reverse complement strand
TCGGGACGGATAGGCGGTAAATATCCTTTTTTGAGTTTTCCGCTCGGCATTCCGTGCGATACGTACCAATACGTATAACAATGGAAATCGCTAATTCCGTGCGTTTCAGGCAACGGTGCGTAATCCCCCTCGCAGTATTTTATCACTCGGTCGGGGTTGTATATCTCCACCACCTCTCGCGCCGCGTTAAAGAATTTTTCTATTTCATATCGGGATAAATTATACTGCTCCTTACCCCACGCCGTTTTATCCAGCGTTTCGTTACAGAACGTTTCCACAATCACGCAAGGGTGATTCCTTGTGAGCAACTCCATTTCCCGTACCTGCTTTAACGCCTCGCCCACCGCGCTCGGCTTCAAATAGCTAAACAACGGAAAATCCGATTGACAAAGCATTCCAAGCATATCAAAATAGGTATAAATATCGTCGTATACAGGGCGTTGGGTCATTCGGTAGAAATTCAAATTCGCGACCTTTGCAATTAAGATATCGTCTATGAGTTGCTCGTAGTTCCCTTCTTTGACGCATCTGGGCAAATGACCCATTTCGTTCGTGCCGCGAAGCATTATCCGCTCGTTATTTAAGTAGAACGCGCCCTTAGGTGTGCTGTTTTCGTCCATATGGAATTTCCGCATACCAAAGTGCGTTTGCTTTTCGTCAATTACGTTCCCGTTTTCGTCTAAAAGACTTACGGTAATTGCGTATAAATGCGGCGCTTTTTGCGTCCAAAGCTTAAAATTCGGCAAAGAAAATTTTTCCACGAGATAGTTTTCGTCCAGCGTAAACGGGTCGGTTTTTCCCTCTGCGTTTTCAAACACCTTTTCTTTGAAATTCCTACCCTCTACGGTATACGCAATTTTATATTTGCAAGTTTTATGACCATAGGTAAAAACGGTCGTATTAACCGTAATTTCGCCCTTGTCGATATCGGGTTGCACAAAAATATTCGTAATTCGGCTCGTACCTGCTACCGTCATTTTTAATTTTCCGAAAATGCCAGCCCCCGCAGGACAATGATGCCAGCCCAAATTCGGCTCGTCGTAGCCAAGATGCGTTGCACCGTAAATTTTATCTCCGTAGTGTTTTACGCCTTCTATAAACACGCCCGTGCTCGTAATGTCGTTTTTAACAACAACTAACAGCGTGTTTTTGCCTTCGTGTATATAGTCTGTGATGTTGACGGTAAACGGCGCAAAAAATCCAATATGGCGATCTGCCATACGTCCATTGATATATACTTCTGCGATATAGTCTACCGCTTCAAAATCTAAAAGATAGTATTTATCCTTTTGGATTTTATCTATTGTCAACTCAGTACGGTAAAAGGCGTTCCAACGCCCATCCGGTCCGTCGTAATGCGGTATTTTTACCTCTGTCCATACGCCTAAACCGCCCAAAACGTGTGTAAAATCCGCTTTATCTTCTTCTGTTTCTTTGCGATAAGAAAAATCCACGATAGAATATTCCTCACGCGTTATTTTCCGCGCGTAGTTTTTTAAATAAGGTTCGTAATATGCACGTAAAGCTTTCTTTTCCGCTAAAAAATCCGCATATGATTTTGCTTCGTCAAATTGAGGCATAGCAATTTCTTGCAAGCTTGTTTTGCTGAGTTCTTTTCTTTCAATCGCAAGCGGAGAGATCTCCGCCATACGCTTGACTTCCCCGTTCATTTTCTTTCCGCCTGCCGCGATTTGGATAAATTCATCGAAGTCTTTTTTATGATTTTTTATAATTTTCATTTCAGCATTCTCCTGTTTTGACCATTTTTTCATCTGATTATATAAAATTTAAACTAGAAATATATTTTTTCGCGAGCTTTGTAATGCCTGACCAATCGTTTTCAGCAAGCATTTTTTTGTCAATTATATTAGAACTTACGCCAAACCGCTCACACCCGCTTTTATGTATTCTTGCATATTGTGTTCGTCGAACCCGCCGACGCCCAAAAGTTTAATATGCGACAACGGTGCTTTAATGGCTTTTACATACCCCGCAGCCAAATTCGAAATTGGGAAGAGTTTAATAAAATCCGCGCCCGCTTTGTGCGCTGTTTGGATTTCCGTTGGTGTCAATGCGCCAGGCATAGACACCATTCCAAGCTCCTTCGTCTTCTTGATAATTTCCACGCAAGTATCGGGCGATATGATAAATTTTCCGCCGCTTTATACGTCAATTCCACTTGTTTTTTCGTCAATACCGTACCCGCGCCGATATACATTTATCCTTAAAATATTCGGCAAGCATATGAATATTTTCCGCTGTTTCCTCGTCGGAAACCTTTCCGTTAGCACTATACGTAATTTCCAACAACCGTACCCCGCCTGCATACATTGCCTCTGCGAGCGGGAGCAATTTTTCTTTCTCCACACCACGTAAGCTCGCTCGCGTCAGGATTTTCGCATACAACTGCATACACTTTTTGACAAGGCGTTACCGAATAATAAAACCACAATCTGCCCTTAGGATCTATCCAAACGCAAGGATCGTACGCGCGCGATTTTTCCCCGAAATACGACACCGCTATCGGCTCGCTCCACGTTTTTCCCTCGTCGTCGCTTCTAATCAAAGCGCAATAATTCCCCAAATCTTCGGTTTTTGTGCCACTATAAAAACAAACGAACATTCTTCCTTTTTCCGTCATTGCGAACGCAGGAATCCCTTGCCATTGTTGCGTTTGTAAACAATATTTTTTAATGCTTCCTTCTTTGTAATCAACATAATTGTGTACTCTTTTTGATCTTGATTTCAATTTTGCTTTCAATTTGAAGAAAGCCCTTTTATTAAAGTGAAAGGAATGAGTTCCGTATAATACAGAACCCATTTTAAAATTACCTATTTTTTGTCTAAACGTTTGGGGTCACTTTATAAAAAACTTAATCGCATTGTTCCGCAATATATTTTCTTTATCCTTTTTAGAAATACCCGCAAGGAGAATCCGACCTACCTGAAATGCGCAGGAATAGGTATCCGTGCCAAAGAAAATTTTTTCAGAACCTACTTTTTCAACGGCGTATTCGAGAATATTGTTTTTATAGCTTGCCTGCCCCGAAGTATCCGTGTACACGTTGCCGTGCTTCGCGTTTGCGATTGCGTCGATATGCTCCATAACGCCGAGATGCGCGATAATTAGATTCATGTCGGGATATTTATCCGCCACCGCCGCTGTCTTTACAATAGTCGCGGGCGGATGCATCAAAACCGTCGTTTTATGCTCATTCGCAAACGCAAAAATTTCATCCGCGTAGTCTAAAATTTCGTATTTATGCAACTCAGGATGAATTTTTATCCCGACAATCTTATCCTTTTTCAGCAAACTCTCCACTTGCGAAAATAGTCTTTTTTCACGAGGGTCTAACACTACCCACTGATACAACCAAGTTGCTTTTTGCATTTTCTCAAAAAGATACTCGTTTTCTTCATAAATCCTTTCCGTTGAACATACGGAAGAAAAACTAGACATAAAGGTTTTCTTAATGCCGAGTCTTTCGCGCTCCTTTTTCAAAAACGCTAAATCAGCTTTATGTAATTCGTTTCTTTTCGCCGACTCGCCTACTGCGCCGTGATCAAAATGGCAATGTATATCAATTATTTCCATATCAAGCATTTCTATCACGCTCCATTTTAAAAACTGCTTTCTTGACGAGTGAAGAACCATTTAATACAACTCCCGCTTTATGCGGTTCGTTTATATCAAAAATAATTATTTTTACAGAGGATAGAGAAATGCTTTTTTCATCGTCTACCATTCCTAAATAAGCATCGTCATTTTCGTCATAGTCTTGCTTGATTTTCGAAAAGTTTTGCGCATAAAAAACCTTTTCTTCGCCCGCTATAACGTAATGTATATCCACGTATTTTTTATGAGCCTCATACAAGCCGTTATTCTTTTCCGTACTATATTCAAAAACGTTTACGAAATTGTTTCGACTTAACGTATACGTACCGAACTCTAATTTTTGCAAATCGTTTTCTTGAAAAAAACGTCTTACCTGCTCTATATCCCGTTTAGATAACAATGAGCATTCGTCTAATGTTTTCAAATCACCTATCCACATTTTTTCTCCTTATAGTACGAAAATTACGCTTGTTATTTTTCAAAATTAAAATTCAAGCTCGTAATATTCGTTGCATTCTTCCCAATAAATTTCACGAATTTCAATATCTTTTATTTTTAACATAGTACAATAGGGCGAAAATCCCACGTGTCCGCTCGTCAAGTAATCCTTGTATTCGATAGGTTTCGAAACAAGCTCGTCGTCTACAACCATAAAGATATGCCCGTTAATTGCGCCTGCCGTCATTTTAATTTCTTTACCCGGCTCATATTTGTAAGTACCTGTCAACGAACAAAACGCGCAACCGCCACCAGCCACATTACGTTCCACGCCTACTTTATTTTCATACCAACCGTTTAATCCACAAACATAGGAATCTCCCAAACGATTTTTTTGTGCACCAATTGAATGTCTTTCATTTTGATTTCTCCTATATCTTTTATTTATTTTTATTTTTTTAAATCATTTACTACATTTCCCATTACCATTCGATTTCTAAAACAATCGGCTCTGTTTCTAATTTGTCAACGGGTATATCTACGATATGTAGAGCGTCGCACAACACAAAGCCGTCTATTTCTCTTTTAAAGCACGGGTATTGAATGATTTCAAATTTCAGTTTTTCATTTGTATTCAACAAAACTACCTGCTTGGGTATAGACGGATATTTCAAAAAAATCAACCCGTTTGCGTCAAGCCCCAAGCAAAAATGGAAATAACTTTTTCCATTCTTTTGGGTCGCTAAAAATTTCGTTTGCACGATTTCATACTCAAAAAAATCTTGGGTATGCCCTTCTAAACACCCCTTCATTCGTTGATACCAATCGCCTATTTTTTCTATCTTTTCGCGAGATAATTCGTCTATCGCACCGTCTGCCTTAGGTCCGATATTTAACAAATAGCTTCCGCCCATTGCCATAATCTTGTCAATGGAATACGTTAAATGCCTAAGGGAATAAAAGTCTTCTCGTTCTCTATACCCCCAACTAATCTTCCCTACGGAATTGCACGCTTCCGTCATTCTCGTAAAGCGTACTGCATCCGATAAGCCGTCAAATTCTCTTTCGGGCGTAGAGAAATCCCCCTTGTCGAACCCTCTATCGTTAATGAGAATATTCGGCTGTAATTGCCGTACCAAAGCATTGATAGACTTATCTTCCATTTCAGGCGGAATATCCCAAAATAACGTATAAATTTCCCCGTAATTACTTAAAAGTTCGGTAATTTGATTTTTAATATAAGTACGGTATATTTCTAAATCGTTATTTTCCTTTTTGTGAGCAATCCATTGTTTCATTGATTTTTCATTATACGCATCAGGATGATGCCAATCAGGATTAGAATAATATAAAGACAGCAATATTCCGTGCTTTTTACACGCCTCTGCCAGCATTTTTAATACGTCTTTTCCGTAAGGGGTGTTCATAATATTATAATCGGTATACTTCGTATCCCACAAACAAAACCCGTCGTGGTGTTTCGTCGTAAAACAAATATACTTCATTCCTGCCTTTTTAGCAAGCAACACCCATTCTTCAGGGGCATAGGCAACGGGGTTAAACTTCGTTGCCAGCTCTTCGTATTCCTTTCGGTCTATATTATACCGAGCTTGCGCCTGTTCGTGCAAACCCAACATAGAATACAAGCCCCAATGGATAAAAAGCCCGAATTTATTCTCTGCAATTTGTTCTTTACTCATAACTCTTACTCCCTTTTTTCTTTATAGATATTTAAAGAAAAACGCTAAACCGTCTTCGTTTTTATCAAATTCGTGCGTACCCTCGAAAATATGGAATTGATATTTTTCGCTATCTTCTGTTTCGCTATAAAAAGCCTTTAATCTATCCGCCTCTTCAATCGCACAACGGTAATCAAACAAAGCATCCTGTTTCCCTATCCCTACAAACAACGGTCTCGGCGCGATCAATCCTCCTATTTCCGCATCCTTAAACAGCGAGAACATAGACGGATATACCCAATCCGACCAAGCGTATTTGCTTCTATCGTTAAACCAACTGCAAGAATAAACACACTTTAATCTCGTATCCACCGCCGCTGTAACCATAGAAAACATACCGCCGTAGGAAAGTCCGACAATCCCCATTCGCTCGTTATCGACAAACGCTTGTTTTTCAAAATAATCCAAGCATCTTTGAATCATACAAACTTCCAACGCCGTCATCGAGCCACCGAGACCGCGCAAAAGAGAATCCATATCTTTTCTATTAAAATCTACACCGAAGGATTCCACACGCCATAAAAAGGTTTGCATAGCGAATACGTTTACGCCTCCGCTTAAAATTCTTCTAACCATATGATTATAATTGCTTGAATTATCTACGAACCCGTTAATAAGTTCGGGCGTTCCTTCTCCGCCATGCATAGCCATAACGAACGGACGTTTCGCCCCGTCCTTATGCTTCGTTAAAATGCCGTACGCATAAAAGTTCGGAAAAATCTCTATCCGCATTCTCTGCCAGATATACGTTTCGTCTTCAAAGCAATCTACAATTTCTACGCGTTCACCGTAGGGTAAATTTTCCGTCAAAGGAAAGCCGAGCATACGAACAAAATCCGCTCTGTGTTTTTCCCTGTTTTGAGCAAATTCTTTCGGCGTTTGCATTTGCAAACGCCGAGTGTCCGCCTGTTTTTGATAGTTCTCGACAAAAGATTGAAAATCATTCATCAGTCTTTGACGATATTCTTTCCCTGTTTCATACGTTTCATTGTTCGGTTCTTGATATTCCGTCCAGTTCATAATTCTACATCCTCTCACACCAACAAAGGCTTATTCAAACATAAACGAATACAGCTTCGCTTCTTTCATTTCTATTTTTAACCGCACTTTCTTTCCGTTCAATGTGCTCAAAGGCTTTTCAAAATCCACCTTTCTATCCACACTATTGCCGAACACGACGTTGCTATCATATCCCTCGAGTTCCCGTCCGTTTTCGTCGCAAAATTTTATTCTAAGATGCCCGAAAATACTTGTGGAAAAATTGATTTGCAATCCGTTTCCGTCAAAGGTAAACGGCTTTGTAAGCACCGTTCCGCCCTGCTTTCCTGCCTTAAAACAGTAAAATCCGTCTAAACGAATGGTATAGCGCACTACGTCCGTCGCTTTTACCATACAATTTTCTCGCATATACAGCGAGATTTCATTCGGCTCGCCCATGACGTCCGAAGGGGTTTCAATCATACCATAATGCGCGTACCCGTCGCCGTACATCCAGTTATGTTCGTTTTGCAAAGTATTTTCGAAAAACGGCTCTTCGCTGCGTTCAAAATGGAAGCCGTCGCGACTGGTCATCAAAACGCAATCGGTCAGCGCCGTACCTAATCTACCGCCATTTTCCAAAAGCTTTTCTCTCGTATCGTCCCATCCGAGCGTCAAATGTTTAAAATTATGAATATCTTTCGCTCTATCGACGTATCTTACGGGCATACCGAGAAATACGTTTTTCGCGCGGTAATATTTCTGCACTTGATTGGTGTACAAATTGATATCTTCCGTGCCTTCGGGGAATTGAATAGGTCCAAGCTGCGTCCAATTACGGAAATCCTTAGACACGGAAACGCGAATTTCCCTTATATCCGAAATCATACTCGTCCGTTTCCAATGACATTCCGTCCCGTCGGGGTGATGATAATGCCTTGTGTATAAGAAATATTGCTCCGTTTCTTTATCCCAAATCACCACGTTATAGGTGTCGAAAATACCAACGATATCGATATAGCCCATATCTTCAAAATCGATACCATTACTGCTTTTCGACCAATGCAATCTCGGCGGTTGTCTAACCCCGTCGATTTTCTCTTCATATAAACCCAACGCTTTGAATTTTTCGTCCGCAGGGCAGTTGGGGTTTTCGTCGTAAAACACGGAAAAATTATCGTGATATTCAGGCAATTTGTGAAAAAAAATGTTATTCGTTTGAAAGCTGGACGGTTTTGCTTCATAAACCTTATGCGCGTATTTATGCAGTTTTAACCTCTCAAAACGTCTTCCGTCCTTGCTTTCCGCAACGCAAAAGAAACTCGGAAAATCTTCGCCGTACTCGTAGCCGCTATAATACATTCTAACCTTATCGTCTACTTTCATCACGTGCATAAAGCAACAAAAATTCCCTTCCCAAGGGGCATCACAAGTAAAAACCGTTTCTCTGCGCACGGGCTTCCCTTGCTCTATTTCTACGTTTTCAAAGGAATCGACAAAGCTTTTATCCCAACAAACTTCTCTTTCTTTCGCTCCATAATGCAACATAACCTTTACTCCTTCAAAAGTTTAAATTCTTTTTAATTCGCCTGCTTTCACGCAAACCTGTTTTCCAAAATAATCCACGTAGACGTCTATATTGCTTGGATTATAGATAAAATCCTCGTTCGAAGAAAATTGCAAACGTTTATACGCGCGCACGTATTCGTAGATTTCCATATTCGTTGCATACCAAACGTCGTCGCGATTCCCCACGCGTTTTGCGAAGTGTTCTATCACTTCCCAATTATTATCGTAGTCAAATTCATAGCTGTGACCCCAAAGATAAAATAACCTTGCTCTATCCGCCCAGAAATTTCTCTGCGCAGGGTCAGCTAAAAACGCATCCGCAAGCTCCATTAATCGCGGATTTTTATGATGGCAAGTCGTAGGCAGCCGCAGCCAATCGTCAGGAATTTCAAACGCTTCGGTAGACTTCGTCGTACGGGCGTAAAGCACGCCGCATTTTTTCAGCATATCCACCACCTCGTCGCTATACACGCCGTTGGCATACGCCATACCCTGTACGGGTTTTTGGAACAGCCTTTCCAAATTTTGTCTATCTTTGAAAATCTCGTTGATACCCATAGTATTATCGATATAGGTCAACGGTATATGATGCACCCCGTGTATCGCCACTTCGTTTCCCGATTCGGAATAAAGCGCAACCGCCTCTTCTTCGGTCAGCCTAAAACCGCCGCTTTCTTCCGCAAATTTACCCGAATTGATATTAAACGTGCCTTTCAACCCGTTTTTCGACATAATATCTATCAATTTCTTGTCCGCCGACACGCCGTCGTCATAGCTTAACGTCAATGCTTTTTGACGAAACTGGGGAAATCGCAAATACATACATTTAATCATTTTTTAATTTCTCCGTATGCCTTTCTTCTTATCAATGAAATTCAGGCAACCAACCCTTATGCGCTTCTATTAAATCGTCGCACAAATTTTTAATTTCGTCAAAGGTCAACTGATCGCGCGTATGCGGATCGAGATACGCCGCCTTATAAATATATTCCTTCTCAAGCGTTTCCATCGCCTTGATGACCATATTATGTACGGCAATATGCGACATATTCAGCGCCGCAAGTTCATCGGGCAAATCCCCTACGTGGCAGGGATGATATCCACTACCGTCTACCATAATCGGCACTTCTACACAGGCATTTTTTGGTAAGTTAGTGATTAAATCGGTGTTTTGTACGTTCGCATAAATTTTATACGGAACACCCGTTTCTATCGCTTCGATAATGCGCGAACAATACTCCCTCGATCTCTCGTGACGAATATTTTCTGCCTTATTCAGCTCCTCCTTTTGTTTTTTCCATTGTTCGATTTGCTCTACGCAACGGCGAGGATATTCGTCTAAGGGAATTTGATAACGCTCAATCAGCTCGGGATGATCTTTTTTGATAAAATAAGGATGATATTCTGCGGTATGTTCGCTGCTTTCCGTATTATAATACCCAAAGCGATTCATAATCTCAAGTCTAACCAAATCGCCCTCTCTCGTTTCGTTAAAGCGTTTTTTAAATTCGGGATATAAATCCTTTCCGTCTTTATCCTTTACGCTCAATAGCCAACACATATGGTTAATTCCAGCTAAAGTATATTCCGCAGTATCCCAGCCTTCGATCCCCAAAGAGCTACCCGTAGACAACACTACCTGACAAGAATGGCAAAGCCCTAAGGTATTGATTTTCGTATTTCGCTGCATATACCCCGTCAAAATACTCATCGGATTGACGTAATTCAAAAAATAGGTATCGGGGCAAACCTCTTCCATAATATCCGCATATCTTTTCATAACGGGCATTGTTCTCAAGGCACGGAAAATCCCGCCGATCCCGACGGTATCTCCTATCGTTTGGCGTAAGCCGTACTTTTTGGGAATTTCAAAATCTGTCACCGTGCAAGGCTCGTATCCGCCGACTTGAATAGCGTTGACGATATATTTTGCCCCCGAAAAAGCCTCTTTAATTTGTATTTCCTCATTCGCGTCGTATTTCTTAATGACGACCGTCGGTTTATATTTATCCCGTAAAGCGCAAATAAGCTCGTAGGACTCTTGCATACGCTCTTGATTGATATCAACGAGAGCTACCTCAAAATCCTGAATCCCTTCCGCTAACATACAATCGCCTAATACGTTTTTTACAAATACGGTGCTTCCAGCCCCCAAAAATACTATTTTCATTCTTCTTTTCCTTTTTAATTATATTCGTCTTTATAATTATCGCAAAATGCCGACCTCCACGTTCTTTCGCAAGAACTTTTTTAGCATCTGCGCTTTTTTTCTAAATCAACAATTATTTTTTTATCTTTCAATTTTTATACAAAGCAACCTTTCCGCCCGATAGGAAAACCTGTCGGGCAGAACGATTGCTCTAATTATTTGTTATTATTTATCTTTCCAAACAGGCGCGCCGCTTGTCGTATCCCAATATGTGCTGTCAAAACCTGTTAAGTCTTTACCTTCCGTAGTATCTGCAACTACAGCCGCTACGTTGTTATAACGTCTGACGCCGGACAATTTACTTTCGGCAATAGGCGTCGTTACCGTTGCATCATATTCGTTTTCCGCTACAACTCTGGGGTTATAAGTACTAGTTCCGCGCTCGTGTAAATACTTCGTTTTATTTTCCCCGATAGCATAGACGTTTACAAGAATCACTCCATCTTCAGGTAATTGACTTGCACAGGTCAAATAACCTTTGTAGTATTGAGGGCTGGTAATGCCTGTGTTATATGTTGTACCGTAATCCACAACGACATTTTTCAAAGATGCCGATTGATTCAACAAACCAACCAAGCCTATACCTTGTGTAGATGCCGTACCAGACACTTGAACATATATATTTTCAAAAGCACCGTTAACTTTAAAAGCGAGCACGCCACCCGTTCCTGATGAAACAGGACTCACAACAATATCGTTAATCTTACTACCTCTCGCCGTCACGTTCATACGGATATTTTTAATAACAGCGTTTTCATTAACTGTTCCAAACAAGCCGTACAGTCTTTGCGGGGTAGAAAGCGTGTAGCCGTTTCCGTCGAATACGCCGTCGAAGGTTATCGCAGACATCGTAGTAGCCGAATCGTCCGACCATTCAGTCACCGTCACGTTGTCTACCATAATATATTTGCCCGCAACGGTAGAGCCAGCCGACGCAAGAAACTGCATATGGTCCGCTTCCGTAATCACTCTATTATACACGTTCATAAACGTTTTTACTATCGTATCGTTCGAACCGACTACTTCCACCGCCTTATAAAAGATTACAGGAGCGGTTTCTCCCTTGTCCTGAGGTAACAGATCCGTATTTTTCCAGCCGCCGTTTTCATAATAGACGGTACCGGAAACGAAGTCCTTAACGGATTGTACGCTCTCGCCCTCAGGAAGTAAACCTTCTACCAGGTGTCCGATTTTGGTGTTTGCAGACCAAAGGACTTGATTGTTATCTACAACCTTATCCTTCTTCCAAACGGGAACTGCGCCCGTTTTATCCCAATATTGCTCCGACAAATCCTCTACGGGAATAGTCGTCATATCCGAATGCAAGGATACTTCTTCATACCCTGCCGAGCCTACCGTCGCTTTTTCAGTAGGGCGCAACCAATCACACGTTGTGGAGATTGTGTGTATATTCGTCAAAAGTTCTGGTATATCGCTCGCGCCAAGCAAAGAATTATATTTTTCATTGCCTTGCGCGGTAGGCGAAACGGGCAACATATCCGCATAATCAAGCACTAAATTTTTGAACGCAGAGGAATCCGTTGTAGCGTAATTGAACAACATAAATCCGTACATTTCAATTTTTGTGGCGTCGCCTATCATTTTTATATACAAATTGTCAAGCGTTCCAAGTATTTTTACGCCTAAAACAACATTTTGATTGAGAGAACCTTGCAAATTCTCCACGCTGCTTACGTCAACCACGATTTTCATATTCTTAACGACGGCGCCCGTACCAATATTACCAAATAAACCGAACATTCTTTGCGGCGCATAAAGAGCATACCCGTTCCCGTCTAAAATTCCGTTGAAGGTAATAGACGGAGTATAAGTATTTGCTGCCGCCATAGCCGTCAGCTCGGGAATATAAATATTGTTTTTAAGGACGTAATATTTTCCTGCTTGCGTCGTGCCGTCGGTCAACAACGCCGACATTTCTGCTGCGGTGGAAATCATTGCGTCGGGCCATTTAATAGGCGTTTTGCTTGCTACGTTGTTTTCGTCAAAGACGACGACGTGCGTTGCGTTCTCTGCGTATAAATCCTTCATTGCCGTGCTTGATACGTCTACGAACATTCCGTCGATTTCGGCATACGCGGTGGTCGCAACAACGGCGGAAACCGTGTTTTCATCTGCTTCGCCTACGGAATACACCGTCTCGTTATCCTCGCCTTCGGAAAAGTAATTGAGCAACGCCTCTTCTTGATAGCCCTCCATTCCTTCCGTCGTATATTCTATATACGCAACCTGCCGCATAGAACGCGTTTCCGTTTCGCTTTCCCAAACCGTCTCTCCGTCCACTTCTAATGTAAAAGATACCTCGAAATCAAACGCGTTGGCTTGCTTTAACTTTTCTTCGGACAAGCTCTCGAAAGTAAGCGTATGGTAGAATTTTGCAACGTCTTTACTATCAAATAAAGGCTCTTCCGCTTCTTTCGTTGTGCTTTTTAACACCCATTCTACGGTTTTCGATACTTTGTTTGCCGTTGCGGTACTCGATAAAACGATTTCCGAACCTTCCGAACCCTGCAAAGCGTTATAACCCGCTTTGGTCATTTGCGCGTCGAAGCGCAAACCGTTCACAGGGATCGAGTCGTCGTCAGTTTCCAAACGTACAGCCGCGCCTTTGGACATCGTCAATCCATACGAAGTGGCTGCACTAACCGTTTTCGGCGAGGAAATACACAGCATTGCGCCAGTCAAGGATAATGCGCACGCCGCAAGAGTTAACCCTACTAATTTCTTTTTACTCTTCTTCATTTTTTCCCTCCTTGCCTTAGTCCTCAGTGCCCCAGAAGCCGGAAACATCGGTAATTTTTTCGTTGATTCCGCTTGCTGTTATTATATCTGCGTTTTTGCAGTATACAATAACGAGTTTCAGTGATACATAGTGTTTCATAATTTATCCTCCTTTTGATAAATTTTGATTATTTATTTTTCCAAACGGGCGCACCGTTCGTAGTATCCCAGTAGGTGGCGTCGAAGCCTGTCAAGTCTGCCGACTCGTCTGCGATAAGCTTCGCTTGGCTATCGTAGCGCCTTACGCCGACCACCACTATTTCACCCGACTCCGCTCCGCCGTATTCATTTTCCGCAACGACTTTGGGAGTGTATTTATGACTTCCGCCGCGTTCGTGCAAATACTTCGTTCCGTTTTCGCCGATAACGTAAACGTTGGAAAGAACCGCTCCGTCCATAGGTGTTTGAGAGGAGCAAGTCAAATAGCCTTTTGTTCCCCAAACGGTTATGCCATTTGTCCCTAATAAATACGTCTCCCCGTAATCCACAACGACGTTTTTCAAAGACGACGTTGTTAAAAGACTACCAAATAAACCGATACCATTTCTATTCGCCGTACCGCTAACTTCGACGTATATATTTTCGAACGTGCCAGCCGAAGATACGCCAAGCAAACCGCCTTTATTCGTATTGGGATTTAAGTCAACGTCGTTGATGCTTGATCTTGCGGTTATTTTGAAGCAGACGTTTTTAACGATAGCAGTAGAACCAATATTTCCAAACAAGCCGTATGCCCTTTGCGGGAAAGTAAGCGTGTAGCCGTTTCCGTCGAATACGCCGTTGAAGCTTGTGCTAGACGCTACCGCCGATAAATCGCCGAGTGAAACGTGCGTCCATTCGTCCACCGTAATATCGTTTGCGAGCGCATAACTGCCCGTTATGGTGGTATCAGGTTGAAGGAAATCCATATCCGAAGCTTTGGTTATCATTAACGTATAGCTACGCACATTCAGCGTTAAGATCGTGCCTTTCGAGCCTCTGACGATTGCGCGGAACGTTTTTACGCTACCAGTATTGTCAAGTAAGACGTTATTATAGCCGCGTATTACAGAATACAGCAACGTAGAAGTTTCAAAATCGGTCACCGTTTCCAGCGTTTCCCCTGCTTGCAACACTCCGTCGGGGAAGTAGGCTTGTTGAGTACTCGTACTCCAATACATAACCTCATTGGACAATGCAGGCAAAACGTCCACGTTAAAACGCATCTTCACTTCGTCGTTGTCTACTTTATAGGTTGCCACCAAAACCGCCGAGCCGATTGCCCCTTGCTTTGCCGTCACTTTATTATCAACGATGGAAAGAATATCAGCGTTGCCGCTTTCAACCGCTAAGGTAAAGGGTACCGATACGCCCATAACTTTGACGTCTATCGTCGCAGTATTTTCTTGTGCGTTTGCGGTGTTAAACAAAGAAATATTATTCGTTTCCTCGCCGTTCACGCTCGCTTGCACCGCACGCCATACGGGGTGGCCCGCTTTGATATCCCAGTATCTCGTATCAAACGTACTCAAATCGTTGCCGGCGGCAATCAAATCCGTCACGGTATCATAGCGTTTTACTGTTTTTAATACGTTCTGCGTCTTGTTTTTCTTTTCTTCGGATTCCGAATCGGCGAGCTTAAGCGCCTCGTCGTTGCCGGCATACGTAATAGATCCCTTATCGGGTTCCGCTTCGGTTTGGGAATACGAAAGATACTTTAAACCCGAAGAAATGAAATATAAATTTTCGTATTCGCATTCCGTGTCAAATTTACCAAAATATTGACAAAGCAAGCCGTGTCTACAAGTTCTATAATTGCTCGAAATCACGTCGTAGCCGGATTCAAGAAATACGCCGCCGAAATCGGCAACCAAATTTCTGATCGTCGTTTGCCCCCCGACGGATTCGAATAAACAAACACCTCGAGTTGGCGCAACGGCGTCCGTTTCGTCTAAAGTGACGTAAATATTTTCCAACGTCGCGCCTTCCGTCGCCAAAGTAGCAATTAAAGCGTTTGAGTTATAGCCGCCCATATCTTTTACGTCGGTAATCTCAAACCATACGTTTCGAACCGTGCCTTTCAATTGACCGCTGAACACGCCTTTCTCGCGCATAGGAATAGTTATTTTATAGCCGTTCCCTTCAAATACGCCGCTAAACGCTGCGTTTGAGCCAGCGCCTGCTAAGCGATCCCGAACGACTATGTTATTTCTTAAATATACGTAGCCGTTCAAATTGCCGTCGAACATAAAATTCATATCTTTCGGCTCGTCTATGACCTGCGCATACGTTTCCACGTTGAGAATATAACCTACCTTATCGTTATAAACCTCGATCGTTTCCACGCTCATTGCGTCCGTAGCTTTGGAGGTGACGCCAAATACCTTTCCGTTCTCAACTCTCAAAACGTTTTCGTCTTGATAAGCGTCTATAATTTCCATTTGCCCGTCCGCTTGCGAGAAAATTTCGTCGGTGGGAAGCTCCCCGTCTAAATAGGAGAACCATTCTATCCGATTCGCATAGGGAACTAACGGACGTTTGACCTCGATGGGATAAGAAATGGAATAATCCTCTCCTACCGAAATGGTGAAGTTTGCCTTACCGAATGCGTTGGCAACCACCTTGTCGCCGTCCCAAAAAGCTACTTCTCTATCCGTGCCGTCGGCGGGCTGGTGATCGGTGATGGCTATACTATAATCCGTACTCGTCTGCCCGTCCTCTTCGACTTTGATGGAGTTGATTATTTGTTCGTTCTTATACGCGTTTCCTTGCAAGGACGCAACCGTGTACAACTCGATTTGCGAAAACTCGCCGTTGTTCACGCTAACGACCGTACTCGAAACGATTTGTAAGGTAATCGTCTTTTTTAAAAGCTCCGAGTGGATATTGCGCCATTTGCCCTCCAGCGTAATCGTCGTCGTGCCTACTGTATCCCCTGCTGTAAACGTTTTATTCTCTTCATCAATTACGCCATAGGTCGGATCTTCTAAAACATAGCTTACCTCCATATCGTCAAACTGCTTTCCGTTAAACAATACGTAAGTTGATAAATCGAATAGGCCGCCCTTTTCTATAACGGCGGTTTCCTTTACGCCGTTTTCTAAGTACAAAGCCGGGTATATACCGTTCTGCGTGACGGAAACCGCACAGGTTTGGGTGAAAGCACCATATTTCGCCGTAATTACGGCTTCGCCTGTGTTGACCGCCACGATTTTAGCGATATTTTCATTTACCTTTTCAACCGTTGCGACCTCAGACTTCGAGCTTTCCCATTCTACCTTTTCACCGCTGATTTCGGTGAAGGTTGCATATAATAAGTTTTCGTCGCCGATTACCATATTGGAAAAGACCGTTTTGTTTAATTCGAGCGTAATGGCGTTGTCTTCTCTCTCTATCTTGCTCTGCGGTTCGTTATTGTTTTTCGTTGCGCCTTGACAACCTGCTTCACAACCGGCAAACACGCAAAAAGAACACACCGTCGACATTGCCAAAAGCAATAAAAATTTATTCTTTCTCATAACGTTCTCCTTAAAGCGATTTTTCAAACTCGGCTAAAGATATTCCTTTACCGGGAGCGTTGAATTTATCCAAAGGAAGCTTTACAAGTTCCGTTTTAAAATACGTTTTCACCTTATTGTACAAATCCACATCACCCGGATTGTCTTGATACAGCGACAGGAAATAATACGCTATGCCCACATATTCTATATCGATATGGCTTATCAACAGCTCACATCTTTCAGGGTCAACTACTTCATATTTCTCCTTGATGATACTGCGCGCCAAGTCAAATTTTTCCTCGTAGCTCTTGATAAGATAAATTGGCCAAAAATCCTTATTATCAACAGTGTAAAAATAAGATTTCCAGATTTGATCCATAATATCTAAGTCTTCAAGAATTTGCAGGTTATGCGACTGCATTTGCATCATAATATCTTTCATTACGGGCGCAGCCTCGCCGTACATCACTTCAAAATACCTTTCAATGAGTGCGTCTACGTCTAACGAAGAATCCCACATCAGTTTGGAATCTAAATAGGGTTTTAAGTGATTAAAACAGCTTGCATAGGAATCCCAACGGTTTTGCGTCTCCATAATAGCGACAGGACCACTCGCCATAAATTGATAATAATCGTTATCAAATACGGTATGCGCGCTAAAAAACTGCGACGCACTAAAATTTATATTATACGTCCAAAGGTAAATCTCCTTTGAAATATCAAACCATTGTTCCATATTTAATCTTCCAACGTCGTTTACCTCGTCTTCGTAAATGTTGGAAGCATAATGTACGCCCGGCATAGTTGCTAAATAAACCCCCACGTCGTCACGCATTTCACAATCGGGGTGCTTTATTACCCATTTTTTCTCCGTTTCGTCGTAGCGAACGGGAGCTTCTATGTAGCATTGATATGCAAAAAAGAATAAGCGGAAGTCTTCTCTCTTGTACGCTGCGTTTTCAGGCAATTCCATCCAAGCGGATACCTTTTCCATTACTTTATTTAAAAATACAATGATTGCCCCGCTGTCCGCGCCGTATTTCTCTTTCGCCACACCGCACGCGTCGCAAGTACAACGTTGAAAATCGTCGGTCATAGTAATCGTCGCATATTTAAAATTAGGATATTGTTCGGGGGTGTAGGTCTTTAAACCCTGTTGCACCATTTTTGCCCCTTTTTCCACCATTTTATCATAGCTTTCCTGATTGCCGTGCGCTGTATAGCATAATTGTGCTCCGTTGTCCGAACTCCAATTAGAATCATAATCGGGTGCTTTTTTGTAGAATATCACGTCCGTGTTGTGAATACCTCTAGCTCTCGCACCGTTTTCGGTGTCCCCCAACGGTATTAGGTTGCTGTTTCCCTCATAGGGCATACGGAAACGATAGGAAATGTTGTTTATATCCTCGTGAACATACCCCGAGAAATGCAGCCTCGTTTCTATATCGGGAACATCTACAACGTCAAAACTACGCATTTTCAAGTTTTTAACGTTTTCGTCAATATACCAGCAATCCTCGTAAAACATCTCAAAATCAAATAAGATTTGAAGAAAATCATATACGCCCCATAATACGCCGCCATTCGTTCCGCCATTGATATAAACGGTATTATCTAACGTGACGATACGTACGCCTTGCGTCTTTAACGTTTCTATGTCCAAAGTAATGCCCGACGATTCAAACATTTTCGTATTTCCAAGCGAAATGTATTTTGCCGTGCTTGAATGGGTAAGTCCTTCTTCGGTTTCTACGATATACGGCAAATTAATCCCCGTAGCTTGCTCGAATAACGTAGTCAATTCGGTAAGCGCCATTTGCGTGTATTTGTCGGAAGTTTTAGGCATTACGATAATGTAATCCGATTTACCTTGCGATACAAGATAATCTGCTCTTTCTTTCGACTCAAATTGATGTATGCCGTCGGTAAAAGTTCTTCTATTGACCTCTCGTGGACCTTGAATCGTTTCAACGCTTTCCTTTTCAGCACAGCCGACCAAAAAAGAAGCACTTAAAATCATAGATAAGAATATTGACGTTGCTTTTTTCAACTTTTTCAACTTTTTCATCTTCTTCTCCTTACTTTACCTGAATATTATAATACGCGGTAGCGACGTTGCCGTCTATGTCTGCGCACCATAAGTATACAGTATAATACCCTGCTTTTGTAAAGGTATACGCTTCTTTATTAACCGATACCATCGTCCCTGCGCTACTGTACACGGATACCTGTATCCACATATCTTCTAACTTCGTAGCGTTATCCTTTACTACGTATTTTCTTATCTTATGCGTATGTCCTACTTTTACCGTCAATAGATCTTCGCTACCCAACCCAACGAAATACGCCTCCGGCGGTACGGTGTCGATAACAGTCAAAAGCATAGGAGTTTGCTCCTCTTTTAAGCCTGCATTTGTTTCGCAGGAATACGTATAAGAAAAATGGTAATATCCCGAAATCAACAACGGTAAAACGTACGCTTGATTGGCAGGTACGTTTTCTAAAAGAAGTCCTTTACTGTCCTTTGCGATTTTACCATTCGGCGCAGTCACCGTCAACGCGACGTCCTTTGCATTGGCAATGTTCGCAACCGAAGATAATTCTGCGGGTTTTATATTATAAACCTCGTTGAGTTTATAGTATCTATCGGGTAAATTGACAGCCAGCATAGGACTTTGCTCACGATAAATTTTGGAAAATTTTTGATTGTTCAATTCATTGATTTTAACCGACGACTCGGCAGAAATATCCTCTACCTGCACAACTAAAATGCACAAATCCGTTGCAAAAGGCGTTATCTTTACCATATTGCCGTTATCGTTGGTAAGTGAACCTGAAGAATAGCTGACGCTACGAGTCGCCGTCATACTTCCAAAGCCTTTAAAGGTTTGATTCACAATCTGAGCTTCCTCATACATCTCTTTTACAGTATAAACTACGTCGTTCGCCGTCTTTTCATAGCTAATAATCAAATAATTGAGAGGATTGCAAGCTTCCTTTAAGAGTATATTGATTTTTCTGAAATTATCCTTCTCTTGCGCAATTGTAAAAGACAATTTGAAATTCGCAAGAGAAACCAAATTCGCATAACGCATTTCCTCAGTGGATTTCGTGCCGGTAAAAGCATATTCAAATCCTACGCTTGCCGTCGTAGCGGACGAGTAATCCCCTTGAAAATACGCCGCATAATTTCTTCCCGTCTTTTTGCCGTAGCCTACGTCTAAAATTTCCCGTTCGTAGACGTTAACGACCTCGTCGTTGTAGGTATACTTAACGGAAATGCGGCTATTCCCTTCGATTTTTACGGTTTTTGCAGAATCAACCGCCTGATAATTCCCTCCGTCTACGGATATTTGCACGATCGTTGCTTTTTTCTCTAATCCGTTCGTCCCGATGGTATACACGTACAAAGGCTCAAAAGCATAGCTTGCGTCCTTAATAAAATACACGGGAAGCTGGGGGGCTTCCTTTTGGATAAACGAAGCGTCGCCCGTGCTTGCGGTCAGCTTATAGGAATAACTTCTCGTATAGACGTTGTCTTTAAACGTGTAAACGATTTCGTATTCCCCCGCTTGCTCGGGAATATAAGCCAATCTATCCCCCAAAATAATCTTTTCCCCATTAGGGGCGTTTACGTATACTTCGCAAGAAATTTCTTTATTCTTGCCAGTCGCTATGATTTGAGGGAATACGTTTTCTTTCAACAAAACTAACCGATCTAATTTGCTTTCTTCAAACTCAATCCCGTTATTGCCGTCTACGACGATTAAATCCAACGTAGCTACGCCCGAATTCCCGTAAATATCCGTAGCTTTATACTCGACGGTATACTTTCCGTCCTTATTAGGAACAAATTTTCCGTCTTTACTATACGCAATCGTTTGCCTGCTCGTTCCGTAATTGTAATATACGTTGACTTGCATCTCATTTACGTATGAAGCGTCCGCTATCTCTACTTGGGTAGGAATAGTGAATTCCTCGCCTTTTACGATATATACGCCGCCTTCATCCGTTTTATCTACCGATAAAATAACTTCAGGAGCTTTAGTATCCGTAATAGAGACCATTTGCAGCTCTTCGCCCTTAAACCCCAAAAGGCTTTCTATTTGAAGATTAACGGACGAAGCTACGTAGCGTTGGCACTCTATCACCGCATAAACCTCATCGGAAATAAAGCCTTTGAATAGATTGTCGCCGTATAATTCCTCAGAATCCAAATCAGTAATAAGGTCTTCTCCGGTCATTCTATTGGTTAAGTAGATCCGATTTGTTTCTAAATCCATTGTAAACTTCATACCGCCAAATTGAGCAAAGCCCTCGGTATTGCTATTGATCGCATAAGAGCAGGCCTTTCCGTACGCATTAGTAGGGGAATAACGAGGTCTATTGCTAAACCGCCATCTTACCCCCTCAAAGAGAATGCTCCCCGTTTCCTTGTGGTCAAGTAAGCCGCCGAGCGTTTGGTTGTTTGCCCCAGCGCCACAATAGAACACGCCGTTCGGCTCTGCCCATACGTAAACCTCAACGAATAAATTGGGGTTATAGCTATCCACGATTTTACACGTCACCATCGATACGGACGCCTCGTCCGTTGTTTCCTCGCGCAAATCAGGATAAATTTGGCATATATCCAATTCTTTTAAGCCTTCTATATTTAATTTTTTTGCGAAGGTAAACGTATCCCCTTTTGCAAGGTCGAGAATAATACCCTCTGCAATGCGGTCTTCTTGCCCCGCAATGGTTTCTTGCCTCGTTAATTGTCCATACACGGCGCTACTTCTATCCGAATATCCCCACGAGTATTCATTGACAATAATTGTTTTGCTTGCGGAAATTTCCTTACTTTCATAATTAGCAAAATAATATAACTGATATTCGCCCAACTCCGTCAACGTGTAAGAGCCTTCCCCATAAACGACACCGCTCGGCGTAATAAATTTGGGATTTTCGCCTTCAACGCTTGTACCGTTGACCTCAATATCCATTTTTTCTTCTACGATTATCGTTTCGCCGACACAATACGTATTCTTTATACCGCTCAAAACGTATTCTTCCGCTTTGGTGTCCTGATAGGATAACTCGCCGCCAAGCACAAGACAAATTGCTATGGCGATTGTAGCGATTACGGATATAATCCATTTATTTTTTTTCTTCATCTTTCCTTGCTTTGTAATATCTATGGATTTAATTATTAGAATAATTATTAATATTACACCTTTTCATTACACCTTGTCAGGCTATTCCTTCAAGCCACCCATCGACAAGTTTCCTAAAATAATATCTTGACACAACGTAAACAATAAAACCATCGGAAGCGCCAATATCATACAGCCTGCAACCCGCTGAGTCAGTTGTGACGTTTCATACGTCGCGTCGGAGGTATTATTCGACATATAATATATACCGTACGCCAACGTCGGTTTATCGGGATAATACAAAAGCGGCGTTTGATAATCGTTCCACGACCCAATAAAAGCAATCAGCACGACCGTAAACAGGATTTTAGAGGACAGAGGCACAATGATTTTAAAGAAAATCGTAAGCTGTGAAGCCCCGTCTATCTCCGCCGCCTCTATATAGGTATCCGACAAGCCTTTCATAAACGCATAATAAACAAAGAAATACATACCGGTACAATTAAGATTTAATATAATCATTCCTGCATATGTACTATACAGCCCTAAATTACGAAGTAAAACCAACGTAGCAGGTCCCGTTCCAATAATGGGAATAATCATAACGATCAACAAAAGGTTATAAACGAATCCGCTGAATTTATACTTGAATTTCGCACAAAGATATCCTGCTACCATCGTGGCAAAGGAGTGTACGAACGAACAAACCACCGCATAGATAATCGTATTGAAAATCAATCCGAAAAAATCCACTCTTTGACCGGGAATAACAATCCGCCCAAACAAATCGGAAAAATAAGTGGCGTTTCCCGTCACAATCGTAAACTTACTAAAAATTCTGAAATAATTCGCCAACCGTACTTCATCCGCCGAATATTTCAAATCGGGGAAGCCTAACACGTTGCCGAGTATTCCAAAGTCCACAGACGCTTTCAAAGAAGTAATCAACGCCCAAATCAATACGCTGATAATGGAAACAGAATAAAGCGCTAGGATGACGCATATACAAATTGTAAAAAAATTAATCTTTCTATTCTTTCTTTTTATCTTACTCATTTTCGTCTCCTTAATCAACGCTCGGCCCGTATTTCTCCATTAGCTTTCTCGTTATTAACGTGATAGGCGCTACGATTAAAGTGATAATCAACCCTAACGCCGACAATTCAGGATAAGAATACATAGGCTTGGCCTGCGGATACAAATTAACGCTCGCGTCTTGCGTTAAACGATAAAAATAATATCCAAACACATCCACCTCAAAGTTTGACCCTGTCTGCCCGTAAAAAGTAAACAGACTCATTTGGTTCGTGAATATACCCGTCATCCCCGTGACGATAAAGGTAATCAAGGTAGGATAAATCAAAGGAATGTAAATATACCAAAGCTCTTGGAGGCTGTTTACGCCCTCTAATTGCGCCGATTCTACCAACGATTCGTTGATACCGCTCATAGTTCCCGTGTATATCATTACGTTCGCGCCAAATCCCACCCACACATTAAAAATCAAGATGGTCAAAAATTCAGAAGTTTTGCTTGAATCCAAAAGGCCCAAAACAACCTCATCTGTGAACGTAGACGCAATGCCAATGTATACGTCGGTCACTATATATTGATATAAAATCGCCATAACCGTGCCGGAAACAATCGTAGGCAAATATAAGATTACCCTAAAAAGCCCTGATAACATATACTTTTTTGCAATATAATAGCTGAAAAAAAGTGCCAAGCTCGTCACAATAATCAAATTAACTGCATAAAGAATAAGGGAATTTCCCAACATCTCTCCTGCCCGCGCGGAAAAAAGAAAGTCAAATGCCGTTGCAAAATTTTTAAACCATACGAAATCTACCGTATGCCCCAATCCGTTTATATTTTTTGTATATTTTTGAAAAGCCAATACAATAGAGCTGAAATTCAAATACACATAAAATATAAGAAATTGAATAATCAAGGGAAGAAACATCAACACGTAAAATTTCATCCGCGACGCGTGAATTTTTCCCATCTTCTTCTTTTTTTCTGTACCTACAATTTCCAAAGTCTTTTCCTCCAAGCGAATATCTTACTCTTCACGATATATTTTTGCCCACTCGTCTTTCGTAATCTTTAATTCATCAAAGACCGTTTTCGTCCCGTAAACGTACATTCCGCTTTTGTCATCCCAATCTTGTTTTCTAAAATGCGAGAACGGCGAAGAATTCTTTGCGTAGGGACTAAGAGTATCTGAGGACAAGTGAATATTGATAGACGACCAAACCTGACGGAACGCAGAAGTCGTTCCCGAAAGCATAATCAAATTACTTCCTGCGTTATTATCACGAGAGTTCCAAATTCGACGATAGAAGGTAGGAAGCTTTGCCTCTTCCTCCGCGCTTAAATCATAATCAATCGCTCGTCCTATACCCGTTTCCACCGTAAAGGCTTTCAATTCCGACTCCGAATATAAAAATCTCACAAAGTCCTTCGCAGCTTCCCTTTCTTCGTCATTATTTTTTAAGTTGCCGTTGATAACGGTAAAGGTTTGCGAAATATCCAAAAAGCAAGAATCCTTCCCCGTCGCTCCTTCAGTATAATAGTTTGTCGGCAAAGGCATAAAACAGAAATCCAAATTATCAGCCGAAGCTTGCTTTAACAATTCGTATTGATCAAAACATTTTGCCTTTTTCGCTTCGTTATGCCAATAGCTCGCCTCTACCAAAATTGCCGCCTTTTTGTAAATACCCGTACCGCCTAAATAAATATTAAATTGCCCGTCGTAATGAGAACGGGTGCTTATGTAAGCGTCGTCGCAATAAAAACCTTCTTTTTGTATAATTTCAAATAACGCCAAAGCATAATATTTTGCGACCATATCATTTCCCAAATACCCGTTAGAGCCATTCAGCTGCACTTTTTTCGTTTTGGGCTTTTTGATATAATCAATTCCCTTAAATAACGGCTCGTCATAATAACCGTCTACTATCTCGATTTCCCCTTCACAATTATAATAATTGCGCATTTGCTCCGCCCCCGCTAAGGACGCCCACAAGCCGGAAATGGTATAATTGATATAATTATCGCAAGATCCCGACAAAGCAATCGGCGCATAAGGAGTCGTTTGCTTGAAATAATCCATTAAAATAATCAATTCCTCGATAGAACAAGGCATACCGTCGTCCTCAGTATCAGGTTTTCCGTCGGGACCGTTCGAGCGCTTTGCCTCTAAGGTTGAAACAAAATTCGCCGTGCCATAAGCGGATGGGAATTCTTCTATATTCGTTTCGTCTTCCGCCGCAAAATAAGCCAAGCATTCGTCAAAAGTCTGCGTCAAATACGAAAAGCCGCCATAAGATTCATAATGCGGAAGCCCGTAATACTTGCCGTCATTCCCTTTCATACCGCCTTTGACCTGCTCGAACAACTTGCTTTCCAACGAACCGCCTTCTCGCGTTTCATCCTTAACGATATCGTCTAACGGCAAAACCGAACCGCCTTGCGCCAACGCGTTCGGGGTGGTAAAGCGTTCACAAATATACACGTCGTAATCCTGCTGAGACATTGTCGCCGTGTCGATAGTCATTGTATTCGTAAAATCAACCCAAATCCCCGTTTTGCCCTTTGCATAAACCTTATCCTTATATTGCTTTGCAAAACGTTCAGCGGCTTGGTCCAACCAAATATGCCCTACCCCACCGTCAAAGTGGATTACTTGCAACTTTGTTTTCGTTTTGGATTCAACGTTGTAAACATTTTTTACCCCACCATTCGAGGAAGAGTCCTCGTCAAATCCGCACGAGGCAAACGTCGCCATCGAACATATTGCCAAAATTAAAGCCAACCCTTTCTTTATTTTCATAATATTCCTTTATAATATTGTTTAAATTTAGCGAAATTCCGCCGACAATATTACCCTTTTCCTTTATTTCCCAAATTTCTTCGGGGAACACCCTTTGCAGCGTTTAAACGCCCGACAAAAAGTAGAAACGTCTTGAAAACCGACCTCTAACGCGATTTCCAAAACGTTCAAAGCCGAGTTGCGCAACAAATAACAAGCCTTATTAATTCTAAATTCCGTAATATACGCCTTTATCGTCTTTCCACACTTTTCCTTGAACACCCTTGAAAGGTAGGGTTGCGTATAGTGCATCATCTCCACTAAATTACTTATCAAAAAGCTGTTTTGATAATTCATTTCTATATATTGCTTAATGCTCTCTACCAGTAAACTCGGCTTGTTGGATATAGGAATTGTATTTTGTTTGTTTTTATCATATAAATATTCTAACAATTGCAAAAAGGAAATGCGCATTTTCAGCATAGACGAAAAAGATAAATCCCTTGAAGTATTGCAAATATCCTCCATCAAGTCTTTAACGAAATCGTCGTTTAACTTTATAACGGGATTTCCTTTAGAATACCCTGCGCGAACAAATATTTCCTCACAATCGGGACCCGAAATCGCAACGTAATAATATTGATACGGATTTGCTTTTGTCGTTTTTTGTGCAATCAAACTAGGTACGATAAAATACAGATCACCCTTCTCAATAGAAAACGATTTTCCATCCATAGTAACCGTTCCCCGACCGTCTATTAAATAGCTAATGACGAAACGCTCATAATACGAACTTTTCTTTTCTAAATCCGCCCCGTTTTCAAAGCCACAATGCAAAAAATGAAAGTTATAATTTAACGTTTCAGGAAATTTAATAACATCTTGCAAAATCACTTTCCCCCTTTCCCCAATTCCCGTATAACTATTATACAGTATAATTTCACGAAATTCAACGCAAAAAGAATATAAAAATTGACGATTTTTAACCTATTTATTCCCATTCCTCTTATTCCTCAATCTTCTCTTTTTATTTCTCAAAAAATAAATATTCTCGCGAAAAATCGAGGAAATACTAGAATTTCAGCAAAAAAGAACGAATTATCCTTTAATTTTTTCAAAGGAATATTATTTTAATAAAAACGTCCGACGTCAATAAACGTCGGAGCAAAAAAGATATTTCATTTTCAAAACTCGCAAAATCAAAACTTTTTTTCTGCTTTTTCATCATCCCCAAACACACCCTTGCCCGTCTCCTTTTAGGAAGTCCCTTTGCCGATATTTTTGCCAACATTACATCGTTATTCGGGCTAATTTCTATTTCGTAATATTCTTTACGATTAGGATCTGTTCCTATTAAAATCTCGCAAATATCTCCGTTGGAATGAATTTTATTGTATACCCCCTTATAAGGACAATAATATTTGGAATTTTCTGCCGTAAAGACAAAAGTCAACCGTCTTTTTCGATAATTTCCACCGTTGTCTTTCGCTCGTTTTCTGCTTTCCCTGTTCTGAAATCTTTTAATTGATAAATCATTTTATAACGCCTTTTTGTTTTCTTTTATATGTTTACTATCCTTTTTGAATTTGCTCGCACTCACACCCATTTCTTCTTTAAACTTTTGACAAAAATACGAAATACTTGAAAACCCACATTCTTCTGAAATTTGGCTTATTGATAAGTCTGTTGACGCAATCAAAGTTTTTGCTACCGCTATTCTCGTTTTAAAAATATAGTCCATTACCGTTATGCCCATCGTTGCCTTAAACTTACGACAAAAATGGCTTTTACTCATTTTTGCGACTTTACAAACCTGTTCAAGCGATATTTCGTTTGCATAAGCCGAATTTATATATTCGATCGTTCGAGCCATAAAAGTATCCGGCGTCTTTATCTGATGCGTTGCGTAATCGGAAATAACTACCATAAGATAGAAAAAAGCAGAGCTGATTCTCGCTTCTGAAAAATCGTTTGGCGATTTATTGCTTGCATCGAGAAAGATTTTTTCCAACATCGAATATTCGTTTTGCGGAACTTTTGCATATACCGCCGCTTGTTCCGTAAACAATTTATAAAAATTGCTTTCAGTTGGAACAGCACCTAATAAAGCTTTCATTTCTCTAACGGAAATAAAAATTTTACTTCTGTCGTACGTGCTTGGATCGTCGGGCATAGTATAATGTAAATTGCCCGCCGAAACAAAACAAACCGCGCCCTTTTCTATTGGGTACGTCGCGTCGGCAAAAACAATACTTCCCCCCGTCGAATGAAAAAAGATTATCATATTTTCTTTGGTAGAATTCCAAATTTTATAAAGCGGATCTCGACCTTTTTGATGATTAAATATTTGCATAGCTAACTCCCGACCATCAAACGATTATATTATAACAGAAAAAAAACAAACTGTATTGCTATTATAACACAAAAAAACCCAAAAAGCAACTAGGCTAAAAAAATAAGTAATATTTATATATCCTTTGCGTAATTTTTATGTTATAATGTTTTAAAAAAATAAAAGGAGCTATTCTTATGATCATCGAAAAATACTCTGGGATTATCCCTGCTTTCTATGCTTGCTATGACAATAACGGCAACGTAAATTCTTTAGCCATAGAACAATTTACCGCACATCTTATATCCAAAGGCGTGAAAGGCTTATACGTTTGTGGTTCTTCGGGTGAATGTATTTACCAAAGTATAGAAGAAAGAAAACAAATCCTCGCTCACGTTATGAAAATTGCAAAAGGTAAAATTACCGTTATCGCTCACGTTGCAGCTAATAATACGAAAGATAGTTGCGAATTAGCTGCTCACGCGGAAAGTCTTGGCGTAGACGCCATCGCGGCAATCCCGCCTATCTATTTTCGTTTGCCTGACCACGCTATTATAGAGTATTGGAATACGATTTCTCGTAGCGCACCGAATACGGATTTTATCATTTATAATATTCCGCAATTGGCAGGCGTTGCGCTTACCCCCTCCGCGCTCCGAGAAATGTTGAAAAATCCCCGTGTAATTGGTGTCAAAAATAGTTCGATGCCCACTATGGACATACAAACGTTTAAGTCGATTGGCGGCGAAAATTTCGTAGTATTTAACGGTCCTGACGAACAGCTTGCAGCTGGGCTTACTATGGGTGCTATCGGCGGTATAGGCGGTACTTACGGAGTTATGCCCGAACTGTATATAAAAATTAAAAATCTGATTGACGCAGGCGACGTAAAAGGTGCGTTTAATTTACAGAGTAAGGCAAACGAAATTATCTCAAAACTCGTATCCTGTCACGGAAATCTGTACGCCGTAATAAAAGCAATCATAAAAATCCGCGAAGGAATAGATCTTGGTGGCGTTAGAAGCCCGCTTCCACAAATTACGGAAGAAGACCTGCCTAAAATCAAAGAAACCGCTCGCTTAATAGGCGACGTGCTTAATTCAATCAAATAAAAGAGGTATTTATATGAAAATTATTTCTTCAAATATAATATATGAAAACCCCCTTCCACAATTAAAAAGTATTCAAAGCTACTTTCCTTTTCTTTTTGAACTGCCCAACGGAAAAATAGGTGCGGTAACCGTTTTAGGAGAGGCTTTTGAAAGCGTAAACGGCAGAAGTTACATTTCGATCAGCGACGACGGCGGAAACACTTTCTCCACGCCTCGTCCTATGTTTGACCACGCGGAAAGGACGGATAAACTGACGGACTATTCCAAAGCCGTTGCGCTTGCCGACGGGCGTATCGTTGCTTTGGGATATGCGTATCTTCGCGACGATCCTAATCTTCCAATTGGCAATGCAGAAAACGGTGGTGTCCTTGACGATTTTGTTTTTTGGTCGGATTCCTACGACGAAGGCAAAACCTTTTCTTCAATGAAAAAAATCCCCTGTTCTTGGGGGCCTCACGTCGAAGCGTCTGCCCCTCTTACCGTTTTAAAAGACGGCTCGTGGATTTCGCCTATTACGGGTTTTCCCGATTGGAACGGGAAAATGCACGGCAAATTATGCGGACGCGCTTTGCGCTCTTTTGACGAGGGTAAAACTTGGAATGACGACGTTGTATGTATGGATTTCGGTGATACGCCCGTTTCTTGTTATGAACAAAGAATGTGTCAGCTTGACTCCGGCACAATCGTAAACATAGGCTGGAACGAAAACTTGTTTACGGGCGAACGGCTTATGAACCATTATACCTATTCGGTAGACAACGGAAAAACGTTTAGTTCGCCTATCACTACCGGCGTTTTAGGTCAAGCATCTTCCGTATGCGCAATAGGCGGAGAACGCTTGCTGGCTCTTCACGCCGTGAGAAGAGATACCGACCGACCTGGTATATACGGCTACGTAATCGATTTTTCGGAACGCTCTTGGAATGTGGTGGATAGTGCGCTTATTTGGGCGCCTGCTACTCCTATTAAAAAAGATGAAAGAATGGCGGAAATTTTCTCCTTCTTAAAATTTGGGCAACCTGGTGCAATACGTCTTAGCGACGGAGATATTCTTATGTCGCATTGGTTTGCAGACGCAGGCGAATACAAAACGGTAGCGACTCGAATTCGCTTAAAATGAGGTGTACTATGAAATATGAAATTGATGCTAAACATTACGGAACGTACGACGTAGTGATTGCAGGTGGCGGTCCGGCAGGCTTATCGGCAGGACTTGCGGCGGCACGCGGCGGTTTAAAAGCTCTTTTAATCGAAAACTCGGGGGCGCTTGGCGGAACGTCCACGATAGGAGCTTTGCCCTTTTTTCTTGGAGCATACGACGGTTCTATCCCGTATAGACGTATGTTGGAATTAGGCTTAAATTACGAAGACTTACCTCGAAAAAGAAAAGTCGTTGGCGGTATATATGATATTATCACAAGTCGAATTCGGAAAGAAGGCGGCGTTGGTCCTTGTAAGATGGCTTTATCCGACAAATATCCCGCGCTTTCCCGCTTTGGTTGCCACGACGAATTTACCTTTAATATAGAAACGGGCAAGCGCATTTTTGATGAGCTTGCTGATGAATTTGGACTTTCGTTATTGTACTATACTTCCGTCATAGATACTAAAATGGAAAACAACGAAATAGCGGGCGTCTATATTTCAAATAAAGACGGTATCAGCTATGTTCAATGTCGAGCGCTTATCGACTGCACGGGAGATGCAGACCTCGTTTACAGAAGTGGTTTTGAAACGTATAAAGGCGATAAAGAAACGGGCGAAATGACGGCAATAGGTTTTATTACGCATATAGAAAATATCGACTGTACAAAACTGTCGAAATATATTGAAGACGGCGGGGATCCGTGGTTTTTAGAACAATGCGCTCTCGCAGCAAAAGAAAGATCCGACGGAAACGGTAATACCCCGCCTACCAATATCGTTATGTTCCCTTTGACCGAAGAAGGCGTATTTATGATCAACGGCGGAACAAATCATGATTTTGTAAAAGATAAAAATCTTGACGGAACAAACGCCAAAGACCTTGCCGAGTTAACAAAAATCGGACGCAAACGGGCGAAATGGTTGGTAGAAAACTTATTCAGACCGTATATTCCTGGCGCTGAAAATTGTCGTTTAAGACTGACGGCGGCGTATCCAGGCGTACGTGAAACACGCAGAATCGTAGGCGAAAAATCGCTTACGGAAAAGGATATTATATCGGGTACGCGCTTTGAAGACACCATAGCGCTTGCGGGCAGGCATTTTGATCTTGGGCGCAAAGGTGACGAGGAAAAAGAAAAAGAAGGAGGGCTTCAAGAATTTGCCTCAACCAACGCGCTTGGAGGCGGCGTTGCGTCCATTCCCTACGGCGCATTAATCCCTCGTAAGTCGAAAAATATCATTGTTGCTGGTAGATGTATCTCTGCCGAAGGACAAGCACTCGGTCCTGTACGAGTTATGTCAACCTGTATGGCGTTAGGCGAGGCTGCGGGCGTCGCCACCATTATTAAATTACGCGATAACGTTGATTACAAGGATATTAACGTAAAAGAATTGCAAAACACTTTAAGAAGTTTGGGCGCAAAAATAGATGTATAACGAGGAAAAGATATGATTAATTTTAAAGATTACTTAACAAAGGATATACTCCCCTTTTGGCTGAACAATGCCATAGACGAAGAAAACGGCGGTATTTTTACACAACTTGAAAGAAACGGAACTGTATACGGAACTGAAAAAAGCGTATGGTTTCAAGGTCGCGCTCTTTGGGTCTTTTCTAAAGCATATAACTATATAGAAAAAAACGACGCATATTTATATGCGGCAAAAAAAATTTATGAGTTTCTCCCCCAATGCACCGATACCGACGGAAGAATGTTTTTTACCGTTGCAAAAGAAGGCGCGCCTATACAAAAGCGTAGGTATTATTTCAGCGAAACTTTTGCGGCTATTGGCTGCGCTCAATATTTTAAAGCAACCGGCGATATGAGCGCATGGGATAATGCAAAAAAATACTATTTTACGGCAAAGAATTGTTATGATAATCCATCGTTGAATCCGCCCAAACTCCATATAAAAGCTAAAGCTCATTCTCCCGTAATGATTATGATCGCCACTTCTCGCTCTATGGCGGAATGCGCTCCCACAGTAGAAGAAAAAGCGCAATTTTGTGCCTATGCTCGTAAATTCACCGAAGAATTTTTAAACGGTGGCTTCATTTCAGAAGAAGTAAACGCTGTGCTTGAAACGGTCGGAGTTGACGGTTCATTTATCAATACCCCGTTAGGAAGAACGGTAAATCCAGGACACGGATTGGAAACTGCATGGTTTTTAATAGTGGAAGGTCTTCTTGAAAACAATGAAAAGGCTCTCTATGCCGGTAAAAAAATCATTGATATTACTATGCCTATTGGATTGGATACTAATAATGGTGGCATTATTTCTTTCACCGACGCCTTAGGAAAACCGCCTACGGCACTCGAATGGAATATGAAACTTTGGTGGCCGCAAAACGAAGCTATTATTGCAAATAGAATGGCTTACGAAATATTTAAAGAAGAAAAATATAAATTAAATTACGAAAGCATATTAACGTACGCGTTTAAAAGCTTCGCAGACCCCGAACACGGCGAATGGTTTGGCTATTTGAATTACGATTCCAGCGTATCTACGACACTAAAAGGTAATATCTTTAAAGGCCCCTTCCACCTTCCCCGAATGTTGATGATTTTATCTATGTTTGAAAACGGAGATTTTTTAAGATTTTTTAAGTAATAGCTATAAGTACATTGTAAAAACCGTAAAAAGCTTTTTGCTCTTTACGGTTTTTTAATTTATCTTATATATTTTCGCTTAAAAGATTTTGTAGGTTTATCAATTTTTCCAACAAGTTGCGCTCGTTATAAAAATAATGATTCGACGTCTCGTATCCAATATAAGGAGATTCGGAAATTGCGCGAAGCAGGGATTTGATAATCTCCGTTTCTTCTCGGAAAATCTTCGAAAATTCCTTTTCATAACGTACTTTATCTCTTTTATAATACGAGAATCTCGTTTGTAATAAATCGGCTTTAAAATGGATATGTTTCGCGCCGAGCGCAAGGTCTTTCGCTACAAAAAAACAAAGTGTAGCCTTCTTCCGTGCATTTCCCTATCCGTACCCGATGAAGTGGAATTTTATTATCCACCATATAAATCCGACACCTATTCCAGAGTTTCTTGTCACCCGTCAGCAAATAGACTATCAAGGACAAGAATAACGATTTCCTTTTTGGCGAACTTCGTAAACTCGAAAAGAAATTACCCGAATTGGAACGATATAAGGAATACGTTGACTTTATTCACACCCACGCGCCCGACAAACTTTTAGAAGCAAAACATACGGCAAACGAACGCGCCCGCGCGCCCAAACCGCCGAAAAATAAAAAATATCAATGGATAAAATAGAAAAGAACAAAAAAACATTTGCATTTTACGAAAATTTATGGTAGTATACAAAGCCCAAGCCGCCAAAAATTTTTCAAAAAGGAGGATAATGAATCAGGAATTATTAAAAGAATTAGCAAAAAACATCAAAGAAATAGCAACCACACCCACCGCCGATAAAGATATTTTAACCATTCTTACGCTGGCAAACTGTTTTATCACAGAAGAAACCATTCAAAATCTTATCGACGCGGGTGAACTCAAACCACAAGAAGAAAACAGTCAAACGGAATCTCTCGGCTCGGAAATTATTACGTTTACGAAAGGAGAAATTTCTAATATGGACAAAACTTTTAAGAAACACTTTATACTCAACGGCTACATAGCCCACGTAACCAAACGGCAAAGTGGCAAGAAAGGCTTTTATTATCAAATCCGCTATCGAAGAAACGGCTACAACGTCGAAGCGTCGTCCGTCAATTTACAAGAAGCCAAACGCAAGTTCTTGGAAAAGACGAAGCCCGAAAACATCGGCAAATATCTTGTCAAAAAAATGAAGTCGGGTTTTAATCTTTTAGAAGAAATCTTTGAAGAATGGCACGCTTACAAAAAAGGCACGGTGGTTGATAAGGAACATTTGCGCTTTAAGGTAAACTTTATGGCTTTGCCCGAAGAACTTCGTCAAAAGCCGATAACGCAAATTAGAACGGTAGACATTGATACCGTTATGAAAGACGTCAAACCCCGTAAATACGAAGAACTCCGTACCCTTTTTAACGGCATTTTCAAGTATGCAGTGGCAAGCGGAATCATACAACACAATCCCGTCGCTTTAATCAAGTTCAAGCGAGCCGAACGGCAAACTCGCGACGCTTTACCCAAAGACGAGATTGTCGCCTTTTTAGAGCGCATAAAACAACCTAAATACGACGAAATCCGCCAAGCTATGTATTTGCTTTACTTTTTTGGACTTCGCCCTTGCGAAGTCGATAACGAAGCGCACAAGGAAGGCAACTTCTTTATCGCTCGCAATCGCAAACGGAAAAACGGGAAAATTGAGTACAAGAAAATCCCCATACCCACGCAGGCACAGGGATTGATTGACTGGAATAAGCCTTTGACGTTCCAAACGCCGAGCAAGTACGCACAAGACGAACTCATTAAAGATTTACTTAACGGTAAAACCGGATACTACTTACGGCACACTTTTTCAACCGTTTGTCAGCAGTACGTTCGACCTGATATCGTCGATATATGGATGGGCGATTCGCCTCAACGGCTCGTTGGAAAAGTCTATACGCACTTCCCCGACGAGTTTATGGACGAACAAATGCAAAAGGTGCACTTCCCGTTGCCGTAAAAAGACAATTTACAACCCAAATTACAACCCAAAGGTTAAGTTTATCACAAAAAACAATGAATTTTTATACAAAAATGCAAAGAAAAACACGGCTTTATGCATTGATTTTTGCATAAAAGCCGTGTTTTGGTGGGCAGAGGTGGATTCGAACCACCGAAGTCGAAGACGTCAGATTTACAGTCTGATCCATTTGGCCGCTCTGGAATCTGCCCATATAGTAGGTGTAGCTTTGTATCTTTCGTTGTGGAGCCGGTGATTGGACTCGAACCCACAACCTGCTGATTACAAATCAGCTGCTCTGCCAATTGAGCTACACCGGCGTGTGGTGCCTTGGGGCGGAATCGAACCACCGACAGGCAGATTTTCAGTCTGCTGCT
>JAFURH010000003.1 GCA_017471945.1 Clostridia bacterium | reverse complement strand
TCGGTACTCAAAATCGGGGTCAATCGTCGTAGTATTCGTAAGTGCGGGCGTTTTCCGTTTCCACGGGCGGTACGAAATCCACGCCGCCTACGTATCTGCCGCCGAGCAGAGTATCCGATTCGATCTCGTCGGAATCGTCGCGATCGTTCGGGTATTTTCTAAGACAAATTTCCACGATAAATCCAAGTAGCGCGATCCCCGCGATATATACGCCCTGCAACAGCCAAGCGCCCGCGAAGATATATTCCACGACCACCGTAGCGCCTGACGTGAGTAAGATCAAAAGGGTAAAGATCCTGAAATTTTTCATTCCCGAAGCTTCACAGCCCTCACGATCGTATTCGGTGAGCCCCGTCGCGTGTTTTAAAAGCGGCAACAGCCAGAGATACACCACGAGGAACACCGCAGGCACCAACAAATCTTTCCACTTCGCGAGAATACCCGTAAATTCGCTCGCGCGAAGGGTTTCGGCAAGGAAAAGAATTTGCCCCGACTTGATCAAAAAGTATCCGATCCCCGCCACGATTGCGATCTGAACCAAATTCCGAAGGAAGGGAATCCATACGCTTCCCCTTCTGCGTTCTTCGTGCATCGCGCCGCCTTCGATCGCAAACAGCGAAACGCCGCCGCCCACGAGCCCGCCGAGGAAATGCACGCCGAATCCCACGCCGAGCGCGATATACGCATAAAGCGGTTGCAACGCGATCGTTGCGTCCTTGGAAATTAAATAAATCAGAAAGCTAAACGCCAAAATCGTGTGGAAAGAACCGGAGAACAGACGTCCCAAATCCTCCATCGCGTATACGTTACGGTTATAACCATTCGAACGGCTGGGTTTTTTCTTGAACAGCCAGCCCAGCTTTTTGAAGCTTCTCAACACGTTGCAAACCACGGTGAGCAGAATGAGCGCGTAGAACACGGCGACCGCCAAATCCAAAATCACGGCAAAGGTCACGCCTTGCAGATTTTTAAGAGCCGCAAATCTTTCCCAGAAGGAAAGCACCCACAAATTCACGCCGCCGATGGAGAGCATAGGGAAAAACGCGAGCACCGCCAACGCGATCGTCGCGAGAAAATACAGAGTGCCCACCGCTTTTGCACGCGCGTGCGCATTCCCGATTTTTCTTTTGAACGCCGCCCTGTTGTGCGGCGTTACCGTTTGGGTGTAATTCATAATATCTCCCTCTGAGCCTCCGCAATCGCGGATTTTGATAGTTCTATTATACGGCGCGAGCGCTGAACGAAAAGCGCCGTTTTCGAAAAAATTTTTCTTTTTTCGTCGAAAACCCCGTGCCGTTTTCTCCTTTTTCGTATATAAATTACTTAATTAACTTTATATATAATTAATTCTATTATAACTTATTTTTATTTACTTGTCAATATAATTACTGAAAATTTTCCGCTCTTACGCCGTTATTTTTTAAATTTCCTCAGTCTTTTTTACGTTTGGTCTTTCCGAATTTTTGTTTATACGCGGCAACGCATTTGTTGATAATATCCACAGCCTCGTCGCGGTGGCAAATCTCTTTCACGGTCGTCTGCTTATGTTCGAGCGTTTTATAGACCTCGA
>JAFURH010000023.1 GCA_017471945.1 Clostridia bacterium | reverse complement strand
CGAGCTCGGCGGTCACTTCCCATTTTTTAAGCTGTTCGACGATCTCCGCGCGAATTCTCGCGCAATCGGCAAGTCGGGGACGGACGAACAGGGCAAGGCGCTCGACGTTTCCGTCCGTGCCTTCCCAAAAATCGATAGGCAGGGCTTTGACGGCGACGGTCTGCTCCGCGATCACCTTTTTGTCCTTTTTTAAAGAAACGGTGATCTCCTCTTCCTTCACCTCGATAAGTTCCGCGAAATACAGCGGAGACAAAAGCTCTCCGATCTCCACTTCCACCGCGCTTTCGAACGGCACATCCACGAGCTTTTGCTTCTCGACAATCAGCCCGTTTCCGCCGCTTACGCAAAGCGACAATTCCGCGACCGCTTCCGCACCCGCATTTTTGACCTGCAAGGTGGAAAACAGGGGTTTTTTCGTATAGTAATCCGCGTAGGAAACGACCTTCGCCGCCTCTACGTTTAAGCTGATAAATTCTTCGTATTTTTTGCTCTTTACCGCCATACTTCAACCACCGAACGAAAAATTTTTTCCATCTTTTGCTATAATTATTTCTATTATAACCCAAAACGCAAAAAAAAGCAACCCCATAGGGGTTGTTTTTCAAGGAAAAAACGCCGACGTTAAATTTTTAAAGATATTGCGAAACGGTGTAGGAAAGCTTGTCGATGACTTCTTCCAGTTCGCCGAAAAGCATACAGCCCGCCGCGCGGATATGCCCCCCGCCGCCGTATACGCCCGCGATCTTGTTCACGTCCGCGTACGTTTTCGAACGGAGAGAAATTTTATACTGTCCTTTTTTGACCTCCATCACGGAAGCCGCCACTTCCACGGTGTCCACGCTCAACGGAAAATCGACGAAGCCTTCCGTCATTCCGTTGTCCGCGCCTACCTTTTCCATCGCTTGCTTGGTGATCGCGATCAACGCGAATTTCCCTTCGAAGAAGAAGCGCATTTTACCCATTACTTCCGAATGAAGCGCGACCCGTTCTTTGGGTTGTTTTTTAAAGAGCTCGTAAGTCAAGCTACGGATATCCGCGCCCGCTTTCACGAGCTTTGCCGCGAGCAAGAAACATTCCTCGTCCACGTCGTCGTGAGAAAAATTTCCCGAATCGGTAAGCAATCCGCAAAGGAGATAATTCGCCGTTTTTTTATCAAACGGAGCACCCAGATACGAGATGAGCCGCGCCACGTTGATACAATTTGCCGCACATTCCCGCACGAAATTGACTTCCGCAAAACGGGTGTTCGAGATGTGGTGATCGACGTTGAACGTAGGAATTTTTTTCGCTTTTGCACGGCGGAAGAAATCCGTCAACGCGCCCAAGCGTTGATCGTCGGCGGAATCGAGCGCGACGATCGCGTCGAACTCGCCCGCAGGTTGCTTTTTCACCCTTTCGATCCCCGCGAGGAAAGAAAGGTTGGACGGGACGTCCGATTCGTTGACGATCTCGCACGCAACGCCTATATTTTCAAGCGCCGAGCCGAGCGCAAGACAGCTCCCGTAGCAGTCGCCGTCGGGGCGCATATGCCCCACGATCAACACCCGTTTAGCGCGTTTCAACCGCGCCGCGATTTTTTCCATTTCCGTCCAGTCGCTATTCATTCTTCGTCATCCTCGTCCTTCGTTGCGGGCTGATTTTCACGGAGCTTTTTAAACAGCTCGTCCATTTTCGCGCCGTAACCCATACTCCCGTCCATACGGAAGGTAAGCGCGGGCACGGTACGCATACGCATTACTTGCGACAATTCGTGGCGGATATACCCCGCGTTCTCCTGCAAAACTTCAAAAGAACGCTGTTTTTCCGCTTCGTCTTTCGTATAGATACTGACGTACACGATCGCGGTTTTCAAATCGGGCGCGACGTCCGCTTCGGTCACCGAAACCAGACCTTTCAAATCAGGCGCTTTGTCTTTCAAACGGCGAATGATCTCGCTGATCTCTTTTTGATATTCGCCGTTTAACCGCGAGGTTCTCGAACCTTTTCCTTTCATTACGCTTTGATCTCCTCCGTGATATAACACTCGATAATATCGCCGATACGGATCTCGTTGAAGCCTTCGATCGCACAGCCGCATTCGAAGCCGTAGGCGACTTCTTTTACGTCGTCCTTAAAGCGTTTGAGCTGTTTCACGCCGCCCTCGCAGATCATAATATCCTCGCGGTAGATTCTCAGCTTCCCGCCGCGAACGATCTTGCCGTCGGTGACGTAGCAACCCGCGATCGTACCCACGCCCGTGATATTGAAGGTTTGGCGCACTTCGCACTTACCCGTGAGCACTTCGCGAAGCTTAGGCGCAAGCATACCTTTAAGCGCCGCTTCCATATCGTCGAGAAGCTCGTAAATGATACGATAGGAACGGACGTCTACCTTCGAGGTTTCCGCGAGCTTTTTCGCCTTCGTATCGGGGCGCACGTTGAAGCCGATCACGATCGCGTTCGCGCTGTCCGCGAGCATAATGTCGCTTTCGTTGATCGCGCCCGCCGCGCCGTGAATGACTTTGACTTTGACTTCTTCGTTCGAAAGCTTCTCCAAGGACTGCTTCACCGCTTCCACGCTACCCTGCACGTCTCCTTTGACGATCAGATTGAGGTTCTTGATCTTGCCTTCTTCGACCTGCGCGAACACGTCGTCGAGGGTCACGCGGCTCTGTTCTTTGATCATACTTTCGCGTTCTTTGTTCTTTCTTTCTTCCTGTACCTGCTTCATAAGCGCCTGATCGACCGCCATAATGCTATCGCCCGCGTTCGGCACTTCTTCGAAGCCCAAAATGGAAACCGCCATCGAAGGTCCTGCGGATTTGACCGCTCTGCCCTTGTCGTCGAACATCGCGCGCACGCGCCCCATCGTCGTACCCGAAAGGATATTGTCGCCCGTTTTCAGCGTACCGTTCTGCACGATAATGCTCGCCACGGGACCTTTGCCCTTATCGAGCTTGGCTTCGATAATCGTACCTTTCGCCTGACGGTCGGGGTTGGCTTTGAGCTCTTGCATTTCCGCAACGAGGTTGACCGCGTCGAGAAGCTCGTCGATCCCCATACCCGTCTTTGCGGAAACGGGCACGATCATCGTGTCGCCGCCCCATTCTTCGGGTACGAGCTCGTGCTCGATCAGCTCTTGCTTCACTCGGTCGGGATTGACCTCGTGTTTATCCATTTTGTTCATCGCGACGATAATAGGCACGCTCGCCGCTTTCGCGTGGTTGATCGCTTCCACCGTTTGAGGCATAATCCCGTCGTCCGCCGCTACGACGAGAATGACGATATCCGTCACCTGTGCGCCGCGCGCACGCATCGCCGTAAACGCCGCGTGGCCGGGCGTGTCGATAAAGGTGATCTGTTTGCCTTTTGCCGTAACCGTGTACGCACCGATGCTCTGCGTGATGCCGCCTGCTTCGCCGCTCGTTACGCTGGTTGCGCGGATCTTATCGAGAAGGGAGGTCTTACCGTGGTCTACGTGACCCATAACCGTAACGACGGGTGCGCGAGCAACGAGCAAGCTTTCGTCGTCCGCCACGTAGTTTTCCTGCAACACGTCCTCCGCCGTCTTTTCGGGCTTATATTCGAGATCGATTCCCATATCCGCCGCCATAAGAGCCGCGTTGTCGTAGTCGATCGAATCGTTGATCCCCTTCATTATCCCTTCTTTGAACAGACGTTTGGTGATCTCCACCGCCGAAACGCCGAGCTTTTCAGACAAGACCTTCAAAGGGATTTCCTGCGTGGTGACCACCGCGTGCTCGATCTTGATCACGGGAATTTCCTGCTTCTTTTGCTTCTTCGGCGAACGGACCTTTCTGTACCCCGACTTATCCTCGTCGAAGTCCTCCACCGTCATACCCATCTGCTTCACGAGCGTACGCTTGGAAACGGGTTTCTTTTCGCTGTACGTCTTTTCGTAAGTCTTTTTCTTCGCGGGTGCGCCGAACGATTTTTCGCGCGAAGGCATTATCGGCGCGCTTGCGCCGCCTGCCGAAGGACGAGTCGGACGAGCCGTACCCGTTGCCGCGCCCGTTCTCGGCGCGTAAGGTCTGTCGCCCTGCGCTCTTGCAGGTCTTTCGCCTTGGGGACGGGGACGGTAGGTCGAACCCGTCGTCGTTGCGGTTTCCGCACCGGGCTTTGCCACGTATACGCCCTGTTCTTGACCGTTTCTGAAATATCTGGGCGCTCTCGGCGCGGCGGGCGCTTTGGGCGCGTAGGTTTTAACGGGTTCAACCGCGGGAGCTTCCGTGGTTTCTTCCGCTTTCTTTTCCGCTGTTTCGACGGTTTTTTCCGTTTCCGTCGCCGCGGGAGTTCCCGCGGGCGCAGATTCGGCTTCTACCGTTTCCGCCGCTTTTTTTCTCGTTCTCTTGGGTTTTTCCGCAGGCGTTGCCGCCTCCGCCGCCGCTTCGGGAACGGCTTTTGCTTTTTCCGCGGCTTCCTTCGCCGCCAGAGCCTCCGCCGCAAGGCGCGCCGCTTCTTCCGCCGCCCTCGCCGCTTCGCGTTCGGCTTTTTCCGCTTCCAAAGCGGAGAGCTTTTTCATAATTTCCGCAAGGCTCTTTTCTGTGGAAGACAGGCGCTTTTGCAGCCCGCCGAGCCGCTCCTCGCCCAATAGTTCCGTTATCTTTTCCACATTCTCGTATTTCTTTGCCATAAGTTCAGTTGTTTCCTCCCGAATAAATTTTAAATTGAGGCTCGCCGTCCGCGACGGAAAGTATCGCGTCGGCAAGGTTTTTGTCTTTGATCGCCACCGCTTTCACGGCGGGACGGTGCAACCGCTCGCCAAGCTCGCCGCAGGCAAGCACGATCAGCGGGCACTCGAATTTTTCTCGGAGCTTTTGCATCGTTTTAAAAGAGCTTTCCCCCAAGCCTTCGTCCGCAAGCAAGAGCTTTACCCCTTTTTTAAGCGACTCTATCCCGTCTACTCCAAAGGTGATCTTACCCGCGCGGATACAAAAGCCGAGGTACGTTTCGAGTTTTTTAACCTTCGCTCTTTCCAAAACCGCTCTCCTTTATCGTTTCGTATACGCCTTCCGCAACGTTCGTAGAAAACGCCTTATGCAAAAGCTTTTTATCCGAAAGCTTTTTTAAGCAATTTTCGCCGTTGCAGATATACGCGCCGCGCCCCGCCGCTTTGCCCGTGTAGTCCGCGAAAATCTCGCCCTCGGCGTTTCTTACGACGCGGAGCATTTCTTTTTTCGGTTTCATTTCGCGGCACGCAATACAGGTGCGCATCGGCACGGATTTCGTTTTAGCCATTATTCTTCTACCGTTTCCTCGATTTCTTCGTCTTCGAATTGCTCTTCCTCTTCTTGCATCGCAAGAATCTCCGCGGCTTCGGGCGAGGACGCGCTCTTCACGTCGATCTTCCAGCCCGTAAGACGCGCCGCAAGGCGTGCGTTCTGTCCGTCGCGACCGATCGCAAGCGAAAGTTTATCGTCGGGCACGATCGCGATCGCACTCCGTTCCCCTTTGCCCGTTACGGACAAAACGGTTGCGGGCGAAAGCGCCTTATAAATAAACGCAAGCGGGTCTTCGTTCCAAAGAATAATATCGATCTTTTCGCCGCCGAGCTCTTCCACGACCGCGTTGACTCTCGCGCCCCTGTTTCCTACGCACGCGCCGACCGCGTCCACTCTTTCGTCGTTGGAGTAGATCGCCATTTTCGTGCGCTGACCGGGTTCACGCGCGATCTCTTTGATCTCCACGATCCCCTGCGCGATCTCAGGCACTTGTTCCTCGAAGAGCTTGCGAACCAAACCCGCCGAAGTACGCGAAACCACGATCTGCGAGCTTCTGCCGCTGTTTCTCACGCGCTTTACGAACACTTTGATCCTGTCGCCGACCGCGTATCTTTCCGTATTCACTCTGTCCTGCGGTGGCATAACGCCTTCGATCTTCTTATCGCCGAGCTCTACGTATACGTTCCTATCGTCGATCTTACGAATCGTACCGATCATAAGTTCTCCTTCCTTATCCGAGAAGGCGGAGAAGGTGTTGTCGCGTTCCGCTTCGTGCAATTTCTGCAAGATTACCTGCTTCGCCGTCTGCGCCGCGATACGCCCGAAATCCTTGGGGATAAACACTTTTTCGATCACGTCGCCCACTTGATAATCGGGATTTAATTCCTGCGCCGCTTCGAGGGAAATTTCCTTGTCTTTATCCTCGACCTCTTCCACTACGTAACGGATCGCCTTGAATTCGATCGTACCTTTTTCCGCGTCCAGCGCAACGGACACTTCCGCGCCGCCGTCGAACTGCTTTTTATACGCCGAAGCGAGCGCGTTTTGAAGCGTTTCGATAAACGATTCTTCGCTGATACCCTTTTCTCTTACCAATTCGGTAAGCGCTGCAAAAAACTCCTTGTTTTCCATCTTTATTTTCTCCTGTTTATTTTTCCTTGATTTTGTTTATTCTCCCAAGCCGTCAAAATCGATCGCCAAACAGATCTTCGCGATCTTATTCTTTTCCAGCTTGAATCGTTCTCCGTTTTCTTCTAACACCACGCAGTTTTCGTCGTGCCCTACGAGCGTCGCCTCGAACGCCTTACGCCCTTTGAGCGGCGCGAACAGCTTGACTTCTACCTTTTCTCCAAGCCGTTTTTCGAAATCCCTCGCCGTCTTTAACGGTCTGTCGAGCCCGGGACTGGAAACGTTTAAGGTGTACGCCCCGCCGAAGGTGGGATCGAGCTCGTCGAGCGCGGGATCGATCGCGCGGTGGAACTTCTCGCAGGTGTCGAGGTCTACGCCGTTTTCCGTATCGATATAAACGGTGAGCGCGGGAGATTTTCCCTGCTTGAATTCAACCTCTACGATCTCGATTGCAAGCTCGTCTGCAATCGGTTGCAAGAAGGCTTGAATCTCTTCAATGGGTTTTATTTTCATACGCTTTTCCTCCTTATAGCAATATTGAGAGTGGCGCAAACCACTCTCAATATTCATCATCTGAATTATTAAGCATTTATAGTATAGCATCTTTTTCCATTTTTAGCAAGCGTTTTAAACGCTTTTTCGGAAATTTTTCTTTATCGTAAAGTCTTTGGGATTGCTTCGTCCTTTCAGTCCTCGCAATGACAGCGTATATGTCATTGCGAGCGAAACGAAGTGTAGCGCGGCAATCCCTAATTATTTAATCCGTAAAGTCTTTGGGATTGCTTCGTCCTTTCAGT
>JAFURH010000022.1 GCA_017471945.1 Clostridia bacterium | reverse complement strand
TATAAGGCGATCATCGTAATGCCCGATTCAATGAGCGTAGAGCGGCAACAGCTGATGAAAGCGTACGGCGCGGAAGTCGTTTTAACAGACGGAAAAAAGGGAATGAAAGGGGCGATCGAAAAAGCGGAACAGCTCGCAAAGGAAATTCCCGATTCCTTTATCCCCGATCAGTTCAAAAACCCCGCGAACGCGGAGATACATTACCGCACGACGGGCAAAGAGATCTACGAGGACCTTGAAGGCGAGGTGGATATTTTCGTCGCGGGCGTCGGTACGGGCGGCACGATCACGGGCGTAGGCAGATATTTAAAAGAAAAGAATCCCTGCGTAAAGATCGTAGGCGTAGAGCCGCAGTCCTCTCCCGTCCTTTCAAAGAGCGAGGCGGGCGTACATAAAATTCAAGGGATCGGCGCAGGCTTCGTTCCCGCGGTACTCGATCAAAGCGTGCTCGACGAGGTGATCGCGGTTTCCGATTCGGAAGCGTTTACGGGCGCGAAAGAGCTCGCGACGACGGAAGGACTGTTCGTCGGGATCTCCTCGGGCGCGGCGTATTGCGCGGCGAGAGCGTTGGCGGCAAAAAGAGAAAACGAAGGAAAGAAGATCGTGGTGCTGTTGCCCGACGGCGGTAGCAGGTATTTATCGACTTTAACGGAAAAGGAGTAAAGGAAGAATGTTTGATTCGAAAAAAATCGTAGCACAAATGGCGAGATCTTATCAGGAAGAAATGACGCCGAATGCCAAAGGGGAGTTTAACCTGCCCGACAGAAACGAGATCATCGGCGTGCTTGAAGATCTCAGGAAACTGATGTTTCCCGCGTATTTTGCGGCGGAGGGATTGCGCGATCCCGCGCATTTTGCGGAGTCGATGCTTCATTCGGTGTATTTCCGTTTGAAAAAGCAGATAGAAAAGGCGTATGCGTTCTGTAAGGAAAAGGGTGGTTGCAACGAGTATTCCGCCGAGCGCACGACGGACGAATTCGTGGAAGAATTGCCCCGTATCCGTAACATTTTGCTCACCGACGTGGAAGCGTTTTTCTCCGGCGACCCCGCGGCGCGAAGCAAAGAGGAAATTATTTTTTCCTATCCTGGTTTTTACGCGATCTTCGTCTACCGCTTGGCGCATATCCTGTATTTGCAAGGCGTTCCCTTTATTCCGCGAATGATGACGGAGTACGCGCACGGCGCGACGGGTATTGATATCAATCCCGGCGCTTCGATCGGAGAATATTTCTTTATCGACCACGGCACGGGCGTCGTGATCGGGGAAACGACGGTAATCGGCAACCGCGTGAAAATTTATCAGGCGGTCACGCTCGGCGCGCTTTCTCCCAGAAAGGGACAAAAGCTTGCGGGCGTCAAACGCCACCCGACGGTGAAAGACGACGTAACGGTGTATTCGGGCGCGTCCATTTTGGGCGGCGAAACGGTGATCGGCGAAGGCGCGGTCATCGGCGGCAACTGTTTCTTGACCGAGAGCGTTGCGGCGGGCGCGAGAGTGAGCGCGAAACAGCCCGAACTGATCATAAAATAAACGGAAAAGGAATCGAGTATGAGTAAAGTGTTTATTCCCGAGGGCTACGAAAGTGAACTCGGATTATACGAAACGCAAACGGCGATCGGTATGTTAAAGCGCACGTTTGAGGAAAAGCTTTGTCTTGCGCTCAATTTAAAACGCGTTTCCGCGCCCCTGTTCGTCGATCCCGAAACGGGCTTGAACGACGATTTAAGCGGCGTAGAACGCGCCGTGCGCTTTGATTTAAAGGAAACGGGCAAGGACGCGGTCGTCGTACATTCGCTTGCAAAATGGAAGCGTATGGCGCTTAAAACCTACGGGTTTTCGGCGGGCGAGGGCTTGTATACGGATATGAACGCCATTCGCCGCGACGAGGAAATGGATAACCTTCATTCGGTGTATACCGACCAGTGGGACTGGGAAAAGATCATCACGCGCGAAACGCGCAACGAAACCTACTTAAAAACGGTGGTCAAAGCCATCGTCGGCGCGATCTGCGACACGCTCGATATGCTCAAATGCCGCTATCCGCAGCTTACCGTGGAGCTTTCGCGGGAAGTGAAATTTATCACCTCGCAGGAGCTGGAAAACCTTTATCCGGAAAAGACCTCGAAAGAGCGCGAAAACGCCTACGTAAAGGAGCATAAAACGGCGTTTATAATGCAGATCGGGGATACGCTCGCTTCGGGCAAGCCGCACGATTCGCGCGCGCCCGACTACGACGACTGGTCGTTAAACGGCGATATCCTTTTTTGGGACGAAACGCTCGGCTGCGCGATAGAAATTTCCTCGATGGGGATTCGCGTAGACGAAAAATCGCTCGATGCTCAGCTTCAAAAAGCGGGCGCGGACGAGCGTAGAAAATACCCCTTCCACAAAGCGCTTTTGGCGGGCGAGCTCCCGCTCACGATGGGCGGCGGTATCGGACAATCAAGGCTTTCGATGTTGCTTTTAGGCAAAGCGCATATCGGGGAAGTGCAGGTTTCGCTGTGGGACGAGGAAACCAAAAGAATCTGCGCCGAACACGGCGTGGTGCTGTTGTAAGGAGAAGAACTATGCAAATGAAACCCTTTAAGGCGTTGCGCCCCAAGCGGGAATACGCGGCAAAATGCGCGGCGCTCCCGTACGACGTTATGTCGAGCGCGGAGGCCAAGGAAATCGCGCAAAAAAATCCGCTCACCTTCCTTCGGATCGATCGGGGCGAGATCAATTTCGACGGCGTTGCCTTTAACGACGATAAAGCTTACGAGGCGGCGGCGAGCCGTTTACAAGAGCTTGAAAAAACGGGCGTATACGAGGAAGAAGCGCAAGCGAAGTTTTATTTTTACCGTCAAGTAATGAACGGCAGGGCGCAAACGGGGATCGTCGGCGCGGCGGCGGTGGACGATTACCTTTCGGGCAAGATCAAAAAACACGAGCTCACGCGCGCGGACAAGGAAGCCGATAGAATTCGTCACGTAAAAACCTGCTCGGCGCAGACGGGGCCTATTTTCCTCGTGTATAAAGACGACGAAACTCTGAAAAAGATCGTTGAAGCGGAAACGGCGAACGAACCCGTATACGATTTTTATTCGGACGAGGGCGTACGCCAAACCGTTTGGGTAAGCTCGTCCAAGCAAACGGACGAAGCGATCGCGGCGGCGTTTGAAAAGATTCCCGCGCTCTATATCGCGGACGGACATCACCGCACGGCTTCGGCGGTAAAAGCTTCGCTCGACAAACGCGCGGAAAATCCCGATTACGACGGCACGGAGGAGTTCAATTATTTCCTGTCCGTGTCCTTCCCCGTTTCCGATCTTGAAATTTTGCCCTATAACAGATTATTGAAATCTTTGAACGGCTTGACGGACGAGGAATTTTTGACCGCGGTCGAAAAGAACCTCGGCGCGGTTTGTCGCTACGAACGCGCGGGCGCGTATACGCCGACGGCGCGGCATACGGCGGGGCTGTACTTAGGCGGCGCTTGGTATTCGGTGAAATTCCACGAACGCCTGTTGAAAGGGGAAAATCCCGTGGCGAGGTTGGACTACGAGATACTGCAAAAGAATCTGCTTTCGCCCGTTTTGGGGATAGACGATCCCAGAACGGATAACCGCATCGATTTTGCGGGCGGGATTCGCGGGCTTTCTTATTTGGAAGAGCGTTGCAAAAAGGATTGTGTAGCGGCGATCGCAATGCACGCCACGTCCTTGGAAGAGCTGATCGACGTTGCCGACGGCGGGGAGATTATGCCCCCGAAATCGACTTGGTTTGAGCCGAAGCTTTTAAGCGGCGTCTTCATCCACAAAATTTAAAAGCGCATATATACTTCGCAATACTTCGTTGCGGCTGCGCGCCCTCGCTCGCGTACAGGCGTGCGTCTCCCATCGGGTGCTCGCCGCGCCTTGTCTTGCTCGTATCTATGCCCTTTTAGGGAACGTATAGAGGAAAGAACTTACAATAAAAAGGAAAAAGAAATGAAAATAGTTGTCAAAGTGGGCACGTCCACACTCGCACATTCGACGGGTCGATTGAATATTCAGCGCACCAAACGCCTTTGCGAGGTTTTAAGCGATTTAAAAAACAGCGGACACGAGATCGTGCTCGTTTCTTCGGGCGCGATCGGAATGGGGGTCGGTAAGCTCTCTCTTGCCGCCCGCCCCGACGATATCCCCACCAAGCAAGCGGCGGCGGCAGTCGGTCAATGCGAGCTGATGTATACCTACGATAAGCTCTTTGCCGAATATAGCCACACGGTCGCACAGATTCTGTTGACGGGCGCGGACTTCACGCACGCGGACAGGCTGGAAAATTTCAAGAACACGATGGAACGGCTTTTGGAACTCGGCGTTTTGCCGATCGTCAACGAAAACGACACGATCGCCACCGAGGAAATTTCCGTTGGGGATAACGACACTTTATCGGCGTTCGTCGCGGTGCATACGGGCGCGGAACTGCTCGTGATCTTATCGGATATCGACGGGCTGTATACCGCCGACCCGCACAAAGACCCTTCGGCAAAGCTTATCTCCCGCGTGGACGAGCTGACGGACGAGATCAACGCCTTAGCGGGCGGAAAGGGCTCGTCGCTCGGCACGGGCGGTATGAAAACCAAGCTCCGCGCGGCGGCGATCTGCACGGAAGCGGGCGCGGATATGATCATCGCGAACGGTCAAAGCCCCGAGCTGTTGTATTCGATCGTGAACGGCGAAAGCGTAGGCACGAGATTTATCGCCAAAAAGGAGTAAGAAATGAGCGTATTAAAACAAATGCTTTTATCGTCGAGAGTGGCGGCGCGCAAGCTCGCCGTGCTTTCGTCCGAGCAAAAAAACGCGGCGCTTCTCGTAATGGCGGACGCGCTCCAAGCAAACGCCGAGGAAATTTTAAAAGCCAACGCGCTGGATATCGAGAACGCCAAAGAACGGCTGGGCGCGGTGATGATCGATCGCTTAACGCTCAACGAAAAGCGTATCAAGGATATGGCGGACGGGATTCGCGAGGTGGCGAAGCTTCCCGACCCCGTAGGCAGAAAGCTCGAAAAGATCGACCGCCCGAACGGGTTGAAGATCGAAAAAATTTCCGTGCCGATGGGCGTGGTCGCGATCATTTACGAAAGCAGACCCAACGTAACCTCCGACGCGGCGGCTCTTTCTTTAAAGAGTGGGAACGCGTGCGTGCTTCGCGGCGGCAAGGACGCTTACCGTTCCTCTAAAAAGATCGTCGAGGTACTGAAAAACGCCTTGCGTTCGGTCGGCTTAGACGAAAACTGTATCAATATGCCCGAGGACACCTCGCGCGAGAGCGCGACGGAGCTGATGACGGCGGTCGGGCTCGTGGACGTTTTAATCCCGCGCGGCGGCGCGGGCTTAATCCGCTCTTGCGTGGAGAACGCGAAAGTGCCGTGTATTCAAACGGGCACGGGCATTTGCCATATCTACGTAGACGAAACGGCGGACTTTATAGCCGCGCTTTCGATAATCGAAAACGCCAAAACCTCCCGCCCGTCCGTTTGTAACGCCGAAGAGGTTTGCCTCGTTAACGAAAAGATCGCGGGCGAATTTTTGCCCCTTTTAAAACGACGGCTCGTAGACGAAAGGGAAAAAGACGGAAAACAGCCCGTGGAGCTTCGGCTTTGCGAACGTGCGGCGAAGATAATCGACGGCACGATCGCGGGAAAAGAGGATTTCGACACGGAATTCCTCGACTATATTTTAGCCGTCAAGCTCGTAAACGGCGTGCACGAGGCGATCGCGCATATCGCCGAACACTCGACGGGGCATAGCGACGGGATCGTAACGCGCGACGAAGCGGCGGCGGATTCCTTCGTTTTGGGCGTAGACAGCGCGGCGGTGTACGTAAACGCTTCCACCCGCTTCACGGACGGCGGGGAGTTCGGCAAAGGCTGTGAGATCGGCATTTCCACCCAAAAAATGCACGCGCGCGGACCGATGGGCTTGGAAGAGCTGACGACTTATAAATACGTCGTGCGCGGCAACGGACAGATAAGATAGGGTTTTTGGAGGTCGAGGAACTCAGTTCCTCGCGGATTGTAAAGGCAGCGCCTTTACGACCCTCTGTCAAGAGCCGCCGTAAGGCGGAATTGACGCCAAAGTTAAGCAACCGCAGGTTGCGCCTTTCGCCGAGAGGCGATCACGCGGCACAGCCGCGGAGACGAAAAGCTTACGCTTTTCTTTTATGAGTCCTGTTTCGTGGGCTCTGCCCTTCTCGGGCAAAGAGCGGAAAGCTTTGCCCTCGGTCACCGTTCGGGCGGGTGAATGCCCTCACTCATCTCGCCCCTAAAAAGCATTATCAATGCTTTTTTAAACGGGTAGCTCGTCCCGCAAGGGGATAATCCCCTTGACCTTATAAAATTCAGTAGTTTAGTGTAACGGACAGATAAGATAAAAAGGAGAAAAGTATGCAATATTTATTCGGATTTATCGGTTGCGGAAATATGGGCGGCGCGCTTGCAAGCGCAGTCGCGAAAACGGTAGACGGAAATAAAATCGCCGTCTGCGATTACGACGAAAAGAAAACCAACGCCCTCAAAGAAAAATTCGGCGTTTGCGTAGAGCAGATCAAAACGCTTGCGAAAAGCTGTAAATTCGTCGTCCTCGGCGTGAAGCCGCAAATGATGCAAGAAACGCTTGCGAGCGTAAAAGCGGAGCTTTCCGAAAACGCGGGAGTCGTGCTTATTTCAATGGCGGCGGGGCTTTCTATGAACGCGATCCGAATCTTTGCAGGGAAGGAATATCCGATCATTCGCTTGATGCCCAACACCCCTTGTGCGGTCGGCGCGGGAATGGTGCTCTATTCCACGCTCGGCGTTTCGGAAGCGGACGAGCAAGTCTTTTTGAACGCTTTTAAAAAAGCGGGCAGGCTGGATAAGCTCGACGAGGAGTATATCGACGCGGCGGGCGCGCTGTCGGGTTGCGGCCCTGCGTTTTCGTATATGTTCGCAAAATCGCTTGCGGACGGTGCGGTCGCGTGCGGACTCCCCGAAGAAAAAGCGGCGCTGTACGCGGCGCAAACGCTTTTGGGCGCGGCGGAAATGCTTCTCGCTTACGGCGACCCCGAAACCTTGAAAAACAACGTATGCTCCCCGAACGGCACGACGATCGAGGGCGTACAATCTTTGGAGCGGGATAACTTCCGCGAAATTACGGCGAAATCGGTAAAAGAAGCCTATCGCCGCACCTTAGAACTGAAAAAATAAATCGAAGCAGAAAACGCCCCGACCGAAGTCGGGGCGTTTTCCATAAGAGGTGTTGCACTTTGCGAGAATGACGTGGATATGACGTAATCGAAACTTACCGATTTTTATATATTATAACCGTAATTTTTACGGTTGTCAAGCATTTTCCGTAGTTTTTACGGTAAAATGTAGATATGGATATTTTTGAACAAAGACTGAAAGAATTAAGAAAAGAGAAAGACTTTACACAAAAGCAACTTGCAGAAGTTTTGCAGACTACGGACGACAGTATTTTTTCGTGGGAAAAAGGGAGGAGTCAGCCTTCGATTGAAATGATTCGAAAAATTTGTATATTTTTCGGCGTGTCTGCGGATTATTTATTGGGTTTGGAGGATTGAAGCAATTATGCGTTTTATACACTCATAATGTATATTTATGCAAATATAACGAAAAATAATTGCTTTTATGCAAAAATAATGGTTTAAATATGCATAAAAATACTTGCTTCTTGTAAAAAAAAGGAGTATAATAATATCGTAAATAAAAAAATTCCGTTTTTGGAGGAGAAAACAATGGAAAAGAAAGATATCAAAAAGGTAGTTTTGGCTTATTCGGGTGGGTTGGATACTTCCATCATCATTCCTTGGCTGAAAGAAAATTATAACAACTGCGAAGTTATCGCGGTTTCGGGCAACGTCGGTCAGGCGGACGAACTCGACGGACTCGAAGAAAAGGCGATCAAGACGGGCGCTTCCAAGCTCTACGTTGAGGATCTTACCGACGAGTTCGTGGACGAATACGTGATCCCCACCGTGAAAGCGGGCGCGCTGTATGAAGAATATATGCTCGGCACGTCGTTTGCTCGCCCCGTGATCGCAAAGCGTATCGTCGAGATCGCTTTGAAGGAAGGCGCGGACGCGATCTGCCACGGCTGTACGGGTAAAGGGAACGATCAGGTGCGTTTCGAGCTTGCGATCAAAGCGTTTGCGCCCGATATGCACATTATCGCGCCTTGGAGAGAATGGAATATCAAATCCCGCGAAGAGGAGATCGACTACGCGGAAGCGCACAACGTGCCCTTGAAGATCAACCGCGAAACCAACTATTCCAAGGATAAGAACCTTTGGCATTTAAGCCACGAAGGTCTTGATTTGGAAGACGCGGGCAACGAGCCTCAATACGAAAAGGAAGGCTTCCTTGAAATGGGCGTATCGCCTATGCAAGCGCCCGATAAACCCACCTATATCACCCTCGATTTCGAGCAGGGCGTGCCCGTTGCCTTCAACGGCGAAAAGATGAGTGCGAAAGAAATTATTTACGCGCTCAACAAAGTGGGCGGAGAAAACGGTATCGGGCTTTTGGATATCGTAGAAAACCGACTCGTCGGTATGAAATGCCGCGGCGTGTACGAAACCCCCGGCGGCGCGATCCTCTATTTCGCGCACAACTATTTGGAAACCCTTTGCCTCGATAAATACACGGCGCACAAAAAGCAGGAGCTTTCCGTATGCTTTGCCGAACTCGTGTATAACGGACAATGGTACACCCCGCTTCGCGAAGCGCTTTCCGCGTTCGTCGATAAAACGCAGGAAAAGGTTACGGGTAAGGTACGCATTAAGCTGTATAAAGGCAATATGATCAAAGCGGGCGCTTGGAGCGACTATTCGCTGTATTCCGAAGAGATCGCGACCTTCGGCGAAGATCACGTATTCAATCAGGCTGACGCGACGGGCTTTATCAACCTGTTCGGGCTTCCCATCAAGGTGCAAGCGCAGGTCAACCAAAAGAACGAAAACAAAAAATAAGAAGTACGGGAAAGCGTAATTATGGAAAAAATGTGGGCGGGGAGATTTGAAAAGAAGTCCGAAAAGATCGCGGACGATTTCAATTCCTCCATTCGGTTTGACAAAAAAATGTATAAAGAGGATATCCGCGGCTCGCTCGCGCACGCGACGATGCTTATGAAAACGGGGATCTTGACCGAGGACGACTATCAAAAAATCGTGGACGGACTCGGCGGGATCTTGTCCGATTTAAACGGCGGCGCGCTTTGCTTCGACGAGAACGCCGAAGATATCCATATGTTTATCGAATCGGAGCTTACGAAGCGTATCGGCGACGCGGGCAAACGGCTTCACACCGCGCGTTCGCGTAACGATCAGGTCGCCGTCGATCTCCGCTTGTATATGCGGGAGCAGACGGAGGAAGTAATTGCGCTTTTGAAATCGCTTATCCGCGTAACGCTTGAAAAAGCCAAAGAAAACACGCAGACGATTATGCCCGGGTATACCCACCTGCAAAGAGCGCAGCCGATCACCTTCGCGCAACACCTTTTGGCGTACTGTATGATGTTGCTTCGCGACGTGGGGCGGCTTCAAGACGCGTTGAAGCGAATGAACTATTCTCCGCTCGGCTCTTGCGCGCTCGCGGGCACGACCTATCCGATCGATCGGGATATGACGGCGAAAGCGCTCGGTTTCGACGGCGTGTGTATGAACTCCGTGGACGGGGTGTCCGACCGCGACTATTGCGTGGAGCTCGAAAGCGCGTTTGCGCTCGTAATGACCCACCTTTCGAGGTTCTCGGAGGAGATCATTTTGTGGTCGAGCTGGGAATTCAAGTTCGTGGAGCTTGACGATTCCTACACGACGGGCTCGTCGATTATGCCGCAGAAAAAGAACCCCGATATGGCGGAGCTCGTGCGCGGCAAAACGGGCAGAGTGTACGGCGATCTTATGGGCACGCTGACGGTGCTCAAAGGGATTCCGCTCGCGTATAATAAAGATATGCAGGAAGATAAAGAAGCGGTGTTCGACAGCGTGGAAACGGTAAAGCTTTGTCTTGGAATTTTTATTCCGATGATCGAAACGATGACCCCGCTGAAAGAGAATATGTACGCGGCGGCGAAAAAGGGCTTTATCAACGCCACCGACCTCGCCGATTATCTCACCAAAAAAGGAATGCCCTTCCGTTCGGCGTATAAAACGGTCGGAGAGATCGTAGGGTACTGCATTAAAAAAGGTATCACGCTTGACGAAATGAGCATAGAAGAATATAAGAGCCGTTCGGAGCTGTTCGAAGCCGATCTGTACGGGGAAATTTCCCTTGAAACGTGCGTCGGCAAACGCATTTCCAAAGGCTCGACGGGCTATCAAAGCGTAGCCGAGCAAATCGCTTACGTCGAGGAGTGTTTACAATGAAAAAAGTATTTATCGACGGAAAAGCGGGCACGACGGGCTTGCGTATCGAAGAGCGGCTTTCCGCACGCGACGATCTGGAAATTATTTCCTTGCCCGAGGAATTGAGAAAAGACTCCGCGGCGAGGAAGGAAATGTTAAACGCCGCCGATTTCGTGTTCCTGTGCTTGCCCGACGACGCGGCAAGAGAAGCCGTTTCAATGATCGAAAACGACGCGACGGTGGTGATCGACGCGTCCACGGCGCACCGTACCGACCCCGCTTGGGCGTACGGCTTTCCCGAGCTTTCCAAAGCGCACGAAAGGAAGATTTTAGATAGCAACCGAATTGCCGTTCCCGGCTGTCACGCGAGCGGGTTTATCGCGCTCGTCTATCCCTTGATCGAAAAGGGGATCTTGGGCACGGACGCGCTTTTAACGGCACACTCTTTAACGGGCTATTCGGGCGGCGGCAAAAAAATGATCGCCGACTATGAAAGCGAGGGCAGAAATGCGCTTTTGAACGCGCCCCGTCAATACGCTTTGGGTCAAACGCATAAGCATTTGCCCGAAATGACGAAAATATGCGGACTGAAAAATGCGCCCGTGTTCTCGCCGATCGTCGGGGATTTCTATTCGGGTATGGAAGTCACCGTTCCGCTGTTTGCTTCCCAGCTTCAAAAGGGCGCGGGACTGAATACGGTCAAGGCGATCTATCAAGGCGCGTATGCAAGCGGGCTCGTGCAATATAAAGAATCGACGGACGAAAACGGGTTTTTGTCGGCGGGCGCGCTCACGGGCAAGGACAATATGGAAATTTCCGTCTACGGCAACGACGAGCGTATTTTGCTCACGGCGCGGTACGATAATCTCGGCAAAGGCGCTTCGGGCGCGGCGGTCGAATGTCTGAACTTAAAGCTCGGCTGTAAGCGGGAAAAATCCCTCGTTTTATAAAGAAAAATCACGAATATAAAAACGCCCTTGCTCTCGTCAAGGGCTTTCGAAGTTAAAAAGGAGAACTTACACCTTATGGAAATTATCGAAGGCGGCGTTTGCGCCGCGAAAGGCTTCACCGCAAGCGGCGTGCACGCGGGAATCCGTAAGAATCGGACGAAAAAGGACCTCGCGCTTATCTATTCTCAAACGAAAGCGGCTTGCGCGTCCGTATATACGACGAATAAAGTCAAGGGCGCGCCGTTGACGGTCACGAAAAACCATATCGCGGACGGCTACGCGCAGGCGATCATTTGCAATTCGGGCAACGCGAACACCTGCAACGCGAACGGGATCGAGATCGCGGAGCTTACCTCTAAGCTCCTTGCCAAAGAGCTCGGCGTTTCGGCTTCGGATATCGTCGTGGCTTCGACGGGGGTGATCGGTCAGCCCCTCGATATCACGCCTATTCAAAACGGTATCCCCGCGCTCGTGAAAGGGCTTGGGAACAACAGCGAAGCCGCCGCGGAAGGCATTATGACCACGGACACGAAAAAGAAAGAGATCGCCGTGAAATT
>JAFURH010000021.1 GCA_017471945.1 Clostridia bacterium | reverse complement strand
TAACTTGCGTTGCCACTATGATAATAAAAATTCCATCTCCGCTTAAAGGATATATCAATCTCGGCGACGCATTCGTGTTACTTGGGGCTTGGGTGTTATCGCCCGCCTACGGTATGATTGCCGCAGGGCTTGGTTCTGCGCTTGCCGATATTTTTTCGGGCTACGTCGTTTATGCGCCCGCAACTTTCCTGATTAAAGCGCTTATGTCAATCGTTGCTTACGTAAGTTATAAACTGTTTTCCAAAAAGATAAAAAGCATTCCATCAAGGATAATAAGCGGACTTTTTGCCGAAATCTTAATGATTTTAGGTTACTTTCTATTTGAGGGGATTATGTACGGTTTTGCTCCGTCGCTTGTAAATATCCCTTTTAACGGAGTACAGGGCATTGCAGGTATCATAGTAGCAATTTTACTTGTTAAAATAATCGAAAAAACCAACTTATTTAACGATAATAAAAAGGAGAATTAAAATGGGTAAAATTTATATGTCTGCCGATCAGTTGATCGGGAAAACGCCTTTGTTGGAACTTACAAATATAGAAAAGAAATACGGGTTGAAAGCGAAAATTCTTGCGAAACTGGAATATTTTAACCCCGCAGGTTCGGTGAAAGACAGGATTGCGAAAGCAATGCTCGACGAGGCGGAAGCAAACGGAAAGCTTTGCCTCGCTTCGGTTATCATCGAGCCGACTTCGGGAAATACGGGTATCGGTCTTGCTTCCGTTGCAAGCGCAAGAGGATATCGTGTTATCCTCGTTATGCCCGAAACAATGTCGGTAGAACGTAGACAGCTTATGAAAGCCTACGGCGCGGAACTCGTTTTGACAGAAGGCAGTAAAGGCATGAAAGGCGCAATCGCAAAAGCGAAAGAACTTGCGGCGGAAATTCCGTATAGCTTTATTCCCGGTCAGTTTGAAAATCCCGCTAACCCCAAAATACATTTTAATACGACGGGTCCGGAAATTTATGAGGATACGGACGGCAACGTGGATATTTTTGTGGCAGGCGTCGGGACGGGCGGTACAATCACGGGCGTGGGCGGTTATTTAAAGTTTAAGAATGCGAAAATACGTGTCGTAGCCGTTGAGCCTGCGACTTCGGCGGTACTCTCTACGGGTGTTGCGGGAGCGCATAAGATTCAAGGTATCGGCGCTGGTTTCGTTCCCGAAATTCTCAATACCGAAATTTACGACGAGATCATCACCGTTGCGAATGAGGACGCTTTTGCGACGGGAAAGCTCATTGGTAAGAATGAAGGAATACTTGTCGGTATTTCTTCGGGTGCAGCGCTTCACGCGGCAATCGAGCTTGCGAAGCGCCCTGAAAACGAAGGAAAAAATATCGTTGTTTTATTCCCTGACACGGGGGACAGGTATTTGTCTACGCCGCTTTTTGCGGACTAAAATAGATGAACAAAGACACCTGTTTTCAGCAGGTGTCTTTGTCAAATTTATAAATTATAAATAGGAGTTGAATTATGTTAAATATAAAATACGATATCGTAGGGTCTTTTTTACGCCCGCAAGCGATTAAGGACGCACGGGTAAAATACCAAAATAAGGAAATTTCTTTGGATGTTTTAAGAAAGGTGGAAGACGAGGAAATTGCAAAATTAGTAAAAAAAGAAGTGCAACACGGTTTGCAATACGTTACCGACGGCGAATTTCGCCGTAGATGGTGGCATCTCGACTGGCTGAAAGAGTTTGACGGCTTTACGACCGTTCATTTGGAAAAAGTAATAAACGGCGTAACAAATCATATTGAGTTAGGCTATATTTCGGGAAAGATTTCTTATAATCCGAGCAAAGAGCATCCTGAAATATCCGCTTTTGACTTTCTATTGAAAGAAAGTCAAAAATATCCCGATATAACGGCAAAAAAATGTATTTCGGGACCGAATATGATTTTAGTTGATAACTATTTACAGCTTGGGAAAAAAGAAATTCCTTATTACGGGAGCGATATTTTTGCATTGATAGAAGATATCGCATTGGCTTATCAAACGGCAATTAAAGATTTATACGACCACGGCTGTCGTTACTTGCAGATCGACGATACTTCATGGACGTATATGATTGACGAAAACTTCTTAAAGCGCGTAGATTCGCTTGGATATAAAAAGGAAGAAGTCTTGGAATGGTTTAGGATTGTTTCCACAAAAGCTCTTAAAAATAAACCGAAGGATATGGTGATTGCTAATCATTTCTGCAAAGGGAATTTTAAGGGAAAGCCGTTGTTTCACGGCTTTTACGATACTGTAGCCCCCGTTATTGCACAGATCCCTTACGATGGATTTTTCGTCGAATACGACGACGAACGTTCGGGCGATTTTACGCCGTGGGCAATCTTACGGAATACGTCCACTACCTTCGTTGCAGGATTGATTTCTACAAAAAATCCGAAATTGGAAACTTACGACGAAATAAAGAAAAGATATTTAGAGGCAAAAGCGATCGTTGGGGATAATATTGCACTCTCGCCACAATGTGGTTTTGCTTCCGTAGAGGAAGGAAACTGTATTGATGAAGAAACGCAATGGAAAAAGATTGATCTCTTGGTTTCGTGTAAAGATTTTATTTGAAAAATGACCAAAAAGATGAAACAAATATATTTAGATAACGCCGCTACGACGAAAACAAGCAAAGAGGTTATCAAGGCGATGTTGCCGTATATGGATGAAATATACGGCAACCCGTCCAGCTTACACTCCGTCGGGCAACAGGCGGCGGAAGCTCTTTTAGACGCGAGATGTCGTATTGCAAAACGTTTGGGTTGTACGGAAAAAGAAATTTTCTTTACGTCGGGCGGCAGCGAATCGGATAATCAAGCGATCCTTTCGGCTGCGACGATCGGAGAAAGAAAAGGTAAAAAGCATATCGTTTCGACGGCGTTCGAGCATCACGCCGTCTTGCATACGCTTGAAAAACTCAAACGACAAGGGTTTGAAATCACGCTTTTGCCCATATCCGAAAACGGGCTTATCACGGCAAAGCAAGTGCAGAACGCCATTCGCCCCGACACTTGTCTTGTCAGCGTGATGTATGCGAATAACGAAATCGGGACGATACAACCGATTGCCGAAATCGGGGAAATTTGTCGTGAAAAGAATGTGATTTTCCACACAGATGCGGTCCAAGCGGTGGGGCATGTATGCGTTGACGTTCAAAAGGAGCGTATAGACATGCTCTCTCTTTCCGCACACAAATTCCACGGACCGAAAGGTATCGGCGCATTGTACGTCCGTAAAGGAATACCGCTTACAAGCTTGATTGAGGGCGGCGCGCAGGAAAAGGGAAAACGCGCGGGAACGGAAAATATCCCAGCCATCGTCGGTATGGCGGTTGCGCTCGACGAATCCTGTGAGAATATGGAAAAGAACGCGAAAAAGCTGACGAAATTACGTAATATGCTTATCGACGGGCTTTCCGCGATTCCACATTCCGTATTAAACGGCGACCGTGAGAAACGGTTGCCTGCAAACGTAAGCTTTTGCTTTGAAGGGATAGAAGGCGAATCCCTGCTGTTGCTTCTCGACGATAAAGGCATTTGCGCTTCGTCGGGTTCGGCGTGTACTTCGGGTTCGCTCGATCCTTCTCACGTGTTGCTTGCAATCGGTAGAGTTCACGATATTGCGCACGGCTCGCTTCGGCTCACGCTTTCGGAAGAAAATACGAAAGAAGACGTCCGTTATACAGTCGAAGCGGTGAAACAGGTCGTTGCGTATCTTCGCGGTATGTCTCCCATTTGGCGTGATCTTATAAGCGGGAAGAAAGAATTTATTATCAAGTGAGGAAAAATTATGGCATTGTATAGCGAAAAAGTGATGGATCATTTCCGCAATCCCCGAAACGTCGGTGTTATAGAAAATGCAGACGGCGTAGGCGAGGTCGGCAACGCCAAATGCGGAGATATTATGAAAATATATCTGAAAATCGAAAACAATATCATTATGGACGTCAAATTTGAAACGTTCGGTTGCGGTAGTGCGATTGCGTCAAGCTCGATGGCGACGGAGCTTATTAAAGGAAAACCCGTTTCCGAAGCTTTGGCTTTGACGAATAAAGCAGTAGCCGAAGCTCTTGACGGACTGCCCGCGCATAAATTGCATTGTTCCGTTTTGGCGGAAGAAGCGATTAAAAAAGCATTGCAAAATTATTACGAGAAAAACGGGATAGAATACGATAAAACGAAATTTCCGAACTGTATCGTATGTCACGGGTGTGATTGTTGAGGAAGGCTAAAAAAATAATTATAATATATTGAAAATGAGTATTGAAAGCAAATGGGTATTATGTCCTATATGTGGTAATAAGACGAGAATAAAAATACGCGAAGATACGCAAATAAAAAACTTTCCCCTATACTGTCCAAAATGTAAAAAGGAAAGTTTAATCGAAATAAACAATTTTAAGATAAAGATTATAACCGAGCCAGACGCATAAAGACGCAGAGCCGACAAACTGTAATTATACGGTTTGTCGGCTATTTTTTATACAAAGGAACGATATAGAGATTAGCTTTTAAGGGTTAATCAATGACAAGGTTCCTAATAGAACAAAAATCGAATAATACATATATAGTCCTTATCAAACAAGACGGAAACGTATTGGGAGATAAGGGCTTTTTTGTTGTCGTTTTTTGTAATATTTTAGGTTATAACCGCATTCGTGGCCCTCCTGTTTTGGTTTGAAATTTTTTAATTTCAAATCAAAAAACAGGAGGATTTTATAATGAAAAAATTTGAAATTATCGTAACCACGAAGCAAGGCGAAAAGAAAGTTGGCGTGTACGTAGATAGCGAAACGGCGGCAATGTTGAAAGAATGTAGCGAAGAAATACGGCTTGCGTATCTGAAAGAACTTTATAAGGAACAGCTTTTAGAACGTAAGGAAACCCGTCGGCACGTTTCTTTGGAAAAAATTACGGCAAATGGACACGATTTCGAGTCGCAGGACGATTCCCCTATGGATAAAGCGATAAAAGCGGAAGAAAACGAGTACATAAAAAGTCTGTTGGACAAGCTCACGGACAAGCAACGGGAAACGTTCGTATTACATGCTTTTGAGGGCTGGACGTTAGAGAAAATCGGCAAGAAAATGGGCGTTAGTTTTCAATGCGTACATCAGTTTTACGAGGCGGCAATAAAAAAATTAAAAAATTTTTGTAAAACACCTTGAAAAATCGACTTTCTCGTGGCTTATAAGTGAAGGGTGTTTGAAACAGCCCCCTTCAAAAAGCAAAAGTCGAGGGCAAAAGTATGTTGGCGATAGAGAAAATTCGAGAAGATTTGGTAGAGGTGCGATATTACTACACCCGAAAGAAAGTATTAGACGAAGCAATGGAGAGTGTCGGTACAAATACGATTTTGGCGAAGGTAAAACAATACAACGAAGCAATGCGGACGGCGCCGCCGCTGTTGTATGACTTGTACGTGTGCCTTTATACGCGTAACTATACGCAGGAAGGTCTCTCTTT
>JAFURH010000020.1 GCA_017471945.1 Clostridia bacterium | reverse complement strand
GGAATGCGCGAAAGCTTGTATATCAAGGACGACGATTACGGTATGAGCTTTACTTGCGGAAATTTCGTAACGCTTACCAACCTTTCAGACAAGGGGTTAAAGCGCATTATCCGTCTGCGCCTTTCGCCGCTGTATATCTCCGTGCACACGATGAATCCTAATCTTCGCGTGGAGCTTCTTCGAAACCGTTTCGCGGGAAAAATCGTGGAGCAGATCAAACGGCTCGCCGAAGCGGGGATAGAAATGCATTGTCAGGCGGTCGTCGTGCCGAATAAAAACGACGGCGAGGAATTCGCCTATACGGCGCGGGAACTGTTTAAATACTATCCCGCAGTACGCGATCTTGCCTGCGTGCCGACGGGGATCACCAAGCACCGCGAGGGTTTATATCCCATTCCCGATATCGACAAGGCGTATTCGGAAAGCTTCCTCGATCTCGTGGATAAGCTCAACCAAGAGTTCGGCGTGAATTTCGTTCAACCCGCCGACGAATATTTCGTAAAAGCGGAACGGAAGCTCAAAGACCCGTCTTTTTACGGGGATTTCGAACAGATCGAAAACGGGATCGGAATGTCGGCGAAATTCCGCGACGAATTTTTTACCGCGCTCCGCGCCTTACCCCCGAAACAGGGAGAGAAATTCAAGCTTAAAAAGCCGAAAAGATCGCTACTCGTCAGCGGCGTTTCTTCGGCAAAGCTCAACGCCGACCTCGTGCAAATCGCGAACGAAACGATAGAAGGCTTGAATCTCGTTTGCCTTCCCGTTGAAAACGAGTTTTTCGGCAAAACGGTCACTTGTACGGGATTGCTCACGGGGGTGGATATGCTCGCGGCGATCAAGGCGTATCAAGCGGAAAACCCCGATACGGCGGTGGACGAAATCATTCTGGACGGCAACACGATGAAGGAGTTTGAAGAGGTATTCCTCTGCGGAACGACTTTAAAAGAACTCAAACGCAAACTTAAATTCGAAAATATCCGCGTGAATCGAGAGGGCGGCTACGGGCTGGTAGAGATCCTTTCGACGAGCGCGAAATGAGGAGAAGAAAATGGCAAATCCTTTGGTGGCGTTGGTGGGCAGACCCAACGTCGGAAAAAGTACCTTTTTCAATAAAGTCGCAGGGCGGAAGATCTCAATCACCGAGGACCGTCCCGGCGTCACGCGCGACAGATTGTATACCGACGCCGTGTGGCGGGATAAAAATTTCACGATGGTGGACACGGGCGGTATCGAGCTCAAATCCGAGGACGTAATGTGGAAAGAGATCGCAAAGCAAGCGGACGTCGCGATCGAAACGGCGGACGTGATCTTGTTTTTTACGGACGGCAGAGAGGGCTTGCACCCTTCTGACTACGACGTCGCGGATATTTTGCGCCGCAGTAAAAAACCCGTCATTCTCGTCGTGAATAAGATCGACGAATATTCGCCCGATAAGGTTTTTGAATTCTATTCGCTGGGGCTTGGCGAGCCTTTCGCGATCTCCGCGGAACATTCCTCGGGCATCGGCGACGTGCTTGACGAAGCGATCCAATACTTCCCCGATACGACGGAGGAAACGATCCCGTCGCTGAAAATCGCCGTCGTCGGCAAGCCCAACGCGGGCAAATCCAGCCTCGTCAACCGTCTTTTGGGAAGCGAAAGAAGTATCGTCACCCCTATGGCGGGAACGACCCGCGACGCGATCGACACGCTGTTCGAGCGCAACGGCAAGGCGTATACCATTATCGATACGGCGGGAATCCGCAAAAAGAAGAACGTGGACGACGACGTGGAATATTACAGCAATATGCGCGCGTTCGACGCGGTGCGCCGCAGCGACGTGTGTTTGCTCGTCGTGGACAGTCAAGAGGGTTTGACGGAACAGGACGTGAAAATTATCGGTTACGTGCACGAGCAGGGAAAACCCTCCGTGATCGTGATGAATAAGTGGGATTTGATCGAAAAGGATACGCACACCGTCAACAAATTTGAGGAAAAACTCAAAGAAGATCTGAAATTTATGGATTATTACAAATCCATTTATATCTCTGCGAAAACGGGTCAGCGAGTGGATAAGATCTTAAACGCGGCGGAAGAAGTGTACGCGAACGCGTCCTTCCGTATCTCGACGGGCGCGCTGAACGATCTGATCAGCGACGCGATCCGTATGCAAGAACCGCCTTCCTATCAGGGCAGAAGAATGAGGGTGTTCTTCTCGCAACAGGTCGGCGTTTGCCCCCCGCTTTTCGTCCTGCACGTCAACGACGAAGGGTTATTGCACTTTTCTTATCAGCGGTACTTGGAGAACACGATACGCCGTGCTTACGATTTTTCGGGTACGCCGATCAGAATCGTCGTACGCGAGAAAAAGGACGAGGAATAAACAAGCCGAGGTGCGAATATGAAACCTTTTTATTTTTCGAAAAACTGGTACGAGCTGGTGATTATGGCGATCGCGTGCTATTTGATCGGCTGTTTTAACTTCGCCCGCCTGATCGCGAAGGGTAAGCATAAGGATATCACGAAAATGGGCAGCGGTAATCCGGGCACTATGAATATGAGCCGCGAATTCGGGCTTAAAGTCGGCGTGATCACCTTTTTTTGCGACGCGTTTAAAGGCGGTATCCCCGCGATCGTTACATATTTTATTTACCGCAATTATTATTTTGCGGGCACGTCGATCGTCGTTTCTGATTTCACGAGATATTTTTGCGGCGTGTGCGTGATCGTCGGGCATATCTTTCCCGTATTTTCGCATTTTAAAGGAGGGAAGGGGATCGCCTCTACGCTCGGGCTGTTTTGGATCAATTTAGGCGCGGAAAATCCTTGGTTCTTGCTCGTCGGTTTCGGCGCGCTTTGGTTGATCGTGCTCTATATCGCCACCACCGAATGGGGCTCGATGGGCTCGCTGATCGGGGTCACGGGGTTTAGTATCTGGCAAGGCGTTTTGTTTGCACTCCGCTATGCGGATTCAACCGTGAACGCATACCTGGTATGCTTGTTTGCGTTTTTGCTTTTGATCAATATTTTGACTTGGGCGGCGCATTGGAAGAACATTTTGCGGCTTCTGTCGGGGGAAGAACACCACACTTCGGTGAAAAAACTCGCCAAGAAAAAAAAGGAAAAGAAAATTTAAGGAAAAAAGGTTTACAACGCGTGCAAACGCGTGTATAATAATATTGTAAGAGCCGCAAGGCGAACACGGGGGTGCCCTGGATTCGATTGCCGGTGAGCGAAAGGATAAGCATACCGCAGACGGAGTGCCTGCGCAACAACATTCCACTAAATTTAAATGCAGATAGAAATGCAAACTACGCTCTTGCAGCGTAACTTCGTTTTTTAACGAATCGTCGCGCCCGACTTATCCGTCGGTCGGGGTCGCGGCGTCAATCAGACGGAAAAATCTTTTAAGGATCGGAAAGCGTTTTTAAAAGATCATTCAGCTTTCTGCGGTGCGCAAAGCGTGTTTACCCGCGTTGCGCAAGTAAGAAAAAAAGATAAACTAAGTATGTAGAAAGTTTTTTGGCAGCCGAGTAAGACGTGAGTTCGATTCTCACCACCTCCACCAAAAATCGACAAACTTCGATAGAGGTTTGTCGATTTACCTATTCCTTTTTCACTTGAACTTAGTTTGTCGATTTTTGAAAGTAAGAGGTAGTATTTTACAGGAGTAATAATGAACACGGATATTTATAAAATCGAAAAAACGCAATTAGAAAGTAAAAAAGAAAAAACGCTCGAAAGATGCTTTGAGGAAATGAATCAGGTCTATGAAAAGCATATCGATTCGGCAAAGAATATTGATAACAAAGCCAGTTTATTGTTGGTCGTTTACGTGGGTATCTTTACTATTTTTTCTTGCTTTTTGAGAGAATGGAAATTTGAAAACGTAGGAACGGCAACGGTATTTATTGCGTTATTCGGGTTGACCGTAGTTAGTTATATCGCTTCGATCGTCTGTTTGATCTTGACAATTTGCACGAGGGTATCGTATACCACTTCGTCCAAATCGGTTTGCCTAAACGGTGTAAACGAGCATAGGGAATGGCTGATAGAGCAAATTATTTTTAAAGGAAAACAATGCTCGCAAAGCATTGTAAAAATAAAACGAAAGAATAACTTTTATCGGGTGGGAAGCATCGTGTTGCTCGTTTCGGTGCTGTTGACGTTACTTTCTGCCGCGTTGATAGTGTATTGCAATATTAAAATTTAATAAAAACAAAAAACGCCCGACGGGGCGTTTTTTCGTGTGCGGAAGGCACTCAAAGCCCTTTCGACAAAAATATCCCTTTTTTACCCCTTCAATCTTGTTGACAGTGCAACAAGATTATGCTATAATGCATTTGTTGATTTTTCAACAAGTATACAAAAAACGGTAAGTTTCGACAAAAATATTGACGAAAGGCTTACAATAAGGTATAATAGGGTAAACAATGAATTTTTTCAAAAAGGCGTATTGCAGAATTTTTCAGACGGTGTTTCGCGCGGCGTTGCCGTTTTTGCCGTATAGAGAACCTGAAATTTTCGAGAGCGTACTCTCGCTCGAAGGACTTTTCGAAAGGCTGGGTGCTAAATCCGTCCTGCTCGTAACCGACGGGGTACTTCGGGAAATGGGAGTGACCAGTTCGCTGGAAGAACTGTTAAAAGCGAAGAAAATCAAATGCGCGGTCTACGATAAAACGCGCGCGAATCCTACGGTGGAAAACGTGGAAGAAGCGCGGGCGCTTTACGTAAAAGAAGGGTGCGAATGCCTGATCGCGTTCGGCGGCGGCTCGTCGATGGATTGCGCAAAAGCGGTCGGCGCGAGGATCGCCTATCCCAAAAAATCCCTTAACCGATTAAAAGGGGTGTTGCGCGTGTGGCGGAAAATTCCCCCGCTCGTCGCGATCCCCACGACGGCGGGAACGGGGAGCGAAGTCACGCTCGCGGCGGTGGTGACCGATAGCGCTACGCAACATAAATACGCGCTGATGGATTTCACGCTCATTCCGCGGTACGCGGTGCTCGACCCGTCGGTGACCTTTTCTCTGCCGCCGCATTTGACGGCGACGACGGGAATGGACGCGCTCACCCACGCGGTGGAGGCGTATATCGGGCGATCGACGAGCAAGGAAACCCGACGCCACGCCCTGACGGCGACCGCTTTAATCTTTGAAAATATCGAAAAGGCGTATGCGAACGGGCAAGACTGCAAAGCGCGCGCGAATATGTTAAAAGCCGCGTATTTGGCGGGAATCGCCTTTTCCAAGTCCTACGTCGGGTATATTCACGCCGTCGCGCATTCTTTGGGCGGACAGTATAACGTCCCGCACGGGCTTGCAAACTCGGTATTGATGCCGATCGTTCTGAAAGCTTACGGAAAGAAAGCGGAAAAGAAACTGCATAAGCTCGGCGTGGCGGCGGGCGTTGCCGCCGAAAGCGATTCCCACGAGGACGGCGCGAAGAAATTTATCCAAGCCGTCGAGGCGCTGAATCGGCGTATGCAGATCCCCGAAAGGCTGAAAGGGATTCGGGAAGAGGATATCCCGCAAATGGCGAAGCACGCGGATAAGGAAGCGAATCCGCTCTACCCCGTCCCCGTACTTATGAACGCAAAAGAGCTGGAAAAATTTTATTATCAAGTATCCGAAAGGAGTGAAAACGATGCAAAACAAAAACTTTGACGAACTTTTAAAAGCCCAACGCGTATATTTTCAAAGCGGCGCGACTTTGCCCGTAAGCTTCCGTATCGAAATGCTGAAAAAGCTTCGGGAAGCGGTGAGAAAAAACCAAACGGAAATCGCCGCCGCGCTCAAAGCCGATCTTGGCAAAAGCGAGTTTGAAAGCTATATGTGCGAAACGGGTATGGCGCTTTCGGAGATTGGTTATCTGATCAAACACGTTAAAAAATTTGCGAAGCCCAAACGCGTGAAAACGCCGCTTGCGCAATTCCGTTCCAAGAGTTATAAGCTGCCTTCGCCCTACGGCAATACGCTGATTATGAGCCCTTGGAATTATCCCTTTTTATTGACGATCGACCCGATCGCCGACGCGATCGCCGCGGGTAATACCGCGATTGTCAAGCCCAGCGCGTATTCGCCTGAAACGAGCAAGCTTATCGAAAAAATGATTGCGGAACTTTTTCCGCCCGAATATATCGCGGTCGTCACCGGCGGGAGGAAGGAAAACGCCGCCCTGCTCGAACAGAAATTCGATTTCGTGTTCTTTACGGGTAGTCAGAGCGTGGGGAAAGAGGTCCTTCGCCATACGGCGGAGCACTTAACGCCCGCCGTTTTGGAGCTTGGCGGGAAAAGCCCGTGTATCGTGGACGGCTCGGCGAAAATCAAGCTCGCGGCAAAGCGTATCGTGTTCGGAAAATTTTTGAACTGCGGGCAGACCTGCGTTGCACCCGATTATATCCTTTGCGAACGGTCGGTCAAAGACGAGCTGTTGAAAGAGATCATAGCGCAGATCAAGCTGCAATACGGCGAACAACCGCTTGAAAACGCCGACTACGGAAAGATGGTCAACGCAAAGCATTTCGAGCGCGTTTGTGCGCTTATCGATCCTGCAAAAACGGCGTTTGGCGGGGGCAGGGATGAGACGAAGCTGAAAATCGAACCAACCGTGCTCGATAACGTTTCCTGTAACGACGCCGTTATGCAAGAGGAAATTTTCGGGCCGGTACTGCCCGTGCTCACCTTCGAAAGCTTCGACGAGGTGTATGCGCTTCTTGCGGAGAAAGCTAAGCCGCTCGCGCTGTATCTTTTTTCCGAGGACAAAAAGCGGATTTGCGAGGCGACTCAACGCCTTGCCTTCGGCGGCGGGTGCGTGAACGACACGATCATTCACCTTGCGACGAGCGAAATGGGCTTCGGCGGGGTCGGAGAAAGCGGTATGGGCTCGTATCACGGCAAAGAAGGGTTTGACGCGTTCTCGCATACGAAAAGTATCGTGGATAAAAAGACGTGGTTGGATCTTCCGATGCGCTATCAGCCGTATAAAAGCAAATTCTACGAAAAGCTGATTCGGAAATTTTTAAAATAAATCTTACCGTAGCAAAGCCGCCCGATCGGCGGCTTTGATGCATATTGAAGGCGTTGTAAGCATAAAATTAAGAAAATCCCTTTTTCCTTGCGTTTACCGTTGACAAGTCAGGAAAATTTTGCTATAATGAGTATATTCCGTAGGGGAGTAGTAACCGCACGAAGCGCGCGGAACAAGTCAACATTCTGACCAAACGGTCTGGCTTGTTTTAATTTACGAGACTTACGTATATCTTTTGAGCTATACGTGGAGTCTTTATTTTTTTATCGTCCAAGTATAGCGCACGTTTATACTTGGTAATTTTTTTAAGGAGCGGTTATGTTTACTTTTGTTTTTAACAGCGTATTGCTTGGCGTGGGGCTTGCGATGGACGCCTTTTCGGTGTCGCTTGCCAACGGGTTGAACGAGTCCGATATGTCCAAACGGAAAACCTGCGGTATCGCGGGCGTGTTCGCTTTTTTTCAGGCGTTGATGCCGATGCTCGGTTGGTTTTGTATCCATAACCTTTTGCGCTATTTTACGGCGTTTGAGAAGTTTATCCCGTGGATCGCGCTTGCGCTTTTGGGCTTTATCGGCGCGAAAATGCTGGTGGACGGGATTCGGAGTAAAGGGGAAACCGAAAGTTCCAAGGTCGGATTTTTGGGGCTTTTGGTGCAAGGCGTAGCGACCTCTATCGACGCGCTGTCCGTAGGCTTTACGATCGCGAATTATAACTGGTATATGGCGCTTGGAAGCGCGCTGATCATCGCTGCCGTCACCTTCGCCATTTGTCTTGCAGGCGTGTTTTTAGGTAAAAAATTCGGTACGAAGCTCGCGGGGAAAGCCACCGTGTTCGGGGGGATCATTCTCATTTTGATCGGGATCGAGATCTTCATTACGGGGTTGATCTGAGCCGTTTGAAGACGCTATTTTAGTAAAATCCGCCAAAGACTGTTGACGAAAGCAAGAAAATGTGCTACAATGATAACCACAGGAGGACGAGAATGAAAATCATTATCGTAGGTTGCGGCAGAGTAGGACAAACGCTCGCCGAAAAACTCAACGCCGACGGCAACGACGTAACGGTGATCGATACTTCTTCGGAAAAAATCAGATCGGTGACCGATCGTTGCGACGTGATGGGAGTGGTCGGAAACGGCGCGACGCACGCCGCGCAACAAGAAGCGGGGATCGACGGCGCGGATCTGTTTATCGCGGTCACGAATTCCGACGAGCTCAATCTGTTGTGCTGTTTGATCGCGAAAAAAGAGGGGAATTGTCAGACGATCGCGCGGATCAAAAATCCCGAATACAGCAAGGAAACGCAATACCTGCAAAACGAGCTCGGGCTCGTAATGGTGATCAACCCCGAATACGCGGCGGCAGAGGAGATCGCGCGAGTGCTCCGTTTCCCTGCGGCGATCAAGATCGAGCCGTTTGGCAAGGGCAGGGTCGAGCTGATTAAGTTTCGTCTTTCCCCCGAAGGGCTTTTGGCGGGGCTTTCCGTGAAGGAAATGATGGCGAAATTCCACCCCGATATCCTCGTTTGTACGGTCGAACGCGGCGACGAGGCGTATATCCCGAACGGCGATTTCGTCTTTAAAGGTAAAGACGTCGTGTCTATCGTCGCAACGCCGAAAAACGCCAACGATTTTTTTGTAAAAATACACTATAAAGGACATTCGATCAAGGACGCAATCGTGGTCGGCGGAGGCGTGATCACGCACTATCTTTGCGAGATTTTGGAGCGTTCGGGTATTTCGATCAAGGTCATTGAAAAGGATTTTAAAACCTGCGAGGAGATCGCTTCGCGCTGGAATAAGCTCACCGTGATCAACGGCAACGCCACGGAGCGGGAGCTTTTATTGGAAGAGGGGATCGAGCGAGCGGGCGCGTTCGTCGCGCTTTCGCAGCACGACGAGGAAAATATTTTACTTTCCCTGTTCGCAAAAGAAGCGGGGGTACGGAAACTGATCACGAAGATCAACCGCACCGATTACGACAGCGTGATCAGTCGGCTCGATCTCGATACGGTCGTGTGCCCTAAAAACGTCACTGCCGACAGTATTTTACGTTACGTTCGCGCGACGAAGAATTCGCAGGGCAGCAATATGGAAACGCTGTATAATATCATTGAAGATAAAGTTGAGGCGGCGGAATTTATCGTAAAAGAAGGCTCGCCCGTGATCGGCAAACCTTTAAAGGACTTGCATTTTAAACGCGGCGTGCTCGTTGCGTCCATCGTGCGCGGCGAACGGGTACTCATTCCTCGCGGTCACGATACGATCGAATCGGGAGACGCGGTCGTCGTCGTCACCAAAGGTCAGACGATCGACAATATTGCCGACGTACTCGAAAGATAAGGGGCGCGGCGTTATGAATTTTTCTATCGTAAAACGTACGCTCGGTTGGCTTTTATTATTCGAGGGAATGTTTTTCCTTCTGCCTCTACTTACGGCGGTGATCTATTGGGAAGAGGAGTTTTTCTCGTTTTTGATCGCGATCGTGATCTGCGGCGGGCTGGGCGGCTTGTGTTTGATCAAAAAACCCGAAAATACTTCGATCTACGCGAAAGAAGGGTTCGTGATCGTCGCGATGAGCTGGATCGTAATGAGTCTGTTCGGCGCGTTACCCTTCTTTTTCTCGGGTGCGATCCCGTCGTATACGGACGCGCTTTTCGAAACGGTTTCGGGCTTCACCACCACGGGCGCGACTATTCTGCAAGGTCACGAGGTCGAGGGTATGGCGAAATCCTTGCTTCTTTGGCGCAGTTTCACTCACTGGGTAGGGGGTATGGGCGTTCTCGTGCTGATTATGGCGTTCTTGCCTTTGAGCGGTGCGAGAAATATGCATATTATGAAAGCGGAAAGCCCCGGACCAACGGTCGGAAAGCTCGTACCGAAGGTGCGCCAGACCGCGCTCATTCTCTACGCAATCTATTTCGGACTGACGGTGGTGCAGTTTATCCTGCTCGTTTGCGGCGGTATGCCCGTTTTCGATTCCTTAAACACCGCGTTCGCCACGGCGGGCACGGGCGGCTTCGCGATCAAATCGGACGGTATGGCGGGATATAATTCCTATTTGCAGATCGTCGTGACCGTGTTTATGCTGCTGTTCTCGCTCAACTTTAATTCCTATTACCTTTTAGGCAGGGGGAAATTTAAGGAAGCGTTCAACGCGGAAATCCGCGTGTTTTTGCTCGTCGTATTTTCGGCGATCGCGTTGATTACGCTCAACCTTTGCCTTGCGGAATACGGGTATAGCGTAGGAGAGGCGATCAAACACGCTGCGTTTTCGGTCGCTTCCGTGATCTCTACGACGGGGTTTGCGACGGAAGATTTCAATTTGTGGCCGTCTTTTTCCAAGACCATTTTGGTTCTTTTAATGTTTATCGGCGCGTGTGCGGGAAGTACGGGCGGCGGTATGAAAGTTTCCCGACATATCATTCTCGCAAAAGGCGGTATGCACGAGGTCGGTCGGCTCATTCATCCCAAGCAGGTCAAAAAGATCACCGTGGATAAACGGGTGGTGGAGCACGAGGTCGTGCGTTCGGTCAACGCGTACCTGGTGGCGTATATTTTAATTTTCGTCGTATCGTTGCTGTTGATCTCGATAGAAGGGCACGACCTCACGACGAGCTTCACTTCGGTTGTGACTACGCTCAATAACGTAGGACCGGGGTTGGAAAAGGTCGGACCGACGGGGAATTTTGCGTTTTTCACGGACTGGTCGAAATTCGTATTTATTTTCGATATGCTCGCGGGCAGACTGGAAATTTTCCCGATGCTCGTTCTGTTCGCCCCGTCCACTTGGAGAAGGTAAGCGCGTGAAAGTTTTTTGAGAAAATTTATAAAACTCCGTTAAAAACGCTTGCATTTTTCAGAAAAATACAGTAATATAATATGGCTTGAATTTAAGCCGTATTTTGCAGAGATGGCTGAGTGGCTTAAGGCGCACGATTGGAAATCGTGTGATGCAGGAATGTATCCGGAGGTTCAAATCCTCTTCTCTGCGCCAAACAAAAACGACACCCGAGAAGGGTGTCGTTGTTTTTGTTTGGCTGGGAAAGAGCTTGAAGAAAATCCGAATTATCGGAGGTTCACGCGAGCGACGCCGAACGGCTGGTTTGGGTTATTCTTTTATTTTTCGGCGGAGCGACACTTTGGCGAAGCCAATCTCCTCTTCTCTGCGCCAGAAAACAAAAGGGAATAGGCGACAGGTCTATTCCCTTTTTCGTTTTTATTTGCGAGCCTTTTGTAAATCTTTTACGATTGCCCGTAAATGTGCAATTTCTTCGTCGCTTAATCCTTCGACGGAAATAACATCGTCCGAGCTTCTCCCTAATAATACGTCGGTTGGGACGGAAAAGAAATCCGCAATCGTAACTAACATCTCAACGGAAGGAAGAATATTATCGTTTTCCCAATTGGAAACACATTGTTTTGTCACGCCTATTTTTTGCGCAAATTCCACTTGATT
>JAFURH010000019.1 GCA_017471945.1 Clostridia bacterium | reverse complement strand
TCGTAGTAGCCTTTCTTTACGAGCGATAAGAAGTTATTTACCGTATTCGGCGCTTTATCGGGATATAATTCCGCTTTAAAGGTCTTTCCGTTTTCCATTTCAAAAGTAACGATAGGATTCATAATCAATTTTCTTCCTTTTTTATTCTTTATGATTTATTCTTCGAATTTTTCGACCGAAACGCCCGCTTCGTTAAAGAGCGCAATCGAAAATTCGTCGGGATAGCCGTGCTTATATACGACCCGTTTGATCCCCGCGTTAATGATCATTTTCGCACAGATCACGCAAGGCTGATGGGTGCAATACAAGGTTGCGCCCGCAATACAGATCCCGTATCTTGACGCTTGAATGATCGCGTTCTGTTCGGCGTGCACGGCAAAACAAAGCTCGTGCTGCGTGCCGCTGGGGATATTCAGCTTACGCCTTAAACATTCCCCTTTTTCTTTACAGCTCTCGATGCCCGCAGGCGCGCCGTTATAGCCCGTCGTCATCACGCGTTTGTCTTTCACAATCACCGCGCCGACCTGACGGTTTTCCTGAAAACAGCTCGACCAAGTCGCCACCGTTTCCGTAAGCTCCATAAACCGCTTATCCCATTTATCCATCGTAGGCATATTTTGATAGCCTCCTTCGTAAAATACCTTATTTATTGTACCATATTTTTTTGCAAAAATCAATACTTTACGTTCACTTTTCTATCTCAACCCGCGGGAAAGCGAAAATTTTTTGAAAATTTTTCCGATTTTTTTAACCTTTTTCGTTTTTTGTGTTTGACTGCGACGAAAATGCGGTTATAATTATAGAGAAAAATATAGCGGCGCTTTCAATACATACGGAGCGTCCGAAAAAATCGGAGGATAATTTTATGACTATCAAACCTTTATTCGACAAAGTCGTCGTGGAAAGCGTACAGGCTGAAGAAAAGACGAAAAGCGGCTTATACCTTACCGCGGCTTCCAAAGAAAAACCGCAAACCTGTATCGTCGTTGCGGTCGGCCCCGGCGGACTGATCGACGGCAAGGAAACGACTATGCAAGTGAAAGTAGGCGACAAGGTGCTTTGTTCGCAATACGCAGGTTCGGATTTTAAAGTAGACGGGAAAGAATTTACCATTTTAAAACAAAGCGACATTCTCGCCGTCGTCGAAGACTAATCAAAATCAGTTAAAAATAAAGGAGAACATAATAATATGGCTAAACAAATCAAATATGGAGAAGAAGCAAGAAAAGCTCTCGAAAACGGCGTGAATACCCTCGCCGATACCGTAAAGATCACTCTCGGCCCTAAGGGCAGAAACGTCGTTCTCGACAAAAAATTCGGCGCGCCCCTTATCACCAACGACGGCGTGACCATCGCAAAAGAAATCGAACTTAACGACCCGTTTGAAAATATGGGCGCACAGCTTGTTAAAGAAGTATCGACCAAAACCAACGACGTAGCGGGCGACGGTACGACTACCGCGGTCGTTTTGGCGCAAGCTATCGTGAGAGAAGGTCTTAAAAATCTCGCGGCGGGCGCGAACCCTATCATTTTGAAGGACGGTATTAAAAAAGCCGTCGATACGATCGTGGAACACTTGAAGAGCATTTCCAAATCCGTGGAAAGCCAGAAAGCGATCGAACAGGTCGCTTCCATTTCCGCAGGCGATCCCGAAGTCGGCTCTTTGATCGCGCACGCGATGGAGATCGTCGGAAAAGACGGCGTGATCACCGTGGAAGAAGGCAAATCTATGAATACCGAGCTCAACACCGTGGAAGGTATGCAATTCGACCGCGGTTACGCTTCCGCCTATATGGTAACGAACACCGACAAAATGGAAGCGGTAATTGAAAATCCGTATATCCTGATCACCGATAAAAAGATTTCCGCGTTACAGGAAATCCTTCCTATTATCGAACCCCTTGCACAACAAGGCGCAAAACTCCTTATTATCGCTGAAGACGTAGAAGGCGACGCACTCGCGGCTCTTATCGTCAACAAACTCAAAGGCGTATTCAATTCGGTTGCCGTCAAAGCGCCCGGCTTCGGCGACAGAAGAAAAGAAATGCTTCGCGATATCGCGATTCTTACGGGCGGTCAGGTAATTTCCTCCGACCTTGGTCTTGAATTTAAAGACGTAACGCTCGATATGCTCGGTAGAGCCTCCACCGTTCGCGTTGACAAAGAAAACACGACGATCATCGGCGGCGCAGGCGAAGCGAACGAGATCAAAGACAGAATTGCTTCCATCAAATCACAGATCTTAGAAACAAAATCCGATTACGACAGAGAGAAATTGCAGGAAAGACTTGCAAAGCTCGCAGGCGGCGTGGCGGTTATCAGCGTCGGCGCGGCAACCGAAGTCGAAATGAAGGAAAAGAAACTTCGTATCGACGACGCGCTCGCAGCAACGAGGGCTGCTGTGGAAGAAGGCTACGTTCCCGGCGGCGGCTCGGCACTCCTTTCCGCAGTTCCCGTCGTGAAAAAGCTCGTCGCAGCCCTTTCGGGCGACGAAAAGACGGGTGCGGCAATCGTTTTGAAAGCGATCGAAGAACCTATCAGACAGATTGCTAAGAACGCGGGACTTGACGGCAGCGTGATCGTTGATAAAGTCCTCAACGCAAAGAAAGCCAACTACGGCTTCGACGCGCTCAACAATAAATACTGCGATATGGTAGAATGCGGTATTATCGACCCCACCAAGGTTACCCGTTCGGTCCTTCAAAACGCGGCGTCCGTTGCCTCCACGCTTCTTACGACGGAAAGCATCGTGACCGATATCCCCACCCCTCCCGCTCCCGCAATGCCGGCAGGCGGCGATATGGGCGGTATGTATTAAACTTCAATCTAACCCAAACGAAAAACCGTTGCGTTTGCAACGGTTTTTCGTTTATACCATATTTTCCAAAATAAGCTTGTCCGCGACGAGCGCAATAAACTCGCTGTTCGTCGGCTTTTCCGTTCCGAGATAGATTCTCGTTCCGAAAATCGCGTTGATCGCGTCGATCCTACCTCTGTTCCAAGCCACCTCTATCGCGTGACGGATCGCCCTTTCCACCTTACTCGGCGTCGTATTGAATTTCCCCGCGATATGCGGATATAACTCCTTCGTAACGGAGCTGATCACATACGGCTTTTCGATGGTAAGCTTTATTCCTTCACGTAAGTACCCGTACCCCTTAATATGCGGCGGAATTCCGATCGAGATAAAAATGTCGCTGATCTTTTCGTCTATCGTCGTAGGCTTTCTCTTGATTCCCGCATAATCCTTCACCGCCGTCGGCTCTTTATCCTTCATCAGCTCCATTACCCTTTCGATTGCGCCTTGCACGGAGAAAGGCTTTATTAAATAATACTCCGCACCCTCGCTCATTGCGCGTTCGATCAACGCGTCGTTTGCCATTCCCGTGGCGATGATTTTCGCGTTCGGCCACGTTTTCTTGACTGCTTGGATAACCCCGCAACCGTCCGTTCCTTTAAGGAACATTCCCACAAACACCATATCGGGTTTGAGCTTTAAAATTTGTTTGATCCCGTCGTCGCCGTCGTCGCCCGCGTACAAGATACTGAATTCATTCTTATCGCCGAACGCTTCCGTCAGCTGTTCGAGTACCGCAGCGTTCGATTCCAATAAGATCATTGATATTGAGTGCATATTCCACTCCTCCTTTAATTTTTTCGCCTTTCGGCGTTTGACGATACCTATTATACTACAAATTTTTTAATTCGTAAAGCATTATTTTACAATATTCAAAAATATTTTTGAATTTCTTTCAAAATTCATTAAATATTCTGTCGAAAGAGGTCGAAAACGAATCACAACGAAAAAACCTCCCGATAAAACGGGAGGTTTTGGCTATATTTCGTCGAATCAATGGATTTCGTCGAGATATTCGTCGTAAGTGACCTTTCTATCGTACACTTTGGTTTCGTTGATTTCGATAATGCGATCGGCTACGGTATTCATTAATTCTTGGTCGTGCGAGGTCAAGAGCATACAGCCACGGTAAGAAGACAAACCGTTGTTGAGGGCTGTGATCGATTCGAGGTCAAGGTGGTTGGTCGGTTCGTCGAAAATGAGGAAGTTGCTGCCTTCGAGCATCATTTTTGCAAGCATACATCTAACCTTTTCGCCGCCCGACAAGACTTTTGCTTTTTTCAATGCCTCTTCGCCCGAGAATAACATTCTGCCCAGCCAACCGCGAAGATATTCTTCGTAGTGATCGTTGGAAAACTGAGAAAGCCATTCCACGAGGTTGAGATCGCAGTTTTGGAAATATTCGTTATTATTTTGAGGGAAATAGGAAGTCGTGATCGTTTTGCCCCACATAACCGTACCCGCGTCCGGCTGTTCCTTGCCCATCAAAATATCGTAGAGCATCGTAAGCGTAGTACTCTTATCCGAAACGATACCAATCTTCTCGCCTTTTTGCACGGAGAAAGATACGTCCTTAAAATATCCTTCCTTCGTGAGTCCTTCCACGATAAGGATATCGTTTCCGATCTCCCGTTCGAATTTGAAATCGATATAGGGATATTTACGAAGCGAAGGCTTAAAGTCGTTGATCGTAAGCTTTTCAAGCTCCTTCTTTCTCGAAGTCGCTTGACGGGATTTAGAAGCGTTTGCCGCAAATCTTGCGATAAACTCCTGCAATTCCTTCGCGCGCTGTTCGGCTTTTTTATTCTGTTCCTTTTGCTGACGGGCAAGAAGTTGGCTCGTTTGATACCAAAAATCGTAGTTTCCTACGAACATATTGATCTTTCCGAAATCCACGTCGCAAATATTCGTACATACTTTATTGAGGAAGTGACGGTTATGCGATACGATTATAATGGTATTTTCGAAATCCATCAGATAATTTTCCAGCCATCTCACCGTCTTGATATCGAGGTTGTTGGTAGGCTCGTCCAAAAGAAGTACGTCGGGATCTCCGAATAAGGCTTGCGCCAAAAGGACGCGGACTTTTTGCTTCGCGTCAAGCTCGCTCATCAAAGCATAATGCAATTCCTCGGGAATTTCAAGCGCGTTTAAGAGCTGGCTTGCCTGATATTCCGCGTCGTAACCGTTCATTTCCGCAAACTCGCTTTCCAATTCAGCAGCCTTGATCCCGTCCTCTTCGGAAAAATCGGGATTTGCATACAGAGCGTCCTTTTCGTCCATAACGTCCACGAGCCGTTTATAACCGAGCATAACGGTACGCAAAACCGTTTCGTCGTCGTACATATTCTGGTTTTGTTGCAAAACGGACATACGCTCGTTTTTATCCAAGGACACAAAGCCCTTCTGCGGCTCGATCTCCCCCGAAAGCACCTTCAAAAAGGTAGATTTCCCCGCACCGTTCGCACCGATAATGCCGTAGCAATTTCCTTTCGTAAACTTCAAGTTTACGTCCTCGAACAGTTTTTTACTGCCGTATTGCAAAGATACACCGTTGACTTGTAACATCAGACACCTCAAAAATTTTCTTCCTTGAAGATTATATCATATCGAGAATTTTAAATCAAACGTTTCCGAGCGTTTTTATTCACAATTTCCTGTTTTATGCCAAGAAAAAACCTTCGGTTCAGTAAAACCGAAGGGCTTTCCCGTATCAAACGGATCATTTCGTCAGTTTTTCGATTTCCGCCGCAACGTCGGCAACGGTCGCAAGACCTTCTACGTCTTCGTCGGGAATAACGAACCCGAGCTCGTCTTCCAATCTGCTCAAAAGCTCGACCACGTCCAAAGAATCTGCGCCGAGATCGTCGATGATCTTCGCGTCGGGCGTAACCTTTTCAATAGGCAGATTCAACGCTTCCGCAAGCATAGCCTGTACTTTTTCCAACATAATATAACTCCTCCATAAAATTGACAATTTTTTACTTTACTACTAATATTTTATAATAATCACAAAAGAAAGTCAAGTGTTTTGCCCTTATTTGTTTTTCTTTTTCAAAGTAAGCCCAATACGCTTCTTTTTGACGTCTACCTCTTTGACCCAAACGGTCACGACCTGCCCCACTTTCAAAACTTCTGAAGGGTGACGGATATAACGCTCGGTAATTTCCGAAATATGCGCCAAACCGTCTTGGTGTACGCCGATATCGATAAACGCGCCGAAGTCCACGACGTTACGCACCGTACCCGTAAGCTCCATACCTACTTTCAAATCTTCCATTCCCATTACGTCCGTGCGCAAGGTCGGTGCAGGCAAGCCCTCGCGGATATCCCGACCGGGCTTCATAAGCTCGGTAACGATATCGAGCATCGTCGCTTTATCAAGTCCCGTTTCCTTGGCGGCTTTTTCCTCGCCGTATTTGACGATACGCGCCCTCAGGTCGGCAATACGCTTGGCTTTCACGTCCTCTTTCGTATAAGAGAAAAGCGACAAAAGCTTTTCCGCTTTTTCATAGCTTTCGGGGTGCACGGCGGTGTTATCGAGAATATTTTCTCCGCAATCGATCCGAAGGAAGCCTGCGCATTGCGTATACGCCTTTTCACCGAGTTTCGGAACTTTCAAAAGCTGTTTTCTTGATTTGAACTTTCCGTTCGTTTCGCGATAGCTGACGATATTTTTCGCGACAGCGGAATTTAACCCCGCGACGAATTTCAAAAGCGATACGCTTGCCGTATTTAAATCAACGCCAACGCTGTTTACGCAATCTTCCAGCACCCCTTCAAGCGCGCCGTCCAAACGCTTTTCGTTCATATCGTGTTGATATTGTCCCACGCCGATAGATTTGGGGTCAATTTTGATAAGCTCCGCAAGCGGGTCTTGCAGTCTTCGCGCGATCGATACCGCGCTTCTCGTCGTCACGTCGAATTCGGGGAATTCTTCCGCGCCCAAAGGGCTTGCCGAATACACCGAAGCGCCCGCCTCGTTGACGATTACGTACCCGACCGTTCTGCCCGTTTCCGCTTTGATTTCCTTAATTAGATTCGCGATAAAAATTTCGCTTTCCTTGCTCGCCGTACCGTTTCCGCAAGAAATAACCTCCACGCCGTGTTTTTGAATCATCGCTTTTAATACGCGCTTGGGCTCTTCCACTTTCGCATTCGGCAACGTTACGTGCACGACGGTGTTGTCGAGCACCTTACCCGTGCCGTCCACCACGCAGATCTTACAGCCCGTGCGATACCCGGGATCCCAGCCCATCGTGATCTTATCTTTGACGGGCGGCTGCATCAATAAAGGCTTTAAATTCAATTCAAACATTTTGATCGCCTGTTCGCTCGCGTCCTCGAAAAGTTGCGCCCGCACCTCTCTTTCCACGGACGGCGCGATCAATCTTTCGTATCCGTCTTCTGCCGCCGCTTTGACGATTTTCGTACACTCCCCGCCGTCTTTTAAAAACGCCGCCGCGGTAATGCGCTTGGCAAATTCCATATCCACTTCAATGGACACCTTCAAAAATTCTTCTTTTTCCCCACGGTTTAAAGCCAGAACGCGATGGCTTTTGACCTCGGACACGGGCTCGCGGTAGTCCGCGTACATTCCGTAGGTTTTCGCTTCGTCTTGTTCCTCTTTGCCTTTTATGTAGGAGGAAACGAGTTCGCCGTGCTTGATAAAGAAATTACGAAGCTTCTTTCTCGTCGCGGCGTCGTCGGAAATGATCTCCGCGATAATATCCTGCGCGCCCGCGATCGCATCTGCCGAGGAAGCAACTTCTTCTCCGATATATTTTTCCGCTTCTTTGAAAGGTTCAAACGCTTTATCCTGCTTTAAAATATCGTCGGCGAGCGGCTGCAAGCCTTTTGCGATCGCAACGGAAGCGCGGGTCTTTCTCTTTTGCTTATACGGGCGGTAAATATCCTCTACTTCCGTTAAAATCGTCGCGTTTTCCAAGGCGATTTTGATTTCGTCCGTCATTTTGCCTTGCGACTCGATCGTCGCGGAGACCTCTTCTTTTCTTTTTTCGAGATTGCGAAGATAGGTAAGCCTGTCGAAAAGCTCGCGAAGAACTTGATCGTCGCAACTGCCCGTCATTTCCTTTCTGTACCGTGCGATAAAGGGAATCGTGTTCCCCTCGTCGATCAGCGTTACGATATTATTCGCGTGGTTTGCCGTCAGGTTAAATTCCTTGGTGATCGTCTGTAAAATATCCATATTGTTTTGCCTTATTTTTCCTTTTTTATTTTTAAAGAATTTAAAAATTCTTTCCGTTCCTTACTTATCCGAAAGCTTTCTCGCGCTTTCTGAATTGCCTTATTATGCGTTTTCTCGTCCAAAATACAGCTTCGTAGAATCTTAACGCCGTCGTCGTATGATTTTATGAGCAACTCGGCAACCAACCACGCGGCCGCCATATGTATATAATATTTTTGCGTATCCGCTCTTTTTAAATAGCTTTCTATGATAGGAATATATTTTTCTTCCGCGTAATACGCAAGTAACGTGACGAGTACGTATCGCTCGTAAAATTCTCCACCGTGGACGAACAGCTCTTCTAATTTCAAAAGATACTCCTCGCGGTGTTTTTTGATCGCTTTCGGGCGAAAGCAGTCGCAAATCCCCCAGTTATCCATCAATCCTACTGCTCGGTCAATATAGTCCGTCAACGTTTTATAATCGAGCAAGGAAAGCGCCGTGAGTTTGATAAAAGTTACCTCGAAATATTCGTCGGGATAAGAAAACAATTCTTCAAAATTACTTAACCGCCGTTTCGCGATCTCGCGCATCTTCGGCGTGCGTATTCCCAAAATTTCTTGTTTCGTTTCGATCAGTCGCCGTTGAAACGTCGCAAACGACGGCTCGCAAAAGGGCGCTATTTCCTTTAAAAATTCAGCGTAAGTCATTCAGTCGTTCTCTCCATACCCGTTCGTCGAACCGCGGATTCGCAGGGCTCGTAGACGGCATTTTATAATAAGGAATCCCGCAATCCGAATAATGCTTTTCAAAGAGGGAAAAGGAAAGCGAACCGTTCAATAATATTTTTTCGATCTTCGCGACTTTAAAAATTTCAGTCAGATCGGCAACGCGGGGATTTTTTACCGAAGAATCCGCAGAGCCCTCGATTTCACATTCCGTGACCATATCCCAAAGCGCAATTTTATTTCGGAGTAAAAATTCCTTTTTTCCCTCGACCGAAAGCGGCACTTCCTCGCCGAAAATCCCGCAGACGGTTTTCCAAAAACGGTTTTGTTTATGCCCGTAATAAAACTCGATTTCCCGACTTTTCACGGAAGGAAAGCTCCCTAAAATCAGTACGCGGCTCTCCGCGTTATATACGGGCGGAAAACCCATTTTTATCCCTTTTTCCATAGTTCCTTATAAAACCAGCCGTTTTTTCGTGTTGCCGATCAAAGAAACCGCTTTCTTTTCTTCGTCGAATAATAGATTCAGGGCTTCTTTCGCGTCGTCTTCCGACATTGCGTTCAGTTTTTCGAGCTTGTCCTCGAAATCAAAAAGCTGATCGTTTTGAAGCATATATTTTCCGTACAAAATCATTTGCGAAGAAGTGCTTTCGTTGGAAAAGAACATATTCGCTTTCATCTGTTCACGACTGCGCAAAAACTCCGATTCGGTGATTCCGTTCTTTTTTATCTCGTCCACGACCCGATTGATCGCGTCGTACGCTTTTAAAACGTTGGAGGAATTCACGCCCGCGTAGATCGTCAACGCGCCGCACTCCTCAAACGAGGAAATATAGGAATACACCGAATAGGCAAGCCCTTGTTTTTCACGGACCTCTTGAAACAGCCGACTGCTCATATTGCCGCCGAGCACGCCGTTCACCGCGCGGGAAGCGTCTGAAAGCTCGTGATCGCGAGGCAAAGCGGGATAAGCGATCCCGATATGCATCTGTTCCACTTTTTTTCTTTTTAAAAGACTTTCGCCCGCAAAAACGATCTTCTTTTTCCGTTTTTCGAATTTTCCTTTTTTAAGTTTTCCAAAATAGGTTTCTACGAGAGAAGCGGCGTCCGAAAACTCCACGTCCCCCGCAAAGGAAATTACGATATTTTCGGGACAATATCTTGCCGCTTTATACTTTTCGATATCCTCTACCGTAAACCCGTTCACGTTTTCGCAAGGACCTAAAATATTTCTGCCGTAGTTTTCTTTGCCGTAGAACGCGCGCGCGAGCTGATCAAGACACAGATCCTCGGGCGTATCCTCGTTCATCGCGATCTCCTCGCACACGACTCCTTTTTCACGCGTCATTTCCTCTTCGGGAAACACCGAATCCAAAAACAAATCGGATAAAATTTCAAACGCTTCCGCCGTGTGATCGGAGGTACACTTCGAATAATAACAGGTCACGTCTTTACCCGTAAACGCATTCACCTGCGCGCCGATCCGATCGAAAGAATCGGAGATTTCGTAAGAACTTCTCTTATGCGTTCCCTTGAACTGCATATGCTCGATAAAATGCGAAATGCCGTCCTCTTTATCCGTTTCCACCGCCGAACCCGTTCCGACGAGCACGCCCATCGTAACTGATTTCAAGCCTTCCATTTTTTTCACTACGAGCCGAAGCCCGTTTTCGTATCTCTTTTCAAAAACCATAGTTTATCCTTTACCCTTTAAATTTTCCGACACGCTCACCGCTTTTAAATTTTGCGAAGCGTAGTATTTTAAAATATCGTCCAACGCGTCCGCCGTTTCCTTCATCGGGTGCATCAACACGAATTCCCCGCCTTGAATATCCTTCGTCGCCCGCTTATAGATCAAAGCGGAATCTTTATCCCGCCAATCGATCGTATCGCGCGACCAAAGTATCGTTTTCATACCCAGCGTTTCCGCAACCTCTAACGCCGTTTTTCCGTAGCTTCCCGAAGGCGGCGCAAACAGCACGGGCGTGATCCCCGTCGAAAGGCGCACGAATTCGTTACACGTTTCGATCTCTTTTCGGTTGGCTTCCCGACCTAACGTTTTATGATCTTTATGGAAATATCCGTGATTCCCAAGCTCGTGACCCGCTTCGAAAATTTTTTTCAGACATTCCACGTTATCGTCCGCCCAACATCCGCCGATAAAGAAAGTAGCCGTCGCTTCGTGGGAGGATAAGATCTCCAAAATCCGCTCTACCTCTTCCGTTCCCCAATACACGTTGAACATCAAGGATACCGCGCCCGTGTCGCTCCCAGCGCTTCGGTAGACGTTTGCTTCCGCGCCGTCTGTCGTCACCGATCGTTCGATCGGCAACAAACACGCGAAGCCAACCGATAAGATAAGAGCGCCAAGCGCCAAATTGGTAGCCGTATGAGAGAATTTCCAAGACTTTTTGTTCACCTTTCCACCTCAAAAATAAGTATATATTATCCTATTTTCAAGGCGCAAAGTTTATGCGTTTATTTAATTTTTACAATCGTTACGCCCGTTTCGCCTTCGCCGTACTTACCGTAACGGAATTCCGCGACGTTCTTATGCGTACGCAAAAACTCCCGTATCCCCTCGCGAAGCTTTCCCGTCCCGACCCCGTGCACGATACGCACTTCTTCGAGGTTGAAAACCACCGCCGAATCGATAAACGCTTCCACCTCGGGCAACGCGTCGAGAACGGTCATACCGATCACGTTGATTTCAAGCGACGGCGTCGGTTTCGGGGCAAGCGATTTACGCACGGAAACCTGATCGTCTTCTTTTTTCGAAAGCTTTCTTTGCCATTTCGGGAGCTTTTTCTCTTCGTTTCTCAACTCGCCCGCAACGTACGCAAGATCGGAAATCTTACTTCTGATTCGGATATTCCCGCATAAAACTTCCGCTTCGTTCTTTTGACTCCGAACGCTTTGCACCGTGCCTTCTTGATTGATATTTTTCACGAAAACGCGGTCGCCGACCTTTAACTTTTCCGCTTTCACGGGCTGGTATTGCGGCTTTTGCAATTCCTCTTTTTCCGTTTCGTACGCTAAATCTCCGAGTCTGTTTTTCAAAGTCCGCGCCTTGATCAGGTCGGCTTCCGAAAGAGTCTGTTGTTCAAAAATTCCTTCGATTTCTTTTAAAAACTCTTCCGCTTCCGCCGTTCGCTCGTTAATGATCCTTCTCGATTCCGCTTTCGCGCTCGTAAACAGCTTTTCTTTTTCCTTTCGAAGCCGTTCCCTTTCGGTTTCCACTTCGCGGAGTTTTTCCTGCCATTCCGCCTTTAAACGATTGGTTTCCAAAAGACTTTTTTCCGCTTCCACACGGCTTTCTTCCGCGCTACGCACGATATTTTCAAACGCTTGAGCGCCTTCCGAAAGCCCGTTGAACGCCTCGCGGAGAATCTCGTCTTTTAAGCCTAATCTTCTCGAAATCGCAAGCGCGTTACTCGAACCGGGAATGCCTATTTTTATGATATATAAGGGCTGCAAAGTATTCGAATCGAATTCCATACACGCGTTTTGGATACCGTCCGCCGCAAAAGCAAATTCTTTGAGAGCGGAATAATGCGTGGTCACAACGCCCGTACAGCCTTTTTTCAAAAGATAGGAAACGATGGCTTTCGCCAGCGCTTGCCCCTCGTCGGGGTCTGTTCCTCCGCCCAGCTCGTCGATCAAAACGAGCGAACGCTCGTCCGCTTTATCGACGATCCCGATAATATTCGTGATATGCGACGAGAAGGTGGACAGACTTTCTTCAATGCTTTGCGAATCCCCGACGTCGCAATAGATCTCTTCGAAAATAGAAATTTCCGCACGCCGAGCGGGCACGAATAGCCCGCACGCCGCCATTAGAGAAAACAACCCGACCATTTTCAACGTGACCGTTTTCCCGCCCGTATTCGGACCGCTGATCAACAGAAAACGGTATGCCTTTCCGAGCGTTAAGGTTACGGGCACGACCTTTTTCGGATCGATCAAAGGGTGTCTGCCCCGTTCGATTTCGACCACGCCTTTTTCGTTGACGTCGGGTTTCACGGACGAGGTTTTATAGGCGTACTCTGCGCGCGCGTAATAGGCGTCGATTTCTTCAAGGACTGCGATATCGACGGAAAGCTCGTCGCCGATAAACCCGACCCGACGGGAAAGCTCGCCCAAAATCCGTTCGACTTCTTCCTTTTCGTCAATCGCGAGCGAACGGAGCTCGTTGTTCATTTCCAGCACTTCTTCGGGTTCTATAAAGAAGGTCGCCCCGCTCGCCGAACGGTCGTGTATAAAGCCTTTGATATTCCGCTTATACTCCGCGCGAACGGGCAAAACGTAGCGGTTATCCCGCATCGTGATAATGCCGTCTTGCAAGTATTTCCCCTCGCTTCCCGAAAGATATTCGGAAAGCCGAACGCGAATTTTTTCGTTCAGCGCGCGAATTTCCTTTCGCACGGTATAAAGCTTATCGCTTGCGTAGTCGCTCACTTCCGTATCGTTTAAGATCTTCGTGGAAATATCCTCTTCCAGCGCGGAATCGAAATACAGATTATTCGCAAGCTCTTTCATCGCAAAGATCTCTTCGTCGTTGATCCCCGCAATTCCCGTATGGGCGATTCGGGTCGAACGCAGAAGATTTCCGACGGACAAAAGCTCTCCGCAAGAAAGCGCCGAACCTTTTTTCGCGCGTTCGAGTTCGTCCGAAAACGGCGGAAAATACTCCACCTTACTCACGCCGTGCGAAAAGAGAAGCTTTACGCATTCTTCCGTTTTTAAAAGGCATTTTTTTACTTCCGAAAGCGCGCTGAGCGGCTGAAAGGCTTTTAGGTTTGCTTTACCGCCTTCCAACACCGCATATTCTGCCGCAATCGCAAGGATTTTATTCAATTCCGTCTTTTCTATCGCTCTTTGATTCATCGTTTATAACAATCCGTTTGCCTTCGTGTGCCCGAAGGTGTATTTTTGATAAAATTTCTTTTGCTTTATAATATCGTCCGCGACTTCAACGCCCTCTTTCGGCTCTTGCAATAAAGTGAGATCGATTAGCTGCCCCAAGCTTCCGCTTTCCCCGACCAAATCGGCGCAGTTATATACCTCGAATCGGCACGCGCCGCCGAACGTATACCGTCGCAAAGGAAATTCCCGACCGTTCTCGTCGGTCAACAGATACTTTCCTTTTTTATCGCAACCCACGCAGGTTTTCTCAAACGGACAATAGCAAAGATCCATCACTTTTAAGTTTCCCGACGAAAGGGTAAACGCCTTTTCGCTTGCAAACGCCGCAAGCTCTTCTCGTTCCAATTCTTTGGAAAGCGCGAAGTACGCGAGCGTTTCCTCTTTTAAAAGCTCTGCGATCGCCACCGAATTGAAAAGATTAAAGCCCGTGCCCGCAAATACTTTCAGCCCCCGTTCTTTGGCAAAGATCAGTCCTCCGTAATTTTCGGCGTACACGCCGTCGATTCCCGAAGCGCAAAGCTCGCTCAGCCGATCGATATCCTTGCCCGTTAAATATGCGGGATAGTATAGATATTTTTCAAAGCTTCCGTTTACAAAGCTTTCGGGTAATTCCACGCCGTAGTAGTCGGGCTTATAAATAGCAATATCTACCCCCGAAACGGCGGAGAAATCCGTTGTCATCACGGCGATTTTTTTATTTTTGGATAAAGGTAAATTTGTACCGTCTATCCGTATTCGTTTTTCCGTTCTTTCGCCTGCATAAGCTCTTACAAGTTCCGCGTAAAAAGCGCGACGAAAAGCGTTCAGCCTCGATTTTGCAAAAAAGATATCCCCGTTTAACACGATCTTTTCGAACACGACTTCGACGGGCAACCCGTCCGTTTTTTCAAAGCAGTTTTTAATTTCTTCCACGCTTAAAGGTCTTGATTCGGCGGGAGATAAAATCTCTTCCGAATAAACAGTAACGCCACCGCCCACGGCAACCGCCTTTTTCCCGACTTCTAAAACGAGAGTAAGCGACAGCGGCGTTTTCTTTTCCTTTTTCAAAAGCTTTTCGTTGAGCGCAGTATCCGTCGTGACGAACACGCCGTCGCCGTTTAACAGCCGAACCTTTGACGAAAGAAGAAAACCGCGCTTATCCGTTTTCAAATATACTGCGCCGCCGACCTCTTTTCCGCTTCGCAAGATCTTGAACGCGTCCCCTTTTTGCGCCTTGAACGCACTCTCCACGAAATAGCTTCCGTTCACGACTTTCACCACGCCGACCTTTTCGCCGATATGCCCTTGCACGGCGCGCGATAAAAAGCGTTTATCCTGCCCGAATGCAAGACCTTTCGTGTAGTTCCCGCGATTATAAGTTCGTTTTAAATCCGAAAGCCCCGTCGTTTTTTCCTTTTCGCTTTTTCCGTCTAAAACGGAGCGGTAATAGCCGACCGCCGCGGCAACGTACTCCGCCCGCCTCATTCTTCCTTCGATTTTAAAAGAAACCACGCCCGCTTCCGCAAGCTTTCGGATATCTTCGCCGACGGAAAGATCGGACAAAGAAAGCGCGTACGCCTTTTCCTCGTAACCGCTTCTGTTTATTCGGTATGTTTTTCGGCAAGGCTGTTTGCAACGCCCGCGGTTACCGCTGTTGCCTCCCGCAAACGACGAAAGATAGCATTGTCCCGAAAAGCAGGTGCAAAGCGCGCCTTGCACGAACGCTTCCGTTTCGATCAAATCCCCTATTTTGCGAATATCTTCTGCCTCCGTTTCCCTCGCTAAGATCACTCGCGAAAACCCGCATTCTTTTGCAAACTTCGCGCCCTCCAAATTGCATACGCCCGCTTGCGTGGAAAGGTGTAAAACGATTTCGGGATACTTTTCGTGAATAGCTTTCCCAAGGAACGCGTCCTGCAAAATAATCGCGTCCGCCCCCGCGCTCCAAGCAAAAGAAAGGGAATCGAAAAAGCTGTCCAGCTCGCTGTTTTTCACGGCGGTATTCATTGCGACGTACACCTTCACGCCGCACAAATGAGCTTCGCTTACGATCGCGCGAAAAGCCGCCTCGTCAAAATTTTCAGCGCTTTGACGGGCGGAAAAGGCGTTTAACCCCAAATATATAGCGTTCGCACCACTTGCGATCGCCGCTTTTGCACATTCCGCGTTTCCCGCGGGGGCGAGTATTTCCAGCATAGTTTCCTTTTTCTTTCGTTTATCTTCCGATACTGCGTGTGATCAATTCTTCCGAAGCGTCGTAGCCCATACTCTTCAAACGGAAATTACGCGCGGCGACTTCGATAATGATCGCAAGGTTACGACCGGGGCTTACGGGCACGGTCAGTTTGGGTACTTTGATCCCCAGATACTCTACGGTAGAAGCGGTATCGCCGATCCTGTCGTATTCTTTGCCCTGTTGCCAATTTTCAAGCTCGATCACGAGCTGAATATTCTTTTCGTCGAGCACCGACCCCGAGCCGTACATACTCTTTACGTTGATGATCCCGATCCCTCTAAGCTCCATAAAGTATCGGATAATATCGGGCGCAGTACCGCAAAGCTCGTTCGCGACGTCCTTGATAATCACGCTGTCGTCCGCGATAAGTCGGTGACCGCGCTTGATAAGCTCCATCGCCGTTTCGCTTTTTCCGACCCCGCTTTTTCCCGTGAGCAAAATTCCTACGCCGAAGACTTCCATCAACACGCCGTGCTCGCTTACGGACGGCGCGAGTAAACGGTTGAGATAAATATACAAATCGCTCATAAGGTCGGTCGTGATCTTCGGACTTCGGAAAATCGGACAAGAAACCGCCTTTGCCCGTTCGATAAGTTCGGGCATTGCTGGCAAGTCGCGGCTTAAAATCACGCAGGGGATTTCCCCGTAATCAAATAATTTGGAAAGCTTTTGCGCGCGCTCCTCGCTTGAAAAGGTTTGAAGATACCCGTGCTCTGAAAGCCCCAAAACGATAATTCTTCGCGGGTCGAAATAATTAAAAAATCCCGCCAGCTGTAACCCCGGGCGTTCGACGCTCATACTCGAAAGCGTCATAACTCCCCTGCCCGTACAAACGATTTCAAGGTTTAAATCGGAGGCAAATTTTTCGAGCATTACGCTCTGCGTTACCTGTTGATTCATATTCTTTTCACTCCGTAAATCCGTATCTTTCGATAATTTTTCCGATCGCGTTTTCGTCGTTGGAGGCTTCGAACACGACGTCTGCCTTTTCTTTCAACCGCTCGTCGGCGTTCGCAACGGCGATCCCGAGCCCCGCCCGCGCAATCATCGGCGTATCGTTGAAATTGTCCCCGACAGCCACCGTGCGCTCGACGGGCACGCCGTAGTAATTCGCCAAAAACTCGACCGCCGTTGCTTTGGAATACGACTTATTTGTGATTTCCACGAGAAAAGCCGCGCTATACGTTACGTAAAATTCCTGTCCGAACGCTTCGTTTAAAGCCTGATACGTACTTTCTTTTTCGTTCTCGTCTACGAGCACGAGAATTTTTTGGACTCGCATATTTTTTTTGAGTAAAAATTCGCTCAACGGCTGACGATCGACGAGAATTCCCTTAACGCCGCAAAGTTTTTCGTAACGTTTAAGCTTATCGTCCGACTTATTCGTATAAAAATTTTCAATTTCGTAGATATGCGTATGCAAGCCGAGATCTTCACATTTTCGGCAGATCGAAGCGGCTCTTTCAGCGGGGATATACCCTTCCGACAACACTTTGCCCGACTCGATATCCGCGATCACCGCGCCTTGATACGCTCCTACGAGCCCTTTTAACTCAAGTTCTTTGGCTTTTTTTAATACCGATTCCAACAGCCGACCCGAACAGATCGCAAACTTCCCTCCCGCCGCGATATATTCGTGAATTTTTTCTTTCGTTTCTTCGCTTACCCGATCGTCCGAACGGAGCAACGTGCCGTCGTAATCGGAAACGATCAAAGGATAATTTATCTTTCGCATTAAAGTTTCTCCTTAAAATACCGATAAATGCGCTCCGCAAGCTCCGCGCCGATCCCTTCCGCCGCCATAAGCTCTTCCACGCTCGCGCTCATAATCTTATCGATCGTGCCGAACTTTTCCATTAAAGCAATTCGTTTTTTCTTGCCTACCCCTTCGATTTCCTGCAAGACGGAAGCAAGATTGCGCTTAGAATGAAGATTTCTGAAATACGTGATCGCGAATCGGTGCGCTTCGTCGCGGATTCGTTGCAACATTTTAAGCGCGTAATCCCGTTTGTCTATGCGTATACTCTCGCTTGAAAAGAGAGTGAACACTTCTTCGTCGCGTTCGGCAAGGGAAATCAAGTCGATGCCTTGAATATTTTTCTCGTCGAAAATCTCTTTGATTGCGGAAAGCTGTCCTTTACCGCCGTCGATTACGATCAGATCGGGCTTGGGGAATTTCTCCTCTTCCTCCGTGCCGAGTTTATCCAGCCTTCTCCGCATCATTTCTTGATGGGAAGCGTAGTCGTTCGCCCCTTCGACCGTCTTGATCTTAAACCGCCGATAACTCGCTCTATCCGCTTCGCCGTCGATAAACACGACCATAGAACCGACCTTGTCCACCCCGGAAATATTCGAAATATCGTAACATTCCATACGCTTGGGATAATTTTTGAGTCCGAGAATGTCCTTTAAACGGCGACAGGCGTTTCTCGTCATATCGTTTTTATGCTTGATCTTATCGACGGACTTGGATAAATACTCCTCGGCGTTCTTTTCCGCCATTTCGAGGAGTTGTTTTCGGATTCCTTGCTTTGCGAGTAAGACTTCCGTTTTTTTGCCGAACTTTTCAAGGAAATATTTTTCAATCAGCTCTTTTTCGCAAAAGCCCTGCACGATCAATTCCTCGGGCAGCTCGTGATGGGAATAATATTGCAAAATAAACGCCGTGAGCGCGTCCGTTTCGGAAAGCGACGCGTCCTCCAAGGCAAAGCTACTACTCCCTTGCATTATCCCCTTCCGCGTGACGAGTACGCTCACCGCCGAATACAGATAATTGGTTTTGAGCGCAATGATATCCGCGTCGATCGCACGGTTGATCGCCGTGATCCGTTTGAGTTTCAGCTTGGAAAGCATATTCAGCTTTTCCCTGTATTCCATCGCGAGTTCAAACTCTTCATCCTCGGCGAATTTCATCATTTTCGCGCGTAAGATCTCCTCCGCGTCCTCGTAGTCCCCGCCCAAAAAGGCGATTGCTTTTTTTACGCGTTCGGCGTAGGTTTCTTTATCGCACAAATGCGCACACGGGGCAAGACAACGGTGCAAATGATAGGCAAGACAAGGCTTTTTCGGCTTTTCGGAAACGGGCGTTGCGCAAATCCGCACGTTATACACCGCGGCGACCACGTCTAAAATATCCTTACAGCGTATCCCGCCCATAAACGGTCCAAAATATTTTCCGTCCTTTTTGATCTTACGCGTGATCGAAAGACGAGGAAATTCCTCTTTCGTGTGCACTTTGATATACGGATAAGTTTTATCGTCCTTTAAAAGGATATTATACTTCGGTTTATATTTCTTGATCAGGTTATTTTCCAGCGCGAGCGCGTCGATTTCCGTCTGCGTGATTATATAATAAAAATCTTCGATATGCTCGACCATCGAAGCGACCTTTTCGGGCTTTGCGGTAGACTGAAAATACTGCCGAACGCGGTTTTTCAAAACGCGCGCTTTGCCGACGTAGATCACGATCCCGTCTTTATCGAGCATAATATATACGCCCGGATTATCCGGCAATAATTTGAGTTTTTCGCGCAATTTTTCGCTTTTTTCTATCATACCTCACCGCCGCGTCGGAAACCGTAGAATCCCACACGATATTATTATACACCAAATCGCGGGATTTTGCAAGGAAATAACGGAAAATAATTGCGCTTAACAGCCCAAAAACTCAATTCCTTTTAATAAAACGTCGTTAATCGAATCGTTCGTCAGGCTGTAAAAGATAATTTTTCCCTGCCGACAGCATTTCACGATCCCCGCGCTTTTTAAAAAACGCAGTTGGTGGGATACGGTCGTTTGGTTGATATCGAGGATTCTCGAAAGGTCGGTCACGCACAGCTCGCTGATCGCGAGCGCGGATAAAATTTTCACTCTCGTATAATCGGAAAAAACGGAAAAAAAGCACACGATCCCTTCGAGAATATCCCCTTGCGGTACGTAATCCTCGATAAGGCTCTGTGTGCGTTTATCCAAAAGCAACATTTGCGACATATTAACACCTCCGAATATGTTTCGTCGTGAATATAATACCACGCCGCAAACAACGCTTTCTGTCTTAAATTGTCGTGAAGGTATTTATTTTGTCTTATTCGATCGCCGTGACCTCATACCCCGCTTCCACGATCGCCGCGGTGATCGCGTCGCCACTCACTTCCTTGGCAAGCATAACTACGGCGTTTTTGTTTTCAAGGCTGACTTCCACTTCCGTAACCCCGTCGATTGCCGAAAGGGCTTTTTTTACGTGCGCTACGCAATGCATACACATCATTCCTTCGATAAATACCGTCTTTTTCATATCTTTTTTCTCCTCTTTGATTTCTGTACTTTGGTCGATTTCCGCCGCATTTTTCTTTCTTTTAAACCGCGTAAGTCGAAGCGCGTTCGTCACGACGAACAGCGAGCTTAAACTCATACACGCCGCCGCGATCATCGGATTGAGGGTTACGCCGAACGCCGAGAACACGCCCGCCGCGATCGGAATCGCCACGCAGTTATAGAAAAACGCCCAAAACAGATTTTGTTTGATATTTTTGACCGTCGCTTTGCTCAGATCGATCATATCGGGCACGGCGCTTAGATCGCCGCGCACGAGCACGATATCCGCGCTATCGATCGCGATATCCGTACCCGTACCCATCGCGACGCCGATATCCGACTCTTTGAGCGCGGGACTGTCGTTGATCCCGTCGCCGACCATCGCGACGAATCCTCCGACGGAACGAACTCTTTGCACCGATTTCGCCTTATCCTCGGGCAACGCCTCTGCAAAATACTCGTCGATGCCTACCTTTTCGGCAATCGCCTTCGCAACGTTTTCGCTATCCCCCGTCAGCATTGCCGTGCGAACGCCTTTTTCTTTTAACGTTTGAACCGCCTCGCGGCTGGTTTCTTTTAACGTGTCCGCAATCGCAAACACGCCGATAATTTCTGTTTCGTCCGCAAGAAATACGACTGTTTTTCCGTCTTTGGAATACGCTTTTTCTTTCTTCTCCGCTTCTTTTAAAAGCTTCGGTGGCAATAGCCTTCTGTTCCCGAGATAATAGACCTTACCGCCGTATTCGGCAACCGCACCTTTCCCTATTTCGTAGCGGTAAGAATTGATTTCGATAGATTCTTCCCCGATTTTTCCTTCGGTAAATTCTTTTACGCATTCCGCAATCGGGTGGTTGGATTTTGCTTCAATGGACGAAGCGAGTCGCAAAATGAACTCCGCGTTTTTCCCGCCTTCAAAGTCGGTTACAACGGGTTTGCCCACCGTCAACGTAGCCGTTTTATCGAGCAATACGCAGTTGATATCTTTGGCTTTTTGCAAGGCTTCCGCGTCCTTAAACAAGATCCCGAGCGACATTCCTCGCCCCGTCGCCGCCATAATGGCAACGGGCGTTGCCAACCCTAACGAACACGGACAGGAAATCACGAGCACGCTGATGGCAAAGTTCGCCGCTTTTGCTATCGTTGCGCCCGCCACAAGCCAACTAAATAGCGTGACGACGGCGATCAAAGTTACGGCGGGAACGAAGATCCCCGCGATCTTATCGGCGATTTTTTGAATAGGCGCTTTGCTTGCCCCCGCTTCCTTTACCATTTTAACGATCTGCGAAAGCGTAGTATCCGCGCCGACTTTTTCGGCAAGAACCTTTAAAAACCCGCTCTTTACGATATCCGCACCCGTGACGGGATCGCCTTCCGAAACTTCAACGGGCATACTTTCGCCCGTGATTGCCGCGCGGTCGATAAACGCGTGGCCTTCTACGATTTTTCCGTCCACGGGAATATAATCGCCTTGTTTCACGACGAGGATATCGCCTTCGACGATCTCCGAAAACGCGATCGTCGCTTGCAAGCCGTTCCGCTCGACGGTGACGGTGTTCGGCATCAATTTAATGAGCTTTTCCACCTCGTCGCCCGTTTTCCTTTTCGACTTTTCTTCCAGCCATTTGCCGAGCGTGACCAAAACGAGGATCATAGCCGCCGATTCGTAAAATAAATGCGCACCGTGCCCGCCTTTGCCTATATATTCGAGTATCGTCAGCACGAAGCTATACAAAAACGAAGCCGCCGAACCGAGCGCGACCAAAGTATCCATATTCGGCACTTTTTTCAAAAGCGCTTTCGTACCGCTCGTAAAAAATTTGAAGTTTATGCCGATCACGAGCGCAGATAAAAGCATTTGCAGGGTATGGTTGATCACCGAAGGCGGTTGCGGCAAACCGATCATTCCGCCCATTGAAAAATACATTAACGGTAATAAAAAGAAAAGAGACACCAGAAATCTTTTTTTAAGTTTATTCGGTTGCGGCTTTTTCTCTTTTAAGGCGTTTTCCTCAAACTTAAACGCACCGTAGCCGAGCTCCACGACGGCGTGAATTATCTTTTCCGCTGTTACGACCGTATCGTCGTAATCAACCGTCATCGATTCTCCCATCAAAGATACTTCAACGGCTCGAACGCCTTCGAGTTTTTTCACCGTTCTTTCTATCCCCGCCGAACAGGCGGAACAGGTCATTCCCGTCACCGTGAATTTTTCTTTCATTTCTCTCTCCGAATTTTTTTATTATTATATCACTTTCCGCTTGCGCTGTCAAGTTTTTAAAATACTTAACTTCGGTTAATTTTAAAAATTTCCTTATAACGCAAAAAAGCGGGCGCGTAATGCAGCCCGCCTGAATTGCTTGTCAGACGAAATCAATCTTTCTTTTCTTCGTTCTTGGAAACGACTTCAGCGCCGTCGTAGAAACCACAGCTCTTGCAAACCTTGTGGGATTCCTTCATTTCGTGACAATGAGGGCATTCCACGAGCGTAGCCGCCGTCGCCTTATAGTTTGCGAATCTCTTGTTCGTTCTGCTCTTGGATTGTTTACTCTTAGGTACTGCCATATTAACACCTCTCGTTTATATTTCTCAATTTTAATTTTTATTCTGAAAACCGAATCTCTTCAGGGTCCTCTCCGCAGGTAAGCGAGAACGGCATACTTGCCATAATCGCGTCGTCGATCGCTTCTTTCAAATTGATCACGCCGTTCGTATAGCCGTAGTCCTCGTAGTCCTTCGTAGGCTCGAAAAACGCGTTCAACTCGCCTTCCACTTCGTCTGCGGTCTCCTTTAAGCAACGGGAGCATTTTCCCTCGATTGCATAACGGATTTTCCCGACGAGTTCCAAAGAATCGTCCGCAAAAAGTTCGTAAGCTGCTTCCACCTTCACGGGCGAAGAGAATTTCACAAAGGGAATACTCATCAGCTCTTCAGGCGGATCGTACTCAAATTCCAACGTTCCGCGATACTTCTTTTGCGCATTGAGTTTTCTAATATCGATTATCATCATAAAACTGACTTTACAAGTATAGTATATTTCAAAAACTTTGTCAACTTTTTTTCGCGGACTTTGCTGATTTTTTTACAATAATTCTACGGTTTCTCTCGCGATGACGAGTTCTTCGTTCGTGGGAATGATCAAAACCTTGACTTTGGAATCCTTCGCGGAAATATCGCGGATACTTCCGTCGTTCTTTTGAAGATTTTTTTCTTTATCGATCGCAAGGGAAAGGTAACTCATATTTTCACAAATCCCTTCGCGAACGGACGGCGTATTTTCGCCGACCCCCGCCGTGAATACAATACAGTCCACGCCGTTCATAGCCGCAGCGTATGCGCCCACGTATTTTTTACAGTTATAAATAAACAGATCGAGGGCGAGCGCAGCTCTCTTGTTTCCCGACGCTTTCGCCGCCGTCAGGTCGCGGAAATCGGAAGAAACGCCGGAAACGCCGAGCATACCGCATTTTTTATTGAGATAGGTAACCGCTTCGGATACGTCCATACCTTCTTTCTTTGCCAGATATTCCGCCGCGGCAAAATCGATATCCCCGCTACGCGTTCCCATCGGCACGCCCGCAAGCGGCGTAAAGCCCATAGAAGTATCAACGCATTTTCCGCCGTCCACCGCAGTAATAGACGAACCGTTCCCCAAATGGCAAGTAACGATTTTCAGCTCCTCGGGCTTTTTGCCGAGATACTTCGCCGCTTCCTGCGAAACGAATTTATGGCTCGTTCCGTGATACCCGTAACGTCTGATCTTATATTTTTCATAATCCTCGTACGCGATCGGATACATATAGGCGTAGTCGGGCATAGTGAAATGGAAGCTCGTATCGAACACGAGAGCCATTGGCGTGTTCGGCATCGCCGCTCTGCACGCGTTCACGCCGATGATCGCCGCAGGGTTATGTAAGGGAGCGAGGTCTTTGATCTCCTCCATCACTTGCATCGTTTCGTCAGAAACCAGCACGGGAGCTTTAAACGCTTCGCCCGAAGCCACGACTCTGTGCCCTACCGCGTCGATCTCGTCCATTGAAGAGATCACGCCCGTTTCCTTGTCGGTAAGCGCGTTTAAAACGAGCGCGACCGCCACGTTATGATCGAGCATCGGCTGTTCAAACACGAATTCTTTGCCGTTTGCTTTATGCGTAAGCTTAGAGCCGTCGATCGCGATTCTTTCACAAGTACCTTTCGCGATCACGCCTTCCGTTTCCATATCGATCAACTGATATTTGAGGGACGAACTCCCTGAATTGATAACCAAAACTTTCATATCTTCTTTCCTTATTTATCTAATTCTTTTTTATATAACGTAAGCCATTCGTCCGCGATAAGTTTCGCGCCCGCCGTGTTGGGATGTACGCCGTCGGCTAAATACAGCTCGGGCGAATATTTAAGCGCGGCTTGTTCCAGTTTTTCTTGCAAAGGCAAGAAATACAAACCGAATTCTTTCGCAAGTTTTTCAACGACTTTCGCGTATTGCTTCACTTCAAGAAACTCGCTCATCCGTTCGTAAGTAGCCGTGCCTGCGAGCACGAAAGGCTCGCAAAGAATAATTTTTACGTTCGGCAAACGCGCGATCGTATCTTCCAGTAAAATTCTATACATTTTTTCAAAACGTACGATATCCACGCCGTTTTTATTGCCGATTTCGTGCCAAATATCGTTGATCCCGATCAAAATACTCAATACGTCCGGTTCAAGATTCCATACGTCCGCTTTTATGCGCGCATATAAATCTACGATGCGGTTACCGCTGATCCCACGATTATAAATTTCATATTTCGTAGGATCGCTCGCAATCAATTCGCCTGCGATAAATTTCACAAAGCCGTGTCCGTAATCGTAGATAGCGTGGTCGTGTTCTTTGTTTCTGCCTGCGTCCGTGATCGAATCGCCAAAAAATAAAATTTTCATATTTTCTCCTTCAATTTTAAAGTTGCGTTTGAAGTGCCGTAATTGCAACCGCCGCAACGATATCTTCGGACTTACATCCTCTCGACAAATCGTTGATAGGCTTTGCAAAACCCTGACAAATAGGACCTACCGCCATAAATCCGCCGAGTCTTTCCGCAATCTTATAGCCGATATTTCCCGATTGCAGATCGGGGAAAATAAATACGTTCGCCTGTCCTGCCACCGACGATTCGGGCGCTTTGAGCGCCGCTACGGAAGGTACGATCGCCGCGTCGAATTGAAGTTCGCCGTCAAGTTTCAATTCAGGCGCTTTTTCCCTTGCGATTTTCGTTGCCTCGGCAACCAACGTCACGTTGTCGTGTTTTGCGCTCCCCTTCGACGAGAAGGAAAGCATCGCGACTTTGGGGTCTATGCCCGCGATCGCTTTTGCCGAATTCGCCGTTGCGATGGCGCAATCGGCAAGCCCTTCGGAAGTATACGTCGGATTCAACCCGCAATCGGCAAACACGACGAGCCCGTCGGGACAATACTGATTTCCTTGCGGAGGGCAGATCATAAGATTAAAACTCGAAACCGAAGAAACGCCCTTTGCCGTCTTAATGATTTGAAGTCCGGGCCTGAGCGTGTTCGCCGTCGAATGGCACGCACCCGAAACGAGCCCGTCCACGTCGCCCATTTTCAGCATCATTGCGCCGAAATACGTTCCGTCCGTCAGAAGTTTTGCCGCTTGTTCTTCCGTCATTCCCTTAGAAGCGCGAAGCTCGCAGAGCTTTGCGTTGTATTCAGGAAGTTTGTCGCTCGTCAACGGATCTACGATCGTTACGCCCGTCAGATCGATTTCGGGATTCGCCGCTTTAATTTCCGCTTCGTTGCCGAGCAGAACGATTTCCGCGATTCCTTCTTTCGTCGCGTCAGACGCCGCTTTTACGACTCTTTTGTCCTCACCCTCGCAAAGTACGATTGTTTTGCGGAGTGCTTTTGCCTTGATTTTTATTTCGTCAAGAACGTTCTTCATAAAATATCTCCTTAAACGCTTTATTTATTTTTTCTTTTCGTGTATAATAGATAATGTAGTTTACAAATTATTCCACTATATGTTATTATATCACAGTTTTTTTCGATTGTAAAGAAAAAGGAAATACTTAGTATGAAAATTTGCGCAATAATTTGCGAATATAACCCCTTTCACAACGGTCACGCCTACCTAATCGCCCAAGCGAAGGAGCGCTCCGATGCAGACGCCGTGCTGTGCCTTATGAGCGGAAATTTCGTCCAGCGCGGTGAAGCTTCGATCCTCGAAAAGCATATTCGCGCCCGTCACGCGATTTTTGGCGGCGCGGACGCGGTGATTGAGCTTCCCACCTGTTTTGCCACCTCTTCCGCCGAAATTTTCGCAAAAGGCGCAATAAAAATTCTTTCTTCTATTCCCGAAGTCAGAGTTCTTTGCTTTGGAACGGAGTCCGCGGAAAAAGAAGAACTGCTTTCTGCCGCAAAGCTTTTAACAAACGAACCGAAAGAAGTTTCCGAAAAAATTCAAGACCTGCTTTCCAAAGGCGTATCATACGCAAAAGCCCGCGCACAGGCTTGGTCGGGATTATTGCCGATAGATCTTCTTTCTTCCCCTAATAACATTCTTGCCATTGAATATACGAAAGCAATTTTCAGCGGTAACTCATCCATAGATATTTTACCGGTCAAACGCATCGGCGACGGTTATTTAAACGAAAAGTCGAAAAGCGAATATCCTTCCGCTACGGCGATCCGAAAGGCTATCCAACAAGGTATATCCATACACGGTATCCCCGAATTCGTTTCGTCCGATCTGCCGACCGCAATTGAAAACGTATTGCAAACGGTAGAAGCGTATGCCTTATTAAATAAAAGCGCTTCGGAGATCGAAAACACGCCCGACTGTTCGGAAGGCTTGGAGAACGCATTGAAAAACGCCGTTCGGCAGGGCGAACGAAACATTGCGGAAAAACTTACGAGCGCAAGATACACCACGTCTCGATTACGGCGTATTCTTTTGCAAAACGCTTTGAATATTACGAAATCGGATATTCGGGATTATTTAAACGCCGATTTATACCTGAAAGTATTAGCAATAAACAAGAATCGCGAAGACTTGCTGTCCTCGCTCGGAAACGCCGCTTCCCCGCTTTTGATCCGCGCGCACGACGAAGATAAACTGTGTTGCGAGGCAAAACGGTGTCTAAAAACGGATATTTTTGCAGAGCAACTATACTCCCTTCTGTATCCGTCAGAGAAAAAAACGAATACTATTTTTATAGAAAAATAACCGCCAATTCGGCGGTTATTTACTTTATGCTTTGATTTTTACAACTGCTTTTTTGATCGTCTTCGGCTCGGCGACGCAACAACCGGGCTGATGGGCGTCTTCGGGCGGCAAAACGATCGTTTCGCCCGTTTTATACGTCACTTCATCATACGGCGTTACGCTATAAAACAGTACGTCTTTTTCGGGATTATATTCTTTATAAACGGGCATATTTTCTCTGCTACCGAAAAGAATTTTCTCTTCGCCGTCGATAATAAACTGTGCGTCGATATATTTATCGTGCGCTTCCATAATCGCGTTTCCGTTTTCGTCGAATTTTACGGATTTCGTCGTACAATCCATCACGTTCACGTAACAAGTTTCGCCAAAGTAGTACTTGCCGTTTGGGGTATCCTTCGTAGCCTCTTTCAAAAAAGCCAACGCTTCTTCGGGAATATTTACCACGCTTTTCAACTCATTGATTTTTTTTGCCTTGAACATACTCTTTTCTCCTTCGTTAAAGTGAAACGGTCTGCAAAGGCAGACCGTTTTGGAGCTACTGGCCGGACTTGAACCTCGTCAAAGAGTTCTAAATCCCTTTATTTATAAGGATTTCAACATGTCCTTCCCAATTGCAACCCAAATATTTGATTTTATGTTTTCTTCTCATTTATTAAATCTGGCTCCTTGTTCCTTTTTAATCGTAAAGAAAGGGATTTGAAGCAAATACGCTATACTTGAAAATCGCTTTGTTCGTATACGTTGCATCTCCTGTTAGCACAACACACTACCACAGAAGAAAGCGAAAGTCCAGCACTTTTTCGAAAATAAATCCAACTTTTTTTACGGCTGTACTCTTTGATTCCTGCGACGAAAATTTTTATGGGCGAAGGCATAAAGAAAAATCCATCACAGACTTTCGTCCATGATGGATTTTTCTTCGTCTTACTCGGTTAGCGTGATTTCTTCATTAAGAACATTACGCTAAGGGAAAGTTCTTCTTTTTTTTGCGACAACGTTTTTATCACAAACACCCGTTTCGTTCGCGCGCAATAACTCTTTTCTGAAATTGTAATTTTCTTCTTTTTCTCCAAACACGGTTATTTGATTACCCCTTTTTTCAAAATGATATTGGCGTACACCGCCCCTTCGCCCGTTGCGATCACGGCGTAAGCGTTTTTCGCCCGTTCGTAAAAAGCAAAACGTTCTAATTCTCCCACGCGCACGTTATCGTCTTTTTCGTTTGCCACCGAAAAATACTCTTCCCAAATGGTAGGCGTAGGGTCGCCTTGCGTCGTCTGCATCAACAAAAAGTTTTCTTTTGCATACGTATCAAGCGGAATCAGCGATAAAACCGCCGAAAGCATTTCAACGCCACCAAGTCCGTCTGCGCGAACCACACGTTGACCGTAATTTTCAGCAGGGAAGTTCCCGTCCGCAATCACAATCTCGTCCCCATGCCCCATTTCGCTTAAAATTTTTAATAATGCAGGGGAAATAATTTTTGGAATTCCTTTTAACATATCTTTTCTCCTTTCGATTTTAAAATTTCCTCATAAAGAAATTGCGCGTACAAAGCGTGTCCCGCGTCGTTGGGATGTAAACCGTCGGCATATATTTTTGCCTATCCGCCTCGTTTTCAGGGTCGATTACAAGCTTTTTACCGTCGATAACCGCTATATGAAACGCCGTCGCAACTTCGCGTATCGCCGTCCGATAATCGTCCAAAACATACCCTTTTCCGTTTGGCACGTTTTCGTTCCTACGGGGAATGGGCAATACTGCGTAGATCTCGGTAGTCGGATTATTTTCTTTTAATCTTGTAAAAAGAATACGCAACGCCCCGCACGTGGAAACATCCCCCTCGTCCGTCGGTTTTCCCACTTCCACCGAAGTTCCGAAATCATTCGTTCCACCCGCCACGACGATAATATCGCCGCCGACGGCTTTTTCGCACAACCGCCAAAGGGCGTTTTCGGAATTTTGAGGCGAAGTTGCACTCGTAGAAACGCCGTTGACGCCAAGACAAACCATCTCGTCCGCACCAAGCAACTTTTGCAATCTTTCAGAGTAATTCGGCTTAGCCTCTGCATACGTACTCTTATCATTATCAAAATACGTTCCTTTCGTAATAGAATCCCCAATCGTAATCAGTTTCATTGTTGTCCTCGATTTAAATATTTGATTTAATTTAGAAAAGCAGACAAATCAGCCAATACAACACGGGAATGGTGAGAACGGATAATATCGTCGTGCCAAGCGTAAATACCACCGCGTTTTGCGTATCTCCGTCGTGTTGGTCGGAGAACGTCGAAGCAAGCCCTGCCGTCGGCATTGCGAGCGCAATGAAAAATCCGATGGTCATATTTTCGTCGATTGTCAACGCCAATTTCAACGCAAATAAAATTCCAACGCCGAGCGCAGGGAACACCACGAGCTTCATTCCCGACACGAAATACATTCTCCAACCTGTGAACAACGCGCCGAATTTTACGCCCGCCATTTTTATCCCTAATATCGTCATAGATATCGGCGTCACGATATTACTAAAATGCGTGGAAAAGGTCGCTACTTCGGGAACGTAAGCTTTTATATCCAAAAGATTAAGCCCTATCCCCGCGATAAACGCAAGCAATACGGGGTTTAAAAAGGCTTTTTTCAAACTTATCGTGTTTTTATCCCCCGAAATTAAGTATACGCCGAGCGTAAACATTAAAATATTCGTTATGATATTTAATATAATCACGTAGGTGACAATCGGCGATTCCCCGAATACGGCTTTTGCAAGCGGTAAGCCCAAAAATCCGTTGTTGGAAAACACCATACAAAACCGCATCATTCCCTGCCGTTTCTTCTCGTCGTTTTTCACGATCAAAAGAGCGGATAAAAAGAACAATCCCACCGTGAACAGCACG
>JAFURH010000018.1 GCA_017471945.1 Clostridia bacterium | reverse complement strand
GTCTGCGCTTATCAATATCCGTCCCGTATCTGCGGTTATCCGCGAATTTTTCGGTTCCTCGCAGTTGTCGCAGTTCATGGACCAGACCAACCCCATCGCAGAGCTTACCCATAAGCGTAAGCTTTCCGCGCTCGGTCCCGGCGGTTTGAACAGAGATCGCGCAACCTTCGAGGTCCGCGACATTCACCATACGCACTACGGCCGTATGTGTCCTATCGAAACGCCCGAAGGTCAGAACATCGGTCTTATCTCCTCGCTCGCGACGTTTGCGAAGGTAAACGAATACGGCTTTATTATGAGTCCGTACAGAAGAGTGGACAAGGAGGCGGGCGTAGTCACCGATCACGTGGACTATTTGACCGCAGACGAAGAAGATAAATATATCGTAGCGCAGGCAAACGAACCCCTCGACGAAGAGGGTCGGTTCGTGAACGAGCGCGTAGGCTGCCGTTATCGCGACGACATCACGGAGATGCCCCGCGAAAAGATGGACTATATGGACGTTTCGCCCAAGCAGCTCGTTTCCGTGGCTACCGCGCTGATTCCTTTCCTTGAAAACGACGATACCAACCGTGCCTTGATGGGCTCGAATATGCAACGTCAGGCAGTTCCTCTTTTAAAGACGGAATCCGCGATCGTGGCGACGGGTATCGAAGGCGCTATCGCGAAATATTCGGGCGTTACCGTGATCGCGAAGGAAGCGGGTGTCGTGGTAGGCTGCGCGTCGAATTTGATCAAGATCAAAGAGGACGACGGCACGATCCGCGAATATCCCTTGAAGAAGTTCGAACGCTCCAACGCGGGTACTTCGCTCAACCAAAAGCCTATCGTAACGACGGGCGACAGAGTGGCAAAGGGCGAGATTATCGCCGACGGTCCTTCGACCAACAACGGCGAGCTTGCGCTCGGTAAGAACATTCTTATCGGGTATATGGAATGGGAAGGCTACAACTACGAAGACGCTATCTTGCTCAGCGAAAAGCTCGTGCAGGACGACGTGTTCACTTCCATTCATATCGAAGAACACGAAACGGAAGCGAGAGATACCAAGCTCGGACCCGAAGAGATCACGCGCGATATCCCCAACGTGGGCGACGACGCGCTTAAAGACCTCGACGAGGACGGTATTATCCGTATCGGTGCGGAAGTACAGAGCGGGGATATCCTCGTCGGTAAGGTTTCGCCTAAGGGCGAAGCGGAGCTCACGCCCGAAGAAAGACTGCTTCGCGCTATCTTCGGCGACAAGTCGAGAGAAGTGAGAGATACTTCCTTGAAAGTACCTCACGGCGAAGGCGGCGTAGTCGTGGACGTGAAGGTGTTCACGAGAGAGAATAAAGACGAACTCGAACCGGGCGTTAACAAGCTCGTTCGCGTGTATATTGCGCAAAAGCGTAAGATCCAAGTCGGGGATAAGATGGCGGGTCGTCACGGTAATAAGGGCGTTATTTCCCGCGTGCTTTCGCAAGCGGATATGCCGTTCCTTGCCGACGGTACGCCGCTCCAAATCTTGCTCAACCCCCTCGGCGTTCCTTCGCGTATGAACATCGGTCAGGTGCTCGAAGTGCATTTGGGCTACGTTTGTAAACAGCTCGGCTGGAAGATCGCGACCCCCGTATTCGACGGCGCGAACGAGAAGGATCTCGAACAGCTCTTTAAAGAAAACAACCTTCTGAACCCCGACGGAAACGTTGACGGTAAGTTCCAAGTATTCGACGGAAGAACGGGCGAACCGTTTGAAAACCGCGTTACGATCGGCGTTCAGTATATGATCAAACTTATCCACCTCGTAGACGATAAGATCCACGCCCGTGCGATCGGTCCTTATTCGCTCGTTACGCAGCAGCCCCTCGGCGGTAAAGCGCAGTTCGGCGGTCAGCGTTTCGGGGAAATGGAAGTTTGGGCGCTCGAAGCTTACGGCGCGGCGCACATCTTGCAAGAAATTTTGACGGTCAAATCGGACGACGTCGTAGGGCGCGTCAAGACCTACGAATCCATCGTTCGCGGCGAGAACATCTCCGAACCGGGGATTCCCGAAGCGTTCAAAGTGCTTTTGAAGGAATTGCAGTCCTTGGCGCTTGACGTTAAGGTGCTTACGGAATCGGGCGACGAACTCATTATTCGCGAATTCGAGGAAGAAGAGGAATCGGCGGATCTCGAAGCGAGCCGCAAGGACAGCCTGTCCGACGAATCCTTCGAGGAGATCGATTTCAACGAAGAGGACGACGACGAAGACGAATTCGACGGCGAAATGTCTATCTTCGAAGAGGACGACGACGAGGACGACTTTACGGCTGATTCCGACGACGGCGTTGCGTTTGACGACGACGATGAGGACGATTTCGGCAAGTTGTTCGACGACGAGGACGACGAGGACGAAAAGGACGCAAGCGACCTTTTTGACGACGAGGAGTAAGGAGAGAATATTATGTACGAATTAAACGATTTCAATTCCATTCAAATCAGCATCGCTTCTCCCGAAAAAATCAGAGAATGGTCTTACGGGGAAGTAACCAAACCCGAAACGATCAACTACCGTACCCAAAAACCCGAACGCGACGGTCTTTTCTGCGAAAAGATCTTCGGGCCGATGAAGGACTGGGAGTGCCATTGCGGTAAGTATAAGAGAGTAAAATACAGAGGGCATACCTGTGAAAAGTGCGGCGTGGAGATCACCCGCGCGAAGGTACGCCGCGAAAGAATGGGGCACATCGAGCTCGCCGCTCCCGTGTCGCATATCTGGTATTTCAAAGGCGTTCCCTCCAAGATCGGGCTTTTGCTCGATATGGGACCCAAACAGCTTGAACAGGTCATTTACTTCGCTTCCTACGTGGTACTCGACCCCGGTTCGGTGGACGAACTTTCGTATAAGCAGGTAATTACCGACAAACAGCTTCGCGAGATCGAAGAAAAATACGGCGATTCTTCCGTTACCAAACTCAAAGTGGGTATGGGCGCGGAATCGGTGCGCGAGCTTTTGATGGCGGTAGACCTTGAAAAGGAAAGCGAGGTCTGCAAAAAGATCATCGACGAAAACGTAAACGCAGCCAAAGGCCCCGGTCAGAAGGCGATCAAGGCGATCAAGCGCTTGGAAGTTATCGAATCGTTCAGAAAGAGCGGCAACCGCCCCGAATGGATGATCTTGACGGTGCTTCCCGTGATCCCGCCCGATATCCGTCCTATGGTTCAACTCGACGGCGGCAGATTCGCTACCTCCGACTTGAACGATCTGTATCGCCGCGTGATCAACCGTAACAACCGCTTGAAGAAAATGATGGAGATCGGCGCGCCCGAAATGATCATTAAAAACGAAAAGCGTATGTTGCAAGAAGCGGTAGACGCGCTCGTGGACAATGGCAGAAGAGGCAAGGCGCTCGCAGGCCCTTCCAACCGCGATTTGAAATCCCTTTCCGCAATGCTTCGCGGGAAACAGGGTCGTTTCCGTCAGAACTTGCTTGGGAAACGTGTAGACTATTCCGGTCGTTCGGTTATCGTCGTAGGTCCTGAACTTAAAATTTATCAATGCGGTCTGCCCAAGGAAATGGCGATCGAGCTTTTCAAGCCCTTCATTATGAAGCGCCTCGTCGAAAGCGGACAATGCCATAACATCAAGACGGCGAAGCGCGCCGTGGAAAAGGCGAAGGATATGGTCTGGAACGTTTTGGAAGACGTTATTAAAGACCACCCCGTGCTTTTGAACCGTGCGCCTACCCTGCACAGACTTTCCATTCAGGCGTTCGAACCCGTTCTGATCGAAGGCCGCGCCATCAAGATCTCTCCGCTCGTCTGCGGACCTTTCAACGCCGACTTCGACGGCGACCAGATGGCTGTGCACCTTCCTTTGAGCGTAGAAGCGCAGGCGGAAGCGAGATTCCTGATGCTTTCCGCAAACAACATTTTGAAGCTTGCCGACGGTAAATCGGTTATGTCGCCCACGCAGGATATGATTATCGGCGCGTATTGCTTGACGATCAAACGCCGTGAAGAGGGCAAAACGTACGACGAACAGGGTCGTCCCGATCCGAACGGCGAAGTGTATATTCCGCCCGTATATTCGTCGGAAAACGAAGCGATTTTGGCGTACCAGACCAAAGTTGCGCACGAACAGGACGAAATGTATTTGAAGAGAGTCGTCGTGCTCCCCGACGGAAAATTCGACGATCTGCCTTTGCCTTACACCTGCCCCGTGGACAACAAGGACGGCGAAACGCCTATTAAGCACGCGGAAGTGCGCCGCAACGCAAAGACGGGTAAGCTCGAAGTTTCGGGCGTTATCAAAACGACGATCGGCAGACTTATCTATAACGACGGACTTCCTCAGGATCTTGGGTTCGTGAAGAGAAACACTCCCGAAGCATATCTTCGTTTAGAGCTCGATACCGAGTTTATCGGCAACGCGAAGGCGATCGGCAAAAAGCATTTGTCGAGAATCGTCGAGGCGTCGTTCAGAACGGGCAAAGCGCCTAAGGCTTCCTACGTTCTCGACGCGATGAAGGAGCGCGGCTATAAATATTCCACGCTCGCGGCGTTGACGACCTCCGTATTCGATATGAAGATCCCCGAAGAAAAGGAAGAGATCGTAGCGAACGCGGAAGCGGAAGTTGCGAAGATCGCGAAGAAAAAGAACCGTGGTCTGCTCACCGAAGAAGAACGCTACGCGGCGGTTATCGCGCAATGGGACAGCGCTACGGAAAAGGTGGCAAACCTTTTGAAAGAACAGGGCACGAAAGACAAGTTCAACCCCATCTGGATGATGGCGGATTCGGGCGCGCGTGGTTCGATCGACCAGATCAAACAGCTTGCAGGTATGCGTGGTCTAATGGTTAACCCCCAAGGTAAAAAGATCGAAGTCCCCGTTAAGTCTTGTTTCCGTAACGGTCTTTCCGTTCTCGAATACTTCATTTCCTCGCACGGCGGCCGTAAAGGTTTGACGGATACCGCGTTGAAAACGGCTGACTCGGGTTATCTTACCCGTCGTCTCGTTGACGTATCCCACGAAATTATCGTTCGCGAGGAGGATTGCTGTTCGGGCAGAAAGCCGCAGGGTATGAAGGTCAAAGCGATCTACGACTCGATCGGCAAGGAGATAGAAGGGCTTAAATCCCGTTTGGTCGGGCGGTTTGCGGCGGAGGACGTCGTACACCCCGAAACGGGCGAAGTGATCGTTTCTATGAACCAGTTTATCGACGAAGCGGAAGCGAACGCGATCTGCGACGCAGGTATTCAGGAAGTTTCTATCCGCAGTATTTTCGGTTGTGCGTCTAAATTCGGCGTATGCGCGAAGTGCTACGGTAAGAATATGGCGACCACCCTTCCCGTGCAGGTCGGCGAAGCGGTCGGTACGATTGCGGCGCAGTCTATCGGCGAGCCCGGTACGCAGCTTACGATGCGTACCTTCCACACGGGCGGTATCGCCGCAACGGGGGACATCACGCAAGGTCTTCCCCGCGTCGAAGAATTGTTCGAAGTCAGAAAGCCGAAGGGCTGTGCGACGATCTGCGAAGTCGAAGGCGTCGTAGAAGTAGACAACTCCGAAGGCTTGAACCGTATCAAGATCACGAACGAAACGACGAACGAAGTCCGCGAATATCAGTTGCCGTTCAACGCGGAACTCTTGGTGAAAACGGGCGACAAGGTCGCTCCCGGCGTACTTTTGAACGCAGGTAGCGTATATCCTCAGGATATCCTCCGGGTACAAGGCGTGAAGGGCGTGCAGGACTATATCCTCGAACAGGTACAGTCCGTATACCGTTCGCAGGGCGTTGAAATCAACGACAAGCACGTTGAGATCATCGTTCGCCAGATGCTCAAAAAGGTTCGCGTGGAGAACGCGGGCGATACCAACCTGCTTCCCGGCGAACTCGTCGATATGGTCACTTTCCAAGACGAAAACGTCAAGGCGATTCAAAAGGGCGGCAGACCCGCTCTTGCAAAGCGCGTGTTGCTCGGTATCACCAAAGCCGCGCTCGCAACGGATAGTTTCTTGTCGGCGGCGTCCTTCCAAGAAACCTCGAGAGTACTCACCGAAGCGGCGATCCGCACGAAGAGAGACTACCTCGTCGGGCTTAAAGAAAACGTTATTATCGGTAAGCTGATTCCCGCAGGTACGGGTACAAAGAGCTACAAAGGTCTTTCGCCCCAGTATATCGGCACTTCCGCAATGAACGCGGAGGCGAGCGAAGAAGAAGCTGACGAAACGGCAGAAGCGAAATAAAAACCGCATCCCCGCAATTCCGAAAGGAGTTGCGGGGTTTTTTAAAACAAAGTGCCTAAAAAAGCGGGTGGAAAAACAGGCAATTTCTTCCCCGAAAAATATAGTCCAAAGACTTGACATAATTATAGCGATTTGGTATAATAATATCGTGAGAAACAGGAGGGCGGCGCGCGTGGACAGGCGGGTACGCTTTTTTGGAGTATACGGGCAGTACATAGGAGGACGAAAATAATGACGGGACGAATTCATTCCTTTGAATCCTTCGGTACGGTAGACGGACCCGGTATTCGCTTCGTTACGTTTATGCAAGGCTGTCCGTTGCGCTGTCAATACTGCCACAATCCCGACACTTGGCTTTCGGGAGGGCAGGAATACACGGCGGAAGAGGTCGCTTCGAGGATTTTGCGCTATCGAAACTATTTCGGCGAAACGGGCGGCGCGACCGTTTCGGGGGGCGAACCGCTCCTTCAAATCGAGTTCGTGACGGAGCTTTTCAGGCTCTTAAAAGCACAAGGCGTGCACACGTGCGTGGACACTTCGGGGATCACCTTTCGGGCAAACGACCCCGAATGCGTAAAAAAACACGAAACGCTTTTGGAATATGCCGATCTGTTTCTTCTCGATATCAAGCATATCGACGAAGCCGCGCACAAAACGCTCACCAAGCAGAGCAACGCAAACACCTTGGCGTTCGCGAAATTTTTAAGCGATCACGGTAAAAAAATATGGATCAGGCACGTGCTCGTGCCCACCTTGACGGACGACGACGAGGCGTTGAAGCGTTTGAAAGCGTTTATCGACACGTTGAAAACGGTGGAGAAAGTCGAGGTTTTGCCCTATCATACGATGGGCGAGGTCAAGTACGAAAAGCTCGGCTACGACTATCCTTTAAAAGGCGTTGCACCGCCGACGAAAGAACGCGTTGAGAACGCGAAAAAAATTTTAACGGGTAAATAATATGGCAGATTATAAAAGTCAACTCAAAGGGCTTTGCGTGGTAGAGATCAGCGGGGAATCCTGTGCGAACTGCTTAACGCTTATGCCGATTTTAAAAGAGCTTTGCGCTCAGCGAGGCGACGTGAAGCTCGTGCATATCGAAGCGGATTATTCCACGACCGAGCTGATGGAGGAATGGGAGGTCACGAAAGTGCCTACGATCCTTTTGATGGAGAACGGCGAAATTTTTGCGCGTTGCGCGGGGTATCAGCCCGAAGAGATCCTCGAACTTTGGCTGGATAGCAAGATCGAGGAAAGAAAGCAAAAATAACCTTGCTTTCGGGTTAAAACAGTCAAAATGCGTTTATATATAATAAACGGTTTGAAATAAGTTTAATAAATAATTATTTATAGGAGTAACACTATGATGCAATACAAAGGTTGGGAGGGATTCGTTCCCGGAAAATGGTGCGCCGATGAAATCGACGTGCGCGACTTCATTCAACACAACTATACGCCCTACGAAGGGGACGCAAGCTTCCTTGCTCCCGCGACGGACGCGACCAAAAAGCTTTGGGAGATCGTTTGCGATCTTTCCAAGAAAGAACGCGAAGCAGGCGGCGTTTTAGACGCGGATACGAAAATCGTTTCCACGCTCACCTCTCACGGCGCGGGGTATCTCGATAAGAACCTCGAAAAGATCGTCGGCGTTCAGACGGACGAGCCTTTCAAGCGTTCCTTGCAGCCCTTCGGCGGTATCCGTATGTCGGAAGGCGCGTTGGAAATGTACGGGTATCAGATCGATCCTCAGGTTAAGGAAATTTTCACCAAATACAGAAAGACGCACAACGAAGGCGTTTTCGACGCGTACACGCCTGAAATGAGAGCGGCGCGTTCGGCTCATATTTTGACGGGGCTTCCCGACGCGTACGGCCGCGGCAGAATTATCGGCGACTATCGCCGCGTTGCGCTTTACGGCGTTGACTACCTCATTCAGAAGAAGGAAGAAGACAAGCTTGCGATCAACGGCGATATGACTCCCGAAAAGGTAAGAAACCGCGAAGAGCTCGCCGATCAGATCAAGGCGCTTAAAGCTTTGAAGGAAATGGCGGCGATCTACGGCTGCGATATTTCCAAGCCCGCGGAAACCGCGCAACAGGCGATCCAAGCGTTGTACTTTGGCTACCTTGCGGCGGTTAAAGATCAGAACGGCGCGGCGATGTCGATCGGCAGAAACACGACCTTCCTCGATATCTATATCGAACGTGACTTGAAAAAAGGCTTGATCACCGAAGAAGAAGCGCAGGAATTTATCGATCACTTCGTTATGAAGCTTCGTATCGTGAAGTTTATGAGAACGAAAGAATACAACGAATTGTTCTCGGGCGACCCCACGTGGGTTACCGAAGCGATCGGCGGTATGGGCGTAGACGGCAGAACCCTCGTTACCAAAACGGCGTTCCGTATCCTTCACACGCTCGACAACCTCGGCCCTGCTCCCGAACCCAACCTTACCGTTTTGTGGTCTAAGAGATTGCCTAAGGAATTCAAGAGATTCTGTGCGGACATCTCCATTCGTACCTCTTCCATTCAGTACGAAAGCGACGATCTTATGCGTCCCGAAATGGGCGACGACTACGCGATCGCTTGCTGCGTAAGCTGTATGAGAGTTGGTAAGGATATGCAGTTCTTCGGCGCGAGAGCTAACCTTGCAAAATGCTTGCTGTACGCTATCAACGGCGGTAAAGACGAGCTTATGAAGGACAAGAAGACGGGCAAGCCTATGCAGGTATCCCCCGAATTCGCGGCGATCACGAGCGACGATGCGCTTGATTTCAACGAAGTCGTTGCTAAATTCGACAATATGATGACGTGGCTTGCCGACCTCTACGTGAATACGCTCAATCTCATTCACTATATGCACGACAAATACAGCTACGAAGCGCTTGAAATGTCCTTGCACGACACGAACGTTCGCCGTTTCTTCGCTACGGGTATTGCGGGTCTTTCCTGCGCGGCGGACTCCTTGTCTGCGATCAAATACGCGAAAGTATACCCCGTGCGCAACGAGGACGGTATCGTCGTAGATTTCAGAATCGAAGGCGACTTCCCCAAATACGGCAACAACGACGACAGAGCGGATGAACTTGCAGTATGGCTCTTAAAGACGTTTATGAAGAAGGTCAAGAGTCATTACACCTATCGCGAAAGCGTTCCTACGACCTCCATCCTCACGATCACGTCGAACGTCGTTTACGGTAAGAAGACGGGGAACACGCCCGACGGTAGAAGAGGCGGTACGCCGCTTGCGCCCGGTGCGAACCCTATGCACGGCAGAGACGCGAACGGGGCTTTGGCTTCGCTTGAATCGGTAGCAAAGCTTCCTTACGAATATTCGAGAGACGGTATTTCCAACACCTTCTCGATCACGCCCGGCTCGCTCGGCAAGGAAGACTGATCAATTTTACCCACACGCTCGGGAAAGCGAACTTTCGCCGAGAAAACCGAATAAAATAATTATATAAAAGGAGAAAAAATTATGTCGAACAGAGTAGATAACTTAGTGAATATGTTAGACGGTTACGTTGGCGACGGTGGCTACCACCTTAACGTGAACGTATTCAACCGCGAAACCCTTTTGGACGCGCAAGCGCATCCCGAAAAATATCCCCAGCTTACGATTCGCGTATCCGGTTACGCAGTGAACTTCATCAAGCTCACGAAAGAACAGCAAGACGACGTTATTTCGAGAACCATTCACGAATCTATGTAACGGATTGAAAATTATCGTAAAAGGCTGCTACCGTTTGGTGGCAGCCTTTTCAAAAAAACGATCGGAGAGACTATGAAAAAAGGTAAAAAATGGCTATCGCTATTGCTTGCGGGCGCGTTGACTCTCAGTTGTACTGCGTTTGCGGGTTGTTCGGAAATGCTCGACGAGCTCTTAGGTTCGTTTGACACGACGGACGAAACCGTGAAAACCCCCGAGGAACTTCCCAAAGAGGAAAACGGTGAAACGAACGAGGGCGGAAAAACGCCCGAACAAACGCCCGAACAAGAATATCCCGATATCCAAACGGAAAATTTGAGTATCCATTTTTTGGAAGTCGGCAATAAATACACGGGCGATTGTACGCTGATCAAGGTCGGCGACACGGAAGTGCTGATCGACGCGGGCTCGCGCCAAGGTTCGGCGGCAACCATCGTGCCGTATATTCAAAATTACTGTACGGACGGAGTGCTCGAATACGTGATCGCCACGCACGCGCATCAGGACCATATTGCGGGGTTCGTCGGCACGAAAGCGGCGAAAGGGATATTTGAAAGCTTCGTATGCGAAACGATCATTGATTTCCCGCTTACGAACGCGACGACGCAGATCTATCAAAATTATATTTCGCTACGCGATCAAGAGGTGGCGGCGGGCGCGACCCGCTATTCCGCGCTTCAATGTTGGGAGGAAATGGACGGCGCGCAGCGTTCGTATGAACTCGCCGAGGGGATCACGATAAATATTCTCTATAACGCGTTTTACGAGCAGACCACGAGCGACGAAAACGATTATTCCGTTTGTACGCTTCTTTCGCAAGGGGACGATCATTATCTGTTCACGGGCGATCTGGAAGGCGAAGGGGAGGAATTGCTCGTGCAAAACAACGATCTGCCGAAATGCCGACTGTTTAAAGGCGGTCACCACGGAAGCCCGACTTCGAATACGGAAGCGCTTTTGAGTGTGATCGAGCCGGAAATCGTTTGCGTTTGTTGCTGTTGCGGTTCGGACGAATACACGAAAAATATCGCGAATATGTTCCCGTCGCAAGCCTTTGTGGACAGAGTGGCGAAATATACCGATCAAATCTACGTCACCACGATCGTTTCCGATAATGAAAACGGCTTTACCTCAATGAACGGAAACATTGTCGTAAGCTCGGACGGAAAAACGCTCACGACGAGCTTTTCAGGGCATAATTTAAAATTTAAGGACACCGACTGGTTCAAGGAAAACCGCGTTTGGCCGACGGACGGCGTAAGCTCGGATTCGCCTTAATAAGACAAAAAATTCGTGAAAATAAGTTGACGGTTTTGGGAAAACAAGGAAAAGTTGCCTTTGAACCGTTGACTTTTTTTCTTAAATAGAGTACAATAATAAAAGAATCGGTCGCGCAGAAGCGCGCCGTTACGAAAGAAAACCGAATATGAGGGAGTAATTCGCGCGTTTTTTTGCGTAGCGGTTTCGTCAAGACGACAAAAATTGTCCGGAACCGTTTGAAAGAGTGAGACTCATACGTTATACGCAATATAACGTAAGGGTCTTTTTTAAGTCAAACGCAAAAAAATTTTAAGGAGATATACAATG
>JAFURH010000017.1 GCA_017471945.1 Clostridia bacterium | reverse complement strand
TTCGCTAAGCTGTCCGCCGTCCAAGTCGTTCCGTCGTACACGGTCGCTCCGTCCGTCAAGTTGGTGATCGACTGCACGCCTGCAAGCGTTCCCATTTCCGTAGGCATAATCAAATTCGCGTCCGTCGTAGACCAAATCAGATTCGCGCCTTCCCAAGTATACGTAGGCGTAATCGCAACGACGACGGTAAAGTCTTTGCTGATCGTTACGCCGTTCTTTTCCGCCGTAGCCGTCACGGTCACAGTGCCGTCCTTCTTCGCGGTAATCGTTTTGCCGTCAATTTCTACCACGCCCGAATCTGCGGGAGAAACCGTAAACGTAAGCTCCAAATCAGCATAAGCACCGTAGTTCAATTCGATTTCCGCCGAAGTCTTGTCTGCGTTCAAAAGAATAGTATTTTCATCACTTTCTACGTTGTCGATCATCCAAACGGTGAAATCGTCCCTGCTTGAAGTTGCTTTCCACATAGGCAAACCGCCCGTCGTATCCCACCAAGCCGAGTCAAAGTCCGAAAGATCAAGGTTAGTGTAATCAGCCGCCATATCTTCGCCGTCACCGTACCGTCTTACGCCTGCGATCTTCGCCACGTTTTCACCTGCTTCATTTTCCGCGTAATAGGAATTCGTTCCGTCCGTCAATAAAACGTCTAACGTAGAAGAAAGGATATATACGTCTTTAATATAGCTGATTTGCTCTACATTGCTGCCCGTAGCGAACAGTAAACCGTATTTCGTTAAGCCGTCGACGAAAGTCGAAGGTACTATACTTCCGTAATTCGCAACTACGTTTTCAATGGATTTATAGTTCGAAGCCCCCAATAACGAGAAGCCGTGCGTCGTTGCGCCAGCCGTTCCCGTAAGGGAAACGTTCAAATTCTTAATCACGCCAAGAGTATTCCCACCGACTGCTATAAGCGTTTGTTCGGTTGCATAGCTATCATAACCACCTGTAAGCTCCAAAATCTGCCCTGAAACGGTAAACACTACATTCAAGTTTTGTACCGTACCGTTTAAAGCGCCGAATACGCCGTAGCGACAAGGCGCAGCCGTAATCGTCTTTCCGTTTCCTTCGAATACGCCGTTGAATTTCATATTATAATGGTTCGCTCTCGTAGTCCCCTTGTCATTTTTATTCGACCAAGAATTTACGGTAATATCGTCCATCAATACGTAATACCCCGTGATAGTCGAATCACTTAAAAGAACGGAATTAATATCGTCCTGCGTTTTGATAAGCTTTGTTGCAAAACGCACGGGGGAAGCCGTGATCTGGTCGTTATTAAACACGGAAACGTAGCCAAGCTCGCCCGTTTCCACGCCTATAAACTCGGTCGTATCCACCGTCGTTTTGCCGTCCGCAACAGTAAGCGCTACCTTCTTCGAGCCGATATACGCGTCGGTATATGTGCCGTTTTCCAGATCGATCGAGACCTCTGCGGTCGTATTCGTATCGGAAACCTCGTAGAAGTTCGTTTCGCCGACGGTTGCGGTCTTATTGCCGACGTAGACGGCGAGATCGCCTTCTTCGTCCTCACCCTCCAAGATCGCCACGTTTGCCACCGCCTTCATAGAACGGGTAACGTCCGTCGCAACTGCCGAGTGCTTGACTTCCGTGCCGACCATCGCCACCGCCTGCGCCGTGATTTGCCATTCGACGGATTGCGCGATCTGGTCTGCCGTAAGGCCTTCAAAGGTCAACGCCGCGTAATAAGTAAATTCGCCTTCTTCCCCGAAAGCCACTTCGGTAGTACAAGGAATGGTTTCCGTTTCGCCCTCTTTGGTCACCTGCGTGGCGAGTTGTACTTCGTTGCCGTACGCGGTTACAAGCGCGTTCCAATACGCTTCGGTGATCGTCGTCGCCCAACGAATACCCGGTTTCGTTTCGGACATACGCACGCTTGCGCCTTCCTGCATTACGAAGTTATCCGCAACGTCGGTAACCGTCACCGTCGTAGTCGCGGTAGAGTCGTCCGTAGCCGCCGCCGTGATCGCGCCGACTGCCGAAAAGGCACAGCAAGACAATGCCAACGCGAAAATGCTCAATGATTTCTTTCCGTTTAACTTTTTCATTTTCTCGCCTCCTTTTTAATCCCACCAGCTCTCAACGTCTTTCACGCTGAGCGCGTCGTCGTTGATCCCGTCCGCCGCGGGTGACGTTCGGATCACGTCGTTTTCCGCAAGCAGAAGGATCTGCAGTGATAGAGCAACATAGGTATTTTTTTTCATATCATAGACCTCCTTAGTCTTTTATTTTTATTTTTTTAATCGAAAATACCCGATACGTTTTCACGTTCCTAAACTTCTTGAACTCGCACCGCCCGCGCGTAAACCTTTAATCGCGTGCCCCCCCCCCCTGTGTAAATAGCTTAACGCACAAGGGAGAGGAGGGGCGGACTGATTCTTTTCTTCAACGATATTATATAATATTTATTCTTAAATATCTACGAATAATTTTCCGCTTTTTTTATACTATTTTCCAAAAGAATAGGAAGAGCTTTTTTGCTTTTTTCCATAACTTTCCTATACTTTTCCTATTCTTAACGGATAAAGCTCCTTCACAGCCCTCCTTTTTATTTGATCAATTTTAATAAAATAGATTGTTGGCGCAAGATGGGTAATACGATTTTCCTAACGTTACCGTTTTGTATATATTTGCCGATTTCTTTTGCGTTATAAATCCCTACGACGTCCGTATACCCCTTGGGTATATTCACTTCCACTCGTCTGCCGTTTTCGTAGTCTACGCCGTCTAAATCTTTGGAATAATCGATAAGCAAAAGAATATCTTCCCCTTTCTCGTTGACAAACGGCGTAATACCGCAGCGTTTGCTTGCTCTAAACTCGCTCGTCGATAAATTCGTTATATTTTCCATTACGAGCTTTTCAATGAGCGAGCTGATATTATACGCGCCCAAAAAAGCGGCGTATTTTAACGTTTCGATCCCCACTTCCCCGATAGGAGCGTTGATCAAAAGCGCGTTGCCTTTTTTAATCAGGATCGGCTCGTCGTCGTCCGCGCTAAGCAAAACTTCTCCGTCTACTGCGTCGTAATACACTTCCGTATCGATCGGCGCAATATATTCCGCCTCGTGCTTGTCCTTTAAATAAGTCAATCGCGTTTTACGCCTATTGAGCCGAACGCCGAAAATATCTTCCAAGCCTTCTACTTCGCTAACGGCAATGATCGGCGTACCGTTTTCGTAAAGTCGGCGAATTTTCGCCTTAACTTCTTGCTTTACCCCTTTGAGCGAAGGAATCACCAAAATATCCGTATTCCCTTGATCATAGTCGTCTAACGCCGAATAAGACGTAAGCGTATTTACGGGAATACCGCTTTCTCTTACCATTCGGTAAACGTACGCCAAGCCCGTTTCGCTGATATTATGTACGGGTCTACCGCATAATCCGTAATCCCCGCCCGCGAACTGGTCGTAAGAACAATCGGGGTTAAATCTGTCGTCTTCCTTCGGAATTTCATACAAGAAAACGCAACCCCTTAACGGCTTTATAGGCTTATTCTCTATCGCCTTTCCCCAAGCGGACATCATTTCGTCGAATTTTTCTTTGGGTTTAAGAACGTACAGGCTATACAGCATCAATCCGAATTCTCGCCAATAGCCGTACTCTTTTTTATCCGCAAAATAATGAGAAGTATTGTAGATATATTCAAAAATTTGCGTCGTACAAGCATACGGTTGACAATAAAAGTACCCGAGCGGCGGATGTGCTCCCGGCAACGCTTCGTCAGGACAACCTTCCAGCCAAGTATCGTATAATTCGGGAAATATTTTCACTTTTGGATCTACGTATTTGATCGTCGCTAAGGCAAAAGCGCTTTTCGTCGTGGAATAATTGCAGTCGTGCGGATAATCTTCGAATTGCAAATATCCGTCAAACGTTTCGTGCAAGCGTTTCGGGTCGTTCCCCTGCCATTTGACGGTATGCGCGCCACCGTACGCAGAAATATATAAGCTTAACGGACCGTAAGAAAACCGCTTTGCTTTTGGATTGATTTTTTTAACCTCTTTCCATTGTTCTGCGTACATTTGCGTGATTTGAGGCAAGCAATAATCGATAAATTCCGCGCTATACTTTTGCATAAAGAGCTTATAATTTTCCAAAGTAAATTCTTCTTTGACGTTCTTTAAGCCCAATTCTTTGCGAATATCTTCATTGTCGCATAAAAACCGTTCGCACATACCGAGAAGATGCGTCTTGAAATGCCTGTATACGTAAAAATCGTATCTGTGATAGACTTTATTTTCTTCGCCGGGAGTTTGAAAATACAAATAATCCGCGTATTTCGTTATCTCGTAAGTGATCGGAACGTTATCAAGGATATCTTGCCCCGATACGCAACGAGAATTCATCCAACAATTTATTTCTCTTTTGAAAATAGGATAGACCTCCCAAACGCGCATCTTATTTGCACTCTTAGGGTCGATTAATAAAATATCAACGTAGTGTTCAATATTAAAATCCGGTTGTTTTAACCATAAATTAGGACAAAACTTTTTCCCCGAATCCCCTACGTGCGAACGGAAAAGTCCGCTTGCCCGTTGCGGGGATACGCTACTATCGGGATCGATCACTTCAAATGCAGAACGGTGCTGAGCAATTTTCAGTCCGCAATAGAACGCTTCCATATATAAATGATACACGCCGAGTGAAAGTGCGTTTAATTCCACCTTAAAGCTCTTGCTTTCAAAATCCGCGTAACGGAAAGGCGTGTCGCAAAGCAGAGTATCTACTTCTTGGATAGTATTATAAAACGCGTCCTGCAACCATACTTTTATTTGTATCGCTTGACGATCGTATCGACTTCTAACGTCCACGCCAAACGAAATTTTTTCATCCGTCGTCAAAAAATAATGGTTGTCCGTTAAATGTTCTATCAGTTTTTCTCTTTCGTATACGTAATCGGGAATCAGTTTTTCCAAGCCCTGTGATAAGGGAGAGGATACGGCAATCGCCACCCGTTCGTCTAACGGTTCGCCAACGTATAATTCCTTGCCGTTTTTATCAAAAACGTATTGCATCGGACTTGCCAGAAATTCCGAACGGAAGCAACGGAGATTTTTATACCCAAAAGTAATTCTTTCGACCTCGCCAAAGGCTTTCACCGTAACGCTTCCCTTTTCGGGCTTTCGCCAAGTATCCACAAGGGCTTTATGTAAATCACAAACGCTTTCCTTGACTGCATACATTCCTTGTTCTTTCGGCGTAAAATTTTCTTCAAAAATACGAACCAAGCCGTTCTTTAAATAATAGCGTTTACTATCGTTGATCTTAAAATATAACGAATCGAATTCCTCGTACAGCATCGCCCAAGTATCGCCTACGAATTCATTCCTCGTGTCGTAGACGAACAAGCCTTCGCTAAACTCGTAGTCGATTTTGACGATTCCTTCCCCCAAATCATACGCGGTAAGCGTAAGTACGTAGGGATAAGACGTACCGTTATATTGGGGGATTTTAATTTTATATTCCCCGATTTTTCTTTGAACGATTTCGTCGCTTTCAAACGTTAAATCGCTCACGTACATTTCCAAAAAGGCGCTTTCTCGCATCAGCGCCAATTTGCCCTTTACGCTTTCTAAGTCACATTCGAATACGCACTCTGCCAACCGACAACGAACGCAACGGTCCTCGACTTGTATATCGATAAAATACTTACTATCACATTCTTGGATAAAGTCGTAAGCTTGTTCTTTTATCACTTCTTTTTTCTTCGGAAATGCCTTTGTCAAGCGGATAATACTCCCGCCCTTTTCCAAATATACGAACTCCAACTGATACCCAACCCGCCGTTGTCTATCGTATCCGAAAAGCACGACGAAAGTTTCGTTATAGCCTTTGGCGTGACTATGATTATGCATCAAATGAAAGGACAAATGAAAAGTTTTCACTTGCGGAATATCCAAATAGGCGCGCGCGCCACTAAATAAAAGCGCGTAACCCTTTTCGTCGCTTTTACCGTTTAAGTGGTAATACGGATTATCCTTTTCTACTTCTATAGAATAAGGTTGAGCGTTGTCGTCGTGTTTATAGAAATCATTTTTAAAGACGAATTTCATATTTTCCCCTTCCGTTTATATACTCAATAATATGATGGATATTAGCCCGCAAGAATAACCGACGTATTGCCATTTCGTATATCGTTCCTTATACAAAATCAAAGCCGTTATAAACGTAAATACGATCCCGCCTGCGGATATGGACGGGTACAGCACTACGCCCGATAACATCGTTGCCAATACCAACATCAACACGTTGCAACCGGCGTTGGCTATCCCTGCTAACGGAGCTAATAAAAAGCCTTGTTTACAAATTTTTGTCATATTTTTAGGTCTTTTTATCAAAAGCATTACCGTGAAAATAAGCGTGACGGCAATCATTGCAAAAAATTGAAAGGCTACGGCATAGTCGTTGGCGTTCAAGCCCTGCGACTTCAAGGTTTCCTGATGCACTTTTTGCAATATACTGTTAATCCCGTTCCCTAAAAAGGACAACGACACGAAAAACAACCATCGAAAGTTGAATTTTTCACCCTTTTCAATTTTATTGATAAGTACGAAGGATACGCATAATAATACCAACCCTATAACGCTCCATTTCGTAAAGGACTCCCCTAAAAATATGACGCTATATAAAGAAGGAAGAAGAATAGCAAAGGAGGATATGAGTGCGCTCAATGAAAGCGGACCCGTTTTAATTGCCATAAAAGAAGAATACAAGCAAATGGAAAACGAACAGGCAAAACCCAGCGCAAAAAAGAACGTCGTCCAACAAAATTTAGGTTGAAAAATAAATATTATCCCCAAAAATATGGTCGCCGCCAATACTTTCATAAATAAAAATATTATATTCGCATTTTCCTCTTTGACTTTGTTATTATATTGTTTGGTCAATATATTTTGGATGTACACCAAAAATATGACGATAAATAAAAATACATACTCCATTATTTTTATTTCCTTTTTTCCTTGATTCCTTAATTTGTTAAATTTATTTTTTATACTATTTTCCAAAAAAACAATCTTTTTTCTTGTAAATATCAAAAAAATATGTTATACTGTTTATAAAGTGAGGTTACTATTATGATTGACTATATAACAAGAGATATTGAAGAAATCACTTACGATTTCTTTATTGCAACGGGCGTCAATTTGCAAATTAGAGACGCTTCTTTCAATAAGTTGAACTATATCTCCTATACGTTCTCGAAAAAATATTGTCAAATAATACAAAGCACTAAAACGGGGCATCGTTTATGCGTTGAATCCGACCAAAAACTATTAAACCAATGCAAGGAAACAAAAGAAGCAACTTTTCATATTTGTCCTGCGGGATTAATCGATCTTGCCGTTCCTATCATAAACGAAAACACTATTATCGGTTATATTTTGCTTGGACAAATCAAACACAAAAACGAATTTTGCTTAAACGAATCCTTTTTCGAGAAAACCGAAGTTGACGTTTCCTCGTTGAAAAAAGAATACGAGAATTTAGTCCTTTTCGATAACGCAAAAATAAAAAGTATTATCAATTTGGCTACTCTTCTTGCAAAGTATTTTCTCACGGAAAAAATCATAAAACATAAACACATTCCAACTCTTCAAACCGTAATTGACTTTATCGATGCAAATCTTGAAAAAACCTTGACTATCTCTTATATTGAAAAACAAACTTATATTTCCAAAAGTTCCCTGTATTCCTTATTTCACGAAAATTTTCATTGTACGATCAAAGAATACGTCAACAAAAGAAGAATAGAACGTGCTTGCCATATGCTTTTATATTCCAATCAGTCCATTGAATATATTTCAGAATTCGTAGGATTTTCCAGCGGTCCGTATTTTTCTAAAGTATTCAAAAATATAATGAAAATGTCTCCCATACAGTACAAAAAAACACAGGATAATAATTATAAATGGGGAGGGAAGAGATGATCTTCATCGATAATTATATTATACTTTTTTACAAATGTCTATAAACAATTCTCCCTATTTTTTATACTATTTTCCAAATATTATACAGGTTATAATATATAGTTTTTACTCTGTACGTTTTATGAGGCTTGCCGTGATACATACTTTCCATTATAATGCTTTCTTTAAGAAGAAGAAATTATCCCGTGCAAGCAACCAGATACGCACATTTTGTTAACGCATCCCCCTCTTTATCCGACGTACCTTTCCTATCGGACAAAAAGTAATAAAAAAGGACTTGGACGAACCAAATCCTTATATAAAAATCAAGATGAGCAGACGAAAATTCGGTAGTTTATTTTATCGTATAATTTAGGGAAAATTTGAGGCAGTATACTCAACCCTCCTTTATTTTCAAGGCGTTCGGCGATTTCCAAAGTGGGTTCGCCCTCGTCGCCTCGACCAATAAGAAAAGAGCCCACGGATATCCGTGGGCTCTTTTCGTAGCCTTTTTTATTGCACTTTCACCGTCAATACGCTGTTTTTCGGCATTTTAATTTGTTTTTCAAAGCTTTCCCCTTCCCATTCGAAGATTTCTTCGATCGGTTCGCCCTTTTCGACGACCGTACCCAAAACCACCTTCGCGCCCTTTTTAACGCCTTGCAATTTCAAAAGAAAATCCTCTTTCTCGCAGTCGTAGTTGGAAAGGATCGCCGCGCCCGTTTCGCCGTCGCAAGCCGCCGCTGCGCGAAGCCGTTCTTCGTCCTTTTCCACCGCCACTTGCGTTTTCCGCGCGTACACCTCTCCAAAGCCGCGCATCGCGTAATAAGTACAGGTCGGCGTGCCGACGTTCAGATCAAGAAAACCGTTATACCCCGCAAATTTCGTAAATACGTAGTACATTGCTTTATCCACGTAGTCCGTGTTTTGTAATTCGCAAAGCACCGCCGCGATATAGCTCGCGCCGATCATATTCCGCATCAGGTGGAAGCCGCCGCCTTCGCCCCCTACGTTCCATTCGTTGAAGTGGGATTCGACCTTTTCAAAGCCGTAAGAATCCAGCGTGTCGCGAACGTATTTCGCGTGCGTTAAAAACTCGTCGAAATCACCCGTGTAGAGATGCCACGTATAGAAATCGAGGGGTACGTTTTCCGCTTTACACATCTTCAAAAACTCGTGAAACCACGTTAAAAAGCTTTGATAAAAGGCGTTATCCTTACGCGAAGTGATCGCATAGAAGCCGCAGCTTCCGTAGCCGCCTACTTTGATATTCGGGAATTTCTCTTTCAAATATACAGCCGCCGTTTTATACAGGTCGAAAAACTCTTCCATCGTGCCCGACCACATCGGCGGATTTTCGGGTTCGTTCCAGATCTCCCAATATTCGATCCCGTAGTGGAACCCGTTCGCCCAGCCCTCGTTATAATGCTTGATGACGTGTTCGCATATCCTCGCCCACTTCGCCATATCCTTAGGAGGATATGTGCGGTATTTCTTCGAGCCCCATTCGATCGTGATTCCAAGTCGATAAACGATCTTCGCGCCCGCGTCTACAATACCCTTGATATATTCGTCGGTATAATAAAAATCGTAGTTCTTCTCGTCCGTTTCGTCCGCGTCGAAGTCGCGGAAAATATTCGGGATATCCACGTAGTTACAGCCGCCGTAACGTCCCTCGCAGTCGTGCAAACGCGAATAGGACGTATGCAATTCGCCGAAATACTTTTTGATCAAAATCTGATCCGCGCCCCTTTTCAACACGTAAGGCGCGCAGTTCACGCCGTTTACGTCTTTCATCTCCCCAACGGGTTTTGAAAAGTCAATAGTGATCGTACTCATACTTTTTTCTCCTTATTTTGCGCGAAATTTTCCCGCGCTACCGTTAGTTTTATTATATCATAAGGAAAAATCAATGTCTATTTTTTGAGCGAAAATTTTGATAAGTTGACAAAAAAAAGCAGAATCCTGAACGTTTTTGCATATTTAAAAACTATCGTCGTCGGCAAGCGACGCAGACAAAACGAACGGTTTTTGGGTGAGCAATTCGTGGATTTCCCGTATCCCGATCAATCTGTCCGTATTGATCACACCGCTGTAAACGACGTCCTCGCCCTCTTTTCTGCCGCTGATCTTGCTGAACCGTTCCACGCCGAACAATTCTTTGATTTCCGCGGCGTTGTCGCCCGTGGGATCTTTAAACGAAATATTCACCTTCACCACTCTCCGCGAACGGAATAAGCGGAATTTAAGGTGCATAATGCATTGAATCAAAATAATCAGCGCCGAAGCGATCGCGGACACCCAATACATTCCCGCGCCCGCCGCCATACCGATCGCCGCCGTCGCCCAGATCCCCGCCGCCGTGGTAAGCCCGTGCACCACTTCTTTGTGGTAGAAGATCATTCCCGCGCCGATAAACCCGATACCCGAAACGATCTGCGCCGCCACGCGCGCCGTGTCTGCACCGTCGAAGCCGTATTTGGAAATAATCATATAAAGGCACGCCCCCACGCACACGATCGTGTGCGTTCTGATTCCCGCTTCTTTAAAGCGCATTTTGCGTTCGAACCCGATCGCAAACCCCAGCCCTAAGGCGAGCAACATTCTGAGCGTAATTTCCAAAATCATATCCCAACTCAATTTTATACCTCCAAAACGCGAATTTTATCTATTATACTACAAATTTTTTATTTGTCAATACTTATTTTAAAAAAAGAGGAAAAATTTTACAAGAAAAGGCGCGGCGAGGAAGCCGCGTCTTTTCTTTTGCGTAAAACAAATGATTATTCGCCTTTTACGACGATCTTAAGACCTTGCATACTGATGTTCATTTCCATCGCTTCGTTGATATCCGCAAGCGCGTACTTGTGCGTGAGAAGCTCTTCTACGGGCAAACCGTCTTTCTGCGCTTCTTTGAGCATATCGCAAGCCTGCATCCAGTCTTTTGCTTGATACGTCCACGAACCGATCACCTTGATTTCCTTGTTGCAGATATCTTGATGGGGATTGTAGGTCGTGTCGCCGTTGTCTACGAAGAAGCCGAGCTCGCACATAGACCCGCCGCGACGTACGTATTTCCAGATCGTCGAAGCCGCTTTCGGAGAACCCGTGCATTGGAACGCCATTTCCGCGCCCGTGCCCGTGATTTCTTTTACCTTTGCGATCGCGTCTTCTTTCATAAAGTTTACGGTGTAAGCCGCGCCGAGCTTCTTCGCCATCGCAAGGCGCTTTTCGTCGCCGTCTACCGCAATGATATTGCGAACGCCCATCGTGCGCACCGTCGTCAAAAGCAACAGACCGATCGGTCCGCAACCCTGCACGAGCACGTAAGAGCCCTGCTTGAAGTTGAAGATCTGTTTCGCCTGTTCTACCGCGTGAACGACGACCGCCGCCGGTTCGATCAAGGTACGAAGATCCACGTCCATATCGCTTACGTTGAAGATAACGCCGCCCGCGTTGACCTTTATGTATTCGCCGAACCAACCGTTAAAGTTCTTATACGCCGCTTCGCCGGGCATAAGCCCGAAGATCTCGCCGCTCGGGCAAAGGTGGATATGCTCGGGGTCGTTTTTGCAGGTGTCGCACACGCCGCAGGGTTTAAGCCCCGTAACGATCTTGTCGCCCACCGCAAGGGGTTTGCCGTAGTAGTCCGTTTTGATATTCTTGCCGAGTGTCACGACCGTACCCGTGCCTTCGTGACCGAGCTCTACGGGAATATACCCGAAGGGGTCGCCCTTGTATTCGTGTACGTCCGTACCGCAAATACCCGTCTGCTCTACTTTGACGAGGACCTCGTCGTCTCCGATTTCGGGAACGGGAAGCTCGAAAATTTCGATCTTCTTCGCGCCGGTCAAAACCGCTACTCTTGCCTTTTCAGGAATCTGATAATTTGCCATCATTGTTCTCCTCTTCTTTTTATTTTTGGGTCAAAGCCCTTATTATGATATTTATAAACGCTTTTTTTCACTGTTAAACAAGCTTTACGAAAAAATTTATTTTTTCAAAAGAAGATTGACGGTCTCAAAAGGCTTGACGGATAAATTCACCCAAAAAGTAGCTTTTTTACAAGGTTCGGAATAGGATAATAGCGGAGGCGGCTATGAATCTTTACGAACTGTTTTCAGAATGTATGAAGATCCCGTATGCTCAAACGGGCATTTCTGCAAATTACGCCGTTAAGCGGGAAGGAACGACTCTTTATCTCTTTTTTCAAGGCTCGAACGGCAAAAACGATTGGAAAAGCAACCTCGATTTTCCCGCTAAGCCGTATAAACGAATGGGCAAAACGGTTTGGTTTGCCCACCGCGGATTCTTGAACGTATGGAAAGAAATCGAACCGATGCTCGAAAAAGACATCGCAGACCCGTATTTTAAAAGCATCGTGATCACGGGGTATTCCCACGGCGCGGCGATCGCGCTTTTGTGTCACGAATACGTTTGGTTTCATCGATCCGATCTACGGAATACGACGGAAGGTTACGGATTCGGGTGTCCTCGGGTATTTTGGGGGGTAAGGGGCAAAAAGCTGAAAAAGCGTTGGGAAACGTTTTTGGTGATAAGAAATCTAAACGATCTCGTCACGCACCTACCGCCCGCATTCTTGGGATATTCGCACGTATCGAAGATCCTGAAGATCGGGCAAAAAGGAAAATATTCGCCCTTAGAAGCGCATCAAGCGGAAAATATTTTAACCGAACTTGCCGCGTATGAAACTAAGTAGTCAGCGTTTTTAAATTTTTTTGAAAAAGTTTTGAAAAGCCGTAAAAAACGCTTGACTAAAAGAGGTGAGTTAAGTATAATTATTATGCTGTTCGGGAAGGATGGCAAGAATTTATTGAGGCATAGCGCAGTTTGGTAGCGCGCTTGGTTAGGGACCAAGAGGTCGTGGGTTCAAGTCCCGTTGCCTCAACCAAAAATAGCAGAGAACCTGTGGGTTCCCTGCTATTTTTTGACTGTCGGCAACGGATCGCGCGAACCGCGTGTTCTCGTGGGTTCACGCGAGGGAGCAAAAACAGTAGAGTTTCTATTTATCGCTTTATTCGTTGCGACCGCTGCCCTGCCGAGGCTCCGCAAAGCGGAAACGGCAGATACCCGTTGCCTCAAAAGTTGAACCATTCAACTTAGGTCTGTTTGTATTTTAGCAAAATTATCAGGAGTGGGACATTATTGAAAAAGAAAATAGATATAAATTTTATTTTGCTGATTATACTTTTATTGTGTGGGTTTATTTTATTTAGTTTTATGTTTATAAACTCGATTCAAGCGTACTCGCGTTTTGATATTTCTTATGACGAATTGAAATATGAGCAATTGACTTTTAAGAAATATGAAGTTGTTAAAAAATATAAAGCTGGCACTACATACGAGATTTATTTCGAGGAATACGAAGAGGCTTTTTGTGTAGGATCCATTACTCAAAAGGAATTAAATAAAACTGCAGCAGTAAAAGAGCTGAGTGTTGGCAAAAAAATAGAAATTTATTATAGAGCCTCAAATTCTACAAATTATATTTTTGATATTTGCGAAATGAAAGATGCTGACAATTTGTTTTTAGCATTAGAAGATTATAAATCAGTTAATCAAAATAACCAAATTATAGGTATGATAATTTCGCCTGTAATGTTTGGTCTTTGTTGTGTTTTATTGTTTATAATAATAAAACATCGCGGATTACCTCCTATGGAAAAAGGTTCAAGATAGGTTCAACCTGCTCAACCAAAAACACGGCGTACCCTTGTGGGTATGCCGTGTTTTTTCATTTCGGCAACGCGCGAAAGCTAAAGGCGCAAATCCCGTTGTCTCGACAATTAAAAATTTAACCTTACGCACAAACATAGAAAGCCGAAACCCGTTAAAGAGTTTCGGCTTTCGTCTTTTTTACGTAACTTTCTCAGAACGAAGTAGGAACGAAGAAATAGATAATAAACA
>JAFURH010000016.1 GCA_017471945.1 Clostridia bacterium | reverse complement strand
TTTGCCCTCATTGTACCGAAAAATTCCGTTCCGTTTACAGGGGCAGCGCCGTTTTCGATATCGTCTAAACCTGCGTTGATAAGAGCAGCCGCTTGCATCTTTGCAAACATTTCCTCGTAAAGTTTAACGCTCATCATAACGGCTTCGCCATAACCGTTTTTAGTTATAACGATAGGCACGGGGCTTTCTTGGCAAGTTTTCATAATACTCGCCGTGTTTTTAAGTTCGTTTACGGGTAATATTTTAGGTAAAGGTTGAGTCATATTTGTTCCTCCTATTACTAATATATGTTTATTATGGTCTTATTATACCATAATTTATATCAATTGTCAATAGCATTATGCCTAATATAGACAAAATTTTGAAAAGGTCACGAATAAATCCCAAAAGAAATTTTTATTAAACCGCATTTACCATTGACTTTATTTTGAAAATTGCGTATAATAAGTATGCAACAATCTCATTTCAAACTATAAAGGAGAAATTTACACAAACTTCAATTTTTATAATGTATGCTCTTAAAGGATATAATACTTCGGTAGTATTATATCTAATCGCGTTTATATGAATATCCTTTGCGGGCATAAGTGTAAATGGAAATGAGGTGTTGCAACTTTACGATGCGATATATGCTACGGGTGTCGCTTTCGTAAGGGAGCGGCACTCTTTTATTTATCGGGGGACTATTATGAGAACTTGTAGTTTTTTCGGGCATAGAAACACGGTCGCAACGCCCGAATTATGCGAAACGTTAAGACAAACCGTCATTCGTCTTATCGAAGAAAAAGACGTTAAACAGTTTCTTTTCGGGAGCGCGAGCAAATTCGACGATTTATGCTTGAAAACGGTTACGGAATTACAAAAAGAGTATCCCGAAATCAAGCGAATGTACGTTCGTTCGCATTATCCGTATATCGACAAACTGTATAGAGATTATCTGCTTGAAAGTTACGACGATACGATAATGCCGAGCAAGGTCAAAAACGCAGGAAGAGCGTCTTACGTGGAGCGCAATCAAGAAATGATAAACGCAAGCGATTTTTGCGTGTTCTATTATGACGAAGAATACGAGCCGCCGTTAAAAAAGCAATCTAAAAGAGCGTTATTCGCTTCTCAACCAAAAAGCGGAACGAGGCTCGCCTACGAATACGCACGGCAAAAGGAAAAGGAAATTATCAATTTATATAGGTAAAACGTATGACGATGAAAGAAAGATTAAAAATGCGGCGTTTGGAACGCAATTTGAAAAAAGACGCCAGAAAAAATATACTTACTTGGGTACACCGTTATTTTCGGTTACATATCGAATTGCTGGAAGACGGCGTTTATAAAGAAATATACGAGTATCACCGCAAGACGCTCATAGAATACTTAAAAAGGGACTTAAAAGGCGCGAAATTAGACGATACGCAATTAGGCGAATTGGTTGACTCGGTTGCGGATATTTTTAATAAAAACGCCGCCGAGCGCGTAAACAAGTATAAATCGTTGGTTGACGAATTATATATATTTTGGCAAGAAAATCCCGACGTAAAAGACGATATATTTATTTAAAATCCGCAAATACGCAAAAAAAGCGGCATAGCTTTTTGCTATGCCGCTTCGTAATGCCCGCACGGGCGTTTTTTTAAACTATGAAAAAATTTTCAGCTTTGCACGTCGGCGATCTTGCCGTTTTCCACCGTCACGCGGAAATATTTCAGCTCGAAAAGCCGTTCGGCTTTTTTATATACGAGCCCCAGCTCGCGCGGGTCGTTCGTGAGCGTAACGCCGATAAAATCTCCCAAAAACTCCCGCAGGGAATCGGCTTTTTCCGCTAATTCCTCCGAAAGCATTTGCGTAACTTCCGCGCCGATCAAAACGCTTTCGAAAAAAGCGTAGGGCAAAAGCTCCTCCCGCAAGCGTTCCGCGTTTTCCGCGCCCTCTTGCCGAAGGGTAAACGAGGCGCGCGCCACGCCCGTTTCGCTTAAAGTCCAAACACATTCCGCCGTCCGCTTCAACCGATCGGACAAGGGCAATACCGCGCGAAGCTCGCCGTTTTCGAAGGTATAAGAAAGCGCCTTTTCGTGCAAAAGGAGTTCGGCGCGCGGGGAATAAAGCGCGATCTCCTTTTCCCCGTCCACGAGGATATACCCGTTTTCTTCCTTTAAATCGACGGGAGCAAACGACGGGGGCAGGGTCGCGACGAACAGTTCGCCCGAGTTTTCGAGGGAGAGCTGTATTCTGCCTTGTTTAAATAAGGTCGCAAGGCAAGAATCGAACTTTTTTTGCAAGAGTGGTTGCAGGGAAAAATCGTTCGGGGGGAAATCCCGCGCGAACACGGCGACGCCGTCTTTCAAAAGATACACCTCGCACCCCTCGGGCGGGGTAAAGCGCAGGTTTTCCGTGATAAAAAACCGAATGGGGGACGCGCCTTCGGGGATAAACTCCGCAAAAATCCCGTCTTTGGGGCTGACTTCCGCGAATTTTTCAAAAGTGCTTGTAAGTCCGAAGTACGCGCCGTTCAAGGTCAGCGCGCAGGGTCTGGAAGACAAGAAATAAATTTTCATAGTTTACTATATTCTTTTTTCCGAAATTCAATGTATAAAAAGGAAAAAATAGGTTAATAATTCTTTCAAATAAAGGGCGAACGCCCGAAAACGGAGGAATTTATGAACAAGATCAACGGCTACACGGAAGAAGAAGCGAAAAGCTTAGTGGAATACATCAAGGAAGGTCGCCAAAAAGGCAAAACGCTCACGTGGCTTTTCGAAACCTACGGACTCAAACACGGCAGAGCCAAGGGGAGCGTGCGAAACTACTACTACGCGCTTATGAAAAACCCCAAGGGCGACGAACGTATCGTCAAGCTTCTCGACGGCACGCAGCTTTCCGTGGAAAAGATCAGAGAATTTACCGAGGAAGAAACGGACGAGGTATTAAGGAGTATTCTTGCGGAAAAGAGTAAAGGCATTTCCGTGCGCAGGGCGATATGTAACCTTGCGGCGGGCGACGACAAGCTGATGCTCCGCTTGCAAAATAAATACCGCAACACTTTGAAAAAAGAACCCGAACGCATCGCTTCGATCAAAAAGCAGTTGGGGATCGAAGAGGAAACGGAAGGGGGCAGGTACGCGTTGAAAAAGCGCGGAGAAAAGCCCGCTTTGCCCGATAAGGACTTTTTGCGCCGCAGGCTGGAAAACGAGATCAACGCGCTTTACGACCGCCTCGCGCAAGCCTTAAAAGCGGAAAACGCCCGTTTGCAAGACGAAGTCAATTTCTTAAAAGCGGAAAACGCCCGACTCAAAAACGACCAAAATTAAGGAAAACCCTCGCGAGGCACGCCCCGCGAGGGTTTTTGCGGTAAAAGCTTATTTTTTCGCTTTTTTACCCGCCGTTTTCGACTCGTCGTCAGCTTCTTTGTCCGCCTCGGGCTGAGGGGGATACGCGGCGGCGCTTTCCATTTCACGGATTTTTTCGTCCATCATCTGATCGAGCTTCGCCTTGACTTCCTCCTGTCCCTTTCTGACGAGCGTGCGCATTTTGCAACTGTTCGCGGCAAGCAGCGCTCCGCCAAGACCGCCGAGCACCAAACCGAGAGCAAATTTCTCCATACGACAAACCTCCTTTAAAACCGCAAAAAGCGGCTTCGCGTTGTCAGTATGTGAAATTTTTCTGAAAGTATACGCGTAAACTTCTTTCAAACGGTAGACGAACCCCGCCCGTTTGTGGTATAATAAAACTATGATAGGAAAAAGAGCGATAGCCTTCGACATAGGCGATAAACGGATCGGCGTGGCGATCTCCGACCCCTTCAACGAATACGCGATGCCGTGCGAAACGTATTTTCGTACGCGCAATTTCCCCGAGGACGTACAGGCGATCGCGAGGATCGCAAAGGAGCGCGGCGCGGGCGTGATCGTGTGCGGTATGCCCGTCAATTTCGACGGTTCGGAAAGTATCCAAACGATAAAAACGCAAGAATTTATCGAGGCGTTAAAGAGCGCGACGGAGCTTCCCGTGGAGCTGGAAGACGAGCGGTTCACGACGATGCTGGCGCGGGAAACGCAGATCGCGGGCGGAGTGAAGCGCGGGGACAGGAAAAAGACGATCGATTCGATCGCGGCTTCCTATATCCTCGAAAGCTATTTATCGAGAATGAAAAAACGCGAACGGGCGCAACGGCTCGCGAACGCGGAAGAATCAGAATAAATTTAAAAGGAGAGAACGCTATGGCAAAAGATATCGAATTGACGGAAGAGGACTACGAGGAGGAAAATATCCTCGAACTCGAAGACGACGAGGGGAACGTAGAAAGATTCCTGCATATCGGCACGATCGACTATAAGGGGGAATGGTATTGCTTCTTCCAAAAAGCCGAACCCGAAACGGAGGAGGAAGAGGACGAAGTCGTGATGTTCCTCTTGAAAGGTGAAGGCGAGGATCAACAGCTTTTGCCCCTCGAAGACGAACAGTTGATGGACGAGGTGTTTGCGGAATTTTGCAATCAATACGAGCAGTACGAAAACAGCGACGAAGCGATGAAGCTCGACGGCGCGGATTGATTCCCCGCCTCGCAAATAAAAAAACGAAGGAGAAAAAATTATGGCATTGTTACAAGGTAAAGTAGCCGTCGTAACGGGCGGCACGCGCGGTATCGGTCTTGCGATCGTGAAGGCGTTCTTAAAGGAAGGCGCGTCCGTCGCGCTGTTCGGCTCTCGCCCCGAAACGGCGGAAAAGGCAGTCGCCGCGCTCAAAGCGGAAAACGCCGATTATCCCGTGATCGGGCTTTCGCCCGACGTAACCGACTACGCGTCGGTGGAAAAAGCGATGGCAGAGGTCAAAGAAAAGTTCGGAAGAATCGATATCCTCGCGAACAACGCGGGCATTTCCGCGCGTGAACCCATCTACGAGTACGACCCCGCCGCGTTCCAAAAAATCATCGACCTGAACGTGAACGCCGTGTTCTATTGCACGAAGGCGGTCGCGCCGATAATGAAAGCGCAGGGCGGCGGCTCGGTGATCAATACGAGCTCGATGGTCAGCTTATACGGTCAGCCCTCGGGTTGCGGCTATCCCGCTTCCAAATTCGCGGTCAACGGTCTTACCAAATCGCTTGCGCGCGAGCTTGGGAAAGATAATATCCGCGTAAACGCCGTATTGCCGGGCGTGACCCGTACGGATATGGTGGCGGCGTTGCCCGAAGCGATGGTAGCGCGTATCGCGGCGACCATTCCTCTCGGCAGAGTAGGCGAACCCGAAGAGGTCGCGAACGCGTTCGTATTCCTTGCGAGCGATATGGCGAGCTACGTGACGGGCGCGCTTTTGTCCGTAGACGGCGCAACCGAAGTATAAAAAACGGTAAACGAAAACGGCTTGAAAGGAAATTTTCAAGCCGTTTTTTACTTTCGATTGGATTTTAAAAAAATAATCGTTGAAAAAGCCGAAAAAAAGTAAAAATTCCAAAAAAATCCTCGGATATATAGCAAAATAGCTTGCAATCGCTTGTCCTTTATGGTAAAATAATATAGCTAAAAATTCACACTCGCTCACTGTGCGCAATCCGTGTCCGTAAAATCTTTC
>JAFURH010000094.1 GCA_017471945.1 Clostridia bacterium | reverse complement strand
CGACGAAGAAATGCGTAGCTTATACGATTAAAACAAAGGGCTTTAAAGGAACTAACCCTTAAAGCCCGAGCGTTTCTACCATTATAAGCCGTATCTCTTTTTGAATCTGTCGACACGTCCACCGGTATCAACTAACTTCTGCTTGCCCGTAAAGAACGGATGACAATTGCTGCAGATATCCACTTTCATTACGTCGCCTTCTTTCGTCGTACCCGTTTTGAAAGTCGCACCGCAAGCGCAAGTTACAGTTACTTCGTGATATTTGGGATGTATATCAGCTTTCATTTTTTCACCTCGCGTTTATTTTCGCAATAGCAATTTCGGCTAAATGCTTACTTATTATATAGCTTTTTTTTTCCTTCGTCAACTGTTTTTGCGCTAATTTATAAAAAATAGTTGCAAATTTCCCAAAAATGCGCTATACTTATATTGGTTCGTTATAAGGAGCGGAATTTTCTGTCATTCTTTCCCGCTCTCGCGAATACGTTAAACTATTAAAACCGTTAGCCCGCTCGGATCTCCCAAGCGCGGCAGTAAGGAATTTCGTATGAAAATCTGGCAATTATCTTCCCCCCGCAATTTACAGCACGCAGCCGCGCCCGATTTGAAGCTCTCGGAAGGCAAAGTGAAAGTAAAGATCACCAAAGCGCTCCTTTCCGAAGCGGACGTTTCGGTGTTTTCCGGCGCGCTCAAAGTCAAGTGCCCCTTTATTCCCGGTAAATTCGCCATCGGGCAGATCACCGAGGTCGAAGAGGATTGTTTCTTGAAAAAGGGCGATCGCGTATACCTTGCGGGCGTGACCGAGGACGAAACCGCCGAGGACGGGCTTTTGATCGCGGGCGAAACGACGGACGGCTTTTACCGTGATTTTTGTCTCGCGAACGTGGACGACGCGTACCCCCTCCCTGCTTCCGTTTCCGACGAAGCGGCGTTTTTGATCGACGCCGTTGCGCTCGCCGAGCGCATCGTGGACGAAATGCACGTGACGGTGGGTCAGCACGTACTCGTCGTAGGCGGCGGGTTATACGGGAATATTCTCTGTCAGATCCTCATTTATCACCGCGCCGTGCCCATTTTAGCCGACAACAACAAAGAACGGCTCGACCGCGCGAAAAAGAGCGGGATCTATTATACCTTCGCGCACGACGAAACGCTGACCGAGAACGTTTTGAAGGTAACAGGCGGAAAAAAGGCGGACGCGGCGGTGTATCTCGCGTTTTCCAACCGCACCGAGCCTTCCTCTATCTTCTCTTTGGTATCGCGGGGGGCGTACGTGGCGTTTGCCGCGCACACGGGCAGAAAGCTCAACGTAAACCTTGAAAACGCGTTGAAAAACAACGTGACCGTGAAAGGGATCACGGAATGCAGAGAGTTCGTTTCCACCGCCATCAATATCCTTGCGAACAAGGCGGTAACGTTCGCGGAATTCCCGTTCAAGAGCTATCGCGAAGAACAGCTTCCCGAGCTGTTGACGGGGTATGCCGAGCTGCTTTCCGGCGGCGGCAACCTGCCCGAGGAAATGGACGTCATCAAGTTTATTTTCTGAGTTTGGTATTTTTTGGATAAAGACCTATGATCAAGTTGATTGCAACCGATTTGGACGGCACGTTATACGACCCCAAAGGGGAAGTGCCGCAAGATATTTTCCCGATCGCCCGTAAGCTCTTCGAGCGGGGCGTTCTTTTCGTACCTGCCAGCGGCAGACAATACGCAAACCTCGAAAAGACCTTCGAGCCGATCAAGGACCAAGCGGCGTTTATCGCCGAAAACGGCGCGCTCGTGCGGTATCGCGGGAAAACGGTTTCCCTCACCCCGCTCGCGCCTGAAAAGGTCGCGTTCTTTTTAAGCGTTATTCGGCAAACGGAAGGGTTATACCCCATTCTTTGCGGGGAAAATTGCGCGTATATCGAAGATACCGTCGAGCCGTTTTTTTCACGGACGACGACCCCCTATTCAAGTTATAAACTGGTGGATAACCTCGACTGCGTGGTCGGAAAAGTGCCTTGCTGTAAAATTTCCGTATTCAGCACGGACAAAGCCGAGCGGACGAGCTATAAAGTACTTTCGCCGATCGCGGAGGGCGTAAAGCT
>JAFURH010000093.1 GCA_017471945.1 Clostridia bacterium | reverse complement strand
TCTTGACGCAATGCCTACGGATATCGTAAGCGCGAGCTTGAACGGAGTCGCGTTGACGATTACGGACGGCAAATTGCCGGATATTACGATGGACTATATCAAGAAGTTTGAAAGCTACGGTAAAACTCGTGAAACCTATATGAATATCTACGCGGGCGAAACGAGTATCGTAAGTGAAAAAGCCGATCAAACGCCTTTAACCTTAACGATAAAAACGGCGACGGAAACGATAGAGTTTACGAATTTGTTCGTTTGTACCGACGTAATACAAACGGCTGCGGATTTGAATAGATTTAGTATCACGTATAGATCAGACGCTGACGAGCGCTCCGTTTACGCGAACGACGGATATTACGTAATGACGAATAATATCGACGCAAAAGACTTGGCGTTCAAGCATAATAATAATGCGTACGACCCGTATAGAAGATTTGTCGGGACGTTTGACGGCAGAGGATATACGATTTCTAATTTGAACGTGGATAGAGAGAACGTAGTCGTGACGGGCAATACGGAAGTATACGGCTTGTTCGGTAATTTGTACGGTGCGGATATTTTGAACGTAGGATTTGTGAACGTATCTGCGGAGGGCGGAAGCGTGCTTGGAACGCATTCGTCTTACGTAGTAGGCAGTTATACTGCGGAAACGGGGGCTTTGACTACATCTGCCCATATTTATCCCGCAATCCACAGTACGAACTACAATTATATGTCCACGAGAATAGAAAACGTTTATATTCAGGTCGCGGATAGCGTACAGTCTATGCAAGGCGCGCTGTGTTCTACGATGGGCGATTACAATTTCCTTATCAATATTGTAATAGAATGGAATCCGACGAACGGGGCGGAGTTAAGCGCAGGGTTCGGGTCGTTTATAGGGAGCGGAACTTTGGACGACGCGAATAAGCCGAAGAGAGAGAACGTAGTCGTATTGAGTAGCGTACAGTTGAATAGCGCAGTCGCAACCTGTTCAGGGGTGACGGTATTCACTAATAGAGCGGCGATGGAAAGCGATACTAACGATAATACGACGTTGCTTGCAAGCTTCGGTTCGTATTGGACGACGGCGAGCAATTCGCCCGTATGGAACACGGCGGATTGGCAAAAATAACAACTAAAAACCGTACGGAAAGTAGCCACTTGCTCTGTGAGTGGCTACTTTTTAACGTGAAAGATTATAACAAAAAATTTAGCGTATTGTAAGCGCATAAAAACAGCCAAACTTTCTCGTGGGGAGAGTTTGGCTGTTTTAAAGTTTGTATAAAGTTATTGAATTTTAAACTTTTTTCGGTATTGCATAGGGGTCATACCTGTCGTGATTTTGAATAGACGGTTGAAATATAGCGGATTATCGGCAAATCCCAACATTTCGGAAATAGACGTTATAGTTTGGTTTGTATTAATCAACAGTTCTTTGGCTTGTTTGATAAGCAGCTGTTGTTTGTATTTATGAGGCGTTATTTTATAAGTTTGCTTAAACAATCTTATAAAGTGGGTTAAGGACAAATTGCAAAGTTTAGCACATTCGTTATTGGAAATATTGGGGGAGAGAATCATTTGGTCGATTACAGCCGACAAACTCCTATGGGTTGACGGCATATTCGCTCCCCGTGAAACGTTGACGAGAAGTTCGGTTAATAATCCTAATGCAGCCGTTTTAAAATGGGGTAAACGGTGCTTATATTCATTAACGATTTTATGATAGGAGTTCAAAATAACGTCTTGATTTTCAACGGAGATCGGACCTGCGGAAAGTCCTAAGTCCTGTACGAGGCTCATTGCCTTTTTTCCCGTGAAATGCACCCACCACCACACGGGGTTTTCTCCTTTTTCAGCTATGGTAAATTGATGATCTTGGGGATAAAACAAAAACATATCCCCGGCTTTTAATCTATACTTTTTGTTTTTGTAGGTATGCGTAAGAGTTCCGGACGTTACGATTAGCATATAAAAATCAGGAAGACAACGTTTTAATTCATAATGTTCGCCGTAAGCCTCAAATCCGCAGTTTACAATATGTAAATCAGCGTCAAAATCATAAACTTTTTCTTCTTCGGTATAGGCATAATAGAAGTATTTCATAAGTATTGCTCCTTTGAATTTATTTTAACATATAAAACATAAACTGTCAAGCATAATGGTTTTATTTGTTAGAAAAAAACTAAATAATACGGGGGGTAAGGGCATAATTAATGGTACTTTTGTGCATAAAACTTGATTTTTTTTTATATTGACCTAATATACTATTTATGATAAAATAAATTCGTAATCAATAAATATTGAAGGAGATTAGGATTATGAAGAAATTTATTTCACTACTGTTGTCTTTGGGAATGGTCGTATCAATGGCGGCGTGCGGATATGACGAAGAGCCGGACGGTCCAAGTGGCGGAAATTCCGAGATTGAAAATATCTACAACTTGCCCGGTAAGGACAAAACGGAATTGAAGGTGATTAACTTTCACGGTGGAGTTGGTTCGGTGTGGATCGACGAAGCCGCTGAACGGTTTGCGCAGTTGAAGCAAAATGAAAGCTATGCTACCGGTAAAAAAGGCATTTATATTAATATTGATAAGTCAATGACGCCTAATACTTCTCAGATGGCAAATTCTGCATACGCTTTGTATTTCGACGAACGCTTTTCCGACGTCAATGCCTTAGCGCAAGCAGGGCTGTTGTTGCCTATTACCGATATTGTAAAAGATCAAACGCGTGTAGGCGGTGTGTTGGAGGACAAACTGTTTGAGCAAGTAAAAGGCTCGTTGAAAGGTAATGACGGCGAATATTACGGTTTACCTCATTACGAGTTCTACGGTGGAATGTCCTATAACCGAAAGGTGTTCGATTCAGCGATGGCTTATTTTGCTGCGGACGAAGCGACGGATAAATGGGAATATCCTTCGACAAAATACGGTTCGGCGTATATGGTAAACGATTTAAATACGAAGAAATCAAAAGGACCAGACGGAGAATACGACACGGAAGACGACGGCTTACCCTGTTCTTTGCAAGAGTTGATCATTTTGATGGACTATTTCAAAACACAAACGGCTTACGATCCAGCGATTGTTTCGGGGCAATATCAAAATTATATAAATTATACGATTGCCGGACTTTGGTCTGCCCTTGCGGGAAAGGAACAGATGGAGAATTATTATAACTGTACGGGAGAGATTGAAGTAATCGACTATGAAAACAACGGCGGATTTAGTAATGAAAATCTGTTTCCCGGTATAGATTACATCAAAAAACCGTATACGAAGAAAGTGACGATGACGGAAAGTACAGGGTATCTGGGCAATGATATGGTAGCAAAATACTATGCTCTTGCAATGTTGGAAATTTTTGAAAAGGAAGGGTTCTATTCGCCTGATTCCTATATTCCCACGAGAAATCATTATGACGCGCACAAGAATTTGTATTACGACGGGGCAGGCCAGTACGAAAAAGCGGCAATGCTGTTGGAGGCAAGCTATTGGTATACCGAAAGCAGGATTAACGGGGGATTAAACGATTATAAAATCGTGACGGGCAAAAACCCCGACAATCTGGATTTGCGAGTGATGCCGTTGCCGACTAATTGCTATACGGAAGGAGCAACGGGAAAAGAGGATTGCTTGTTGGATATTGCGCAAACCTTTGCAATGATTAACGGAAACATTAAAAATAATGAAGAATTAAAGCGCGCGGCAAAAGAATTTTTAGCTTTCTTATATAGCGAAGACGAGCTGCAAAGATTTACGGTTTCCACAGGTATGTCGAGAGCTATCTCTTATGAGTTGACCAAAGAGCAGAAGGAAAATATCAATCCTTTCTATTTGGAGCTTTTAGATAAACGTGATAACGTCGTATATTATTCCGGTTCGACGAAGGCGTTTAGACTGGCGAAAACTTCTATTCGGATTGAGCTTGACGGACCGGTATTAAAACCGGGCGGGAAAGAAAGTCCTTTCGGGTATTTTCAAGGCGGAACGAAAAACTCAAACGGAACGTATGCAACGGGTGCGCAATACGTTATGGGATTATTGAGGATAACTGCTAAGGAATGGGGTGGTATTTATACCGCATAATAGCATTAAGAAAGCATAAACGGCTCTGTCGCATTTTTGTTCATTATTGATTGCGACAGAGCCATAAAAAATAAATTTAACGGAGAGAGTGCAATAGCCTCGTAGGATTTGGTTTTATGGAAAATAATGTTTTAGAAGAAACGAAAGAAAGGAAAAAGAAAAAAATGACTTCGTTGCATACGCAACGCAAGGTATTTTACATAGTGATGTTTTCAATTCCTACCTTGCAATTTTTTATCTTTTATATTTATGCGAATTTTAATTCAATTCTATTTGCGTTTCAAAAATATACACCAAATTTAAATGATTTGGGGTATCAAGTAGAATTTGCATTTTTTGATAATTTTGAAACGGCTTGGAATAAAATTATGTCCGCAGACGGTTGGGATATGATTTTAAATTCGTTGCAATTATATGCTTGGAATTTGTTATTTGTGACGCCGACCGCTTTGTTGTTTAGTTATTATATTTCTAAACAATATAAATTTTCGGGATTTTTCAGAGTAGTTTTATATCTTCCTACCATTGTTTCAAGTTTAATTATGGCACTTTTGTATAAATATATCGTCACCGACGTATATGGGTTCTTGACGGGCGACAAGGTTGGGCTTTTGGGTGGCACGGATACCGATCGAATTTATTATACGGTTCTCTTTTTTAATATCTGGATTGCTTACGGCTCTAACGTTATGCTGTATACGGGAGCAATGAGTAATATTGATACGTCTATTTTGGAGGCGGCGAAATTAGACGGCGCAAATACCATTCAAGAATTTGGATATATTTATTTACCCTTAATTTTCCCTACGATTATCACCTTTATTTTAACGGGAATTGCGGGAATTTTTACCAACCAAATGGCAATGTTCCATATCTTTGGTTCAAACGTGCCTAGCTTTGACGTATTCGGTTATTTTTTCTATCGGCAGACCGCTGGTAATCCAACGTTATTCCCTTCCGCAAAGAAGATGAGCTTACCCGAGCTTTCCGCATTAGGGCTAATTATCACGGCGATTATTGCCCCGATTACCTTGTTGGTTCGTAAGGGGTTGGAAAAAATAGGACCGAGTTCGGATTAAAGGAGAGTGTGATATGAAAAAAGATAAAACGAAACCTAAGAAGCATATTAAATTTAATTTTGTTATCGTTCTATTGTTTTCGATTTTGATGTTGTATGCAATTTCCATTATTGTGGTATTGTTGTGGGGCTTTTTAACTTCTCTTAAAGATCCCATTGATTTTAGGGATTTCGGCAATGTTTTGGGCTTACCGGATATGAAATGGTCGAAGAATGAAGTTAAATTTTATAACTACGTAGATATGATAGAGCGTGGCTTTCAAGTCAAGGTCAGCGATAAATCGTACTATTCTGGTATTTTTGGCACGGTTTCTTTACCCGAAAAAACCGTTTTCTTTCCCGAATTATTATTGAATACGATCGTTTACGCGGTGGTGGGCGCATTATTGAATGCGTTTACTGCAATGACGGCTGGTTATCTTTGCGCTAAGTTTAAGTATAAATACAGCTCTTTCGTTTATTCGACGATGCTTATCGTTATGGTTATCCCCATCGTCGGGTCAACCCCTTCTACGTTAAAGGTTTTGTACGATTTAGGCTTGTTTAGCTCGTACTTGGGAATGCTCGTGATGAATATTAGTATTGGCGGAATGTATTTTTTGGTTTTCTATGCGTTTATGCAGGGCTTGTCAAATACCTTTATAGAAGCGGCCGAGATTGACGGCGCGTCGCAGTTTAAAATTTTTACGCAAATTATTATTCCCTTGTCCTCTAAGATTATTTTTACGGTATTTTTGTTGCAATTTATTTCTTATTGGAATGACTATCAAACACCGCTCGTATATTATCCGACGTTGCCTACCTTGGCGTATGCGGTGCAACAAAACGAGGCGGGAAGTCAAGGGGGGACGAGATATAATTCCGTTCCTTTGAAAGTGACGGCTTGCTTTATTATAGCGATTCCTATTTTAATTATTTTTATTTCTTTGAATAAGGTGATTTTAGGAAGCTTATCGTTGGGCGGGGTCAAAGAATAAATAAACCTCCACGTCGATTTTATAAACAAAGAACAAAAGACAAGTTCTTGGGGATCAACAAAAAGGGATAATATTGTAGTATGGCTTTTCGTCAACTAAATTTCACAATATTATACGAACGTATTATGAGAAAGACAAAGAAATTTTTACTTACTATATTAACAGCGCTGTGTTGTATTTGCGCATTATTTGCAGGTAGTTTCGGGATAAACGTTAGCGAACGGAAAGCATTTGCAACGACTGCTACGTTAAAGCTTGATTTAAAATCCGTATATTATTTGGGCGATTCTTTGGAAGTTCCCGAAACCGTAGAAATAGACGTTGCGGGAACAAGCATAACGGGTAGCAACGCGAAATTGATTATGCCCGACGGGGTTGTATGCGGCTCAGGTACGTATACGCTTTCGAAAAAAGGCACGTATACCGTGATTTATTACGGGAAAAACGGAGAGAAGTCGTTGTCGGCAAGCAAGAGCTTTGTGGTGAGTGGTTATAATTGGGAAACCAACGGTAGCGAAACTACTTATGGTGAATTAACGCGAGGCAAAGGCGAGGGGGTTATCGTTGACCTTGCCGACGGAGATGTATTCCGTTTGAATACCATTAAAGATATCAGCGGTTTAAGCGAATTAGACGTTTGTAGAATCAACCCTGATATTCGTGAGGCAAAGACGGGTACGCCGACGGCGGCGCTGGTAATTATGCGCGTTGTCGATGCCTTCAATCCCGACATATTTGTAGAATTCTATTTGTGGGCGCAAAGTACAGGATTATTTTATATGGGATGCGGAGCAAGTAACCAACCTCTCGTTGGGCTGGAACCCAAAGACACCGGTACTTTGTATAACGGTCAGATCTATAAAGTACATAAAATGACAAGATACGCGACGTCGGGTGTTTACGGACGTTGGGTGAACGGATTAGAAACGTCGCAGGCATTGGCAAATGCGGGCGGTATGGCGTATACTTGGGATTTTTCAACGAACCAAGTATATTTTAAGAGTGGCAACACCTTAATTAACGATTTGGACGCTCCCGAAATTTACAGCGAAAATATTTTCACGGGATTTTCCTCTAATTACGTATATGCGGAAGTGCAATGTTATGGGTATTCCAAATCGTCTATCAATATTGAGATTCAATCGTTGCTGGGCTTTACGGGCGAAGATTTGATGAAGAAACCTTCGGAGGACAATATTGCCCCTATTTTAACCGTTGATACGGAACTTACGGACGAAAACGGGGTATACGTTGTCAAAGGGAAAGAGTACGCTATTCCGCAAAACGTGAGTGTAATGGACGTCAATTACAATGGGACTTTGACTAAGAAAGTATATTACAACTACGGCTCGGCAGAAGAAGTGGAGATTTACGTTGAAAACGGCAAGTTTACGCCGACTTTATTGGGGCGGTATACCGTCGAATATAAGGCGAAGGATTCTTACGGGAACGAAGGGATATTCACGCTTCCGCTCAACGTCGTGGAAGCGGACGATACCATTTTGTATACGGAAGAAAAGTTAAATCAAATGTACGTGGCGGAAAAAGTACGTTTGCCGAAAATGGAAGCAACGGGCGTGAATAAAGAAGTGCAAGTGAAAGTTTCCGTCACAAATCCCAAAGGGCAAACGCAAGTTTTAGATGAAAGAAACGAATATACCGTTGAATATGTGGGTACGCATACGATTACGTATACGTTTACGGATAACGTGTATTCTAAAACGTTTAGTTATACCGTGAATGCGGAAGATAACGGGTTGGCGTTGTTTAATGGCACGCCGAAGTTGCCTGCTTACTTTATCAAAGACGCTACTTATATATTTGAAGAGTACGTGGCGTATACTTTTGGGATGGAAGGATTAGAGCCTAATAAAACAACGATGCAAATTTCTGTGGACGGCGGAGAGTTTAGCGACGTTAATATGATTCAGCCCTATAAGGTGGCGGCAACCGATACGCTTCGCATTAAATATATCTACAAAGAACAGGAAACGGAAGTGTTTACCGTGCCTGTCGTAGATTTAGGGTACGGCGGAACGAGAAGTTATGATAAATATTTTCAAGGCACGTATGATAGCGTGACAAGTAATCCATTGGCGATCAGTTATTTCTTTGACGGAACGGAAAGCGAAGGAAAGATGACGTTTGTCAACACGCTTTCGCTTGAAAATTTCTATTTTGGCTTTGGAACGGCAGAAGGACAAGATAATTTTGACGTATTGACGTTGACGCTCACCGATTATTCTAATGCGGATAATAAAATTTCTATTTCTTTCCAGAACCTTGTGGAAGCGGAAGAGATGATATATTCCGTGAAACAATGGGAAAACCAACAATTAGTAGTAGAGTATTCCTCAAAAATCGAAAGTAAAATGTCAACGACGTCCTTAGCCGTATTCCAAAAAGAAGGTCGTTTGACGAATAATATCGGTGCGAGCCCTGTCGCTATAAAGAAGTTTGAAAACGATTTAGCTATATTAACGATAAACGTTTCAGGGATTGACGGAGAATCCCGCTTAGACGTAAAAACGATTAACAATCAAACGATCAGTAGCCGTATTCGAGAACAAGCGCCACAAATTAAATATTTCGCCGCAGAGGGTATATTTGAAGTTGGAGATAGCTTCTTGATTAAGCCTGCTATCATCAGCAACGTGTTTAATATCGCGCTTAAAACGGATATTAAGATGACGGTTACTGTGCCGACTACGGATGATAAAGAGCCGCAGGTGGCGCTCTCAAAAGATGGCAAAAAATTGGAAAACGTAAACGGTTGCGATACTTACGTAGTCGCCTTGACAGAACCTGGAAATTATAGAGTTAGTTATACGTATAGCTGTCAAACGAAAGACGGTTTAAAAACGGAAGACGTTTCTTTCATTATCAGTGTAGTGGATACTACAGCTCCAACGTTAAGTTTTAAAGACGGTTTGAACGAACAAAGCTTGATAAAAGTAAAAGTGGGCTTTAGCTATCGTCTTCCTAAGTATATTATGAGCGATAACGATACGGCGTTCGACGCATTAAGACACGGAATTAACATACACAATGCAACCGGTATCGTGGTTGCCAACAACGTGGAAACCTTTGTGTTTAGAAAAGCGGGCTATTATACGGTTCGAGCTTGGTGTATGGACGAGTATGGGAATATGACGTCAAGATATTATAATGTATTGGCAGAATGAGGTAAAAAAATGAAAAAAAGAAAGTTATCAATTTTATTATCGATCATAACCGCTTGCTCCTTTCTTGCAAGTTGTAAGGGCAACGTGGAGAACGGGCAAGGAACTTCCGATACGGGCATACAAGTGGAAGACGTACAACGTTATCCGTATGAGGGCATACATATTATGACGGCGACGGAGCGGAGCGATTATCTTGTACAGAACGGAAAAACGCAGTATAAGCTTGTTTTACCCGAAGTACAGGATGAGTATTTGCGGCTTGCAAAAAACGATTTCATTTTCTTTTTCAAGCAAGCGACGGGAATTACAATGGACGTAATCGTCGAATCGGGGGAAGGATTAGCCCATTCTACGACGGAAAAATATATTTCCATTGGAAACACGAAAATGTTCCAAAGCGCGAATATTGATTTGAAGAAAGATATTTTAGAGTCGCAAGGCGTAAGAATTTTCACCAAAGACAACACTATTTACGTAAACGGTGGCGCGCAAGGCGGAGCATTATACGCAATGTATGATTTACTGCAAATTTTATTTAACTATGAAATTTACGCGGAAGATTGTTGGGTGATTGATGAAAACGTTAAAGACTTGAAAATGCGTGATTTTGACGTTGTTGACGTACCTGACGTGGAAATGCGCGCGAACTTTTGGGGAGCAATTACTAAAAATACTGAGAATATTGCGTATCGTTTCCGTATGCCTAAAGAGTACTACGACGCGCTTATGCCGATTGGTGACGTGGATAGCGGCGAAGCACGCCATACTATCCATAATTCAACGAAGGTCGTATCAAAAAAATCAGAAGTAGCGGAAGATAAGTGGTATTCAATTAACGGTGAACAGCTTTGCTATACGGCAAGAGGAGACGTAGAAAGCTATCAAAGAATGGTGGCGCAGGCGGCAAAGGTTATTACAAGAAATCTTGAATTGTCGCCTCCCAAAGATTACCCCGATTTCACCTATTGCGCTTTGACTATGGAAGATAATTTCCAAAACTGCACTTGTGAGGCTTGTGCAAAGGCAAAGCAAAAGTATGGCGAGGATTCGGGCGCGGTGCTTGTGTTCTGCAACGACGTTATGGAATTAGTGTCGGAATGGATGGAAAAACCCGAAAATGCAGAATATAAACGGGAAAATTTCCGTTTGACCTTCTTTGCGTATCACGGATTTGTTGATGCGCCCGCGCATTACGACGAAGCGACGAAAACGTACGTTATGAACCATCCCGATTTACAATTACGCGACGACGTAGGCGTATTTTTGGCTCTTTCGCCCGGCTTTAACGGCGCGGAAAATATCTATCACGAAAGCAACGCCTCGGCAAGAGAGCGTTGTTTAGAGTGGTTTGCCGTATCGAAAAATCTGTATATGTGGACGTATAATGCGAACTTTGATACCGCTAGTGGTTATTTGGTGTTTAATAGCTATTTTAACCTTTTCAATTCTGATGGCTATCAATTCCTTGCAAACGGCAATTTGGCAATGCTCGCAAATCAAGGACAATTCGATAACCCTAACTACACGGCGTTCCAAGGCATTAAACCGTTTTTGGACTATAAGTTGCAATGGCAATCGAACTTGAATTCCGACGAGTTAATCGACGACTGGTTCAAGGCTATGTATAAAGAGGCTGCGCCTATTATGAAGCAGTTGTTTTTAGAAGAACAAGCGCACCACTATTATATGATACGTGAATCGGGGGCTTACGGTAAAGGTAACAACCAAGAAAACCCTATGAACAAAGACTACTGGCCCATTAACTTGCTGACGAGATGGTTGGGATTGATAGAGGAAGCGAAAAGCGTCGTTAAAGAAAAATACGAGGTTGGCAACCCTGCGCTGTATAAAACGCTGAAAAAACATATCGATATGGAATGGGTATCCCCTGCGTATTTCTTACTGTGTTATTATGACGAAACTAACGCCGATCCGACTTTGATCAATGCTGCGAAAGCGTATTTCAAAAACGACATTGCGCAATTAGCACCCTATCAAATCGGTAATCATAACGGAACGTTAAGCAATTGGCTGTCGAACTTGTCGTAAGGAGATGATTTGAAATGAAAAAAAATTCTTTACTTTTATTCCTTTTGAGCGTTTTCAGTATATTTACTCTTTTCGGTTGCGATTCTTGTTCTGAGCAGGGCGAAGGCGGGAACGGTGATATCGGCTCGATTGGTGAAATACAGCAAACTCCTTTTTTATCTTTAAGCAAAACGGAGCTTAATGAATTTGTCATTGGCGACAGTCAAATTATTTTTGCTGATTTTGCCGAGATCGAAGGTACGAACTTGAAATGGGAAATTTCAAACGATACCGCTTCTGAAAACGATAAGGTCGTTGAAATGGAAATCTTGAACAAGTATTCCTGTAAATTGACGGCTGTGCGCGTTGGGGAGGCTACGCTTACGGCGACTTGCGGAACTCTCAAACAGACTTGCACGATTAAGGTTTCGTTAAATAATTTGTATCCTTCTTTGGAATTTGAAAGCAATAGGACGGAGGTTATCAATATTTTCCCTAACAGTAAGTTGGATTTGTCCGCATACGTTGCGTTTAACGGGAAAAAATTTGACGACGCGGATATCAATTATACGGTAGCCGATCCGACTTTCGGTTCTGTGGATAAAGAGCAACAAACGTTTACTTCTTTAAATAAATTAGGACTTACCACGATTACGGTGCAAGCGAATTGGCGTGGTGTGGCATCTGAGCTACTAGAAAGGACTATAACGGTCAAAGTTGTTGCGCCTAAAACGGTTATATTAAAGGATGCCGAGGGGAAAAGTATTCAGCAGATGTATTTATATACCGTAGATTCTTTTGAAGGAACTACTTATAAAAAGGAACAAACGATTTCAGAGATAGTTGTGCAGGAAGCCAACGATTCGATTGAAAATTATACGGTTGCAATCACGGATAGCGTGGCTGGCGACGGTAGCGATACGCCGGTTGCCACTTGGGATTCCGTCAATAAGAAAATAATAGTCAACACGTACGGTAGCGCGAATTTGACAATTTCTTTTGATTCTCCCGCAACGGGCGAACCGTTTTCGTATTCCTTTGCTATTACGGCAGTCAGACCTTTGGCGGAATATAAAACGCCTATTCAAAACTTTTCTTGGTTAATCGGCGATCTTCCTGTGGATACGATTTTTGCGGGAGGCTCTACGAATATCTTAAACGCAGAGCAAGACGGTAGGGCGTTGACTATCGTTGAGAATAAACTGATAGACGTAGTTGCGACGAGCGATACTCAAATGAGTGAAGAAAGAATTACCGTATATAACGATAAAGTAGGGTATATTTTAACGTTAGAAACCTACGCTATGGCGATAGATTCTGCAGAAGAATTTCAGGCGTATTTAGATAGCGACGAAACCCGCACTATCACGGGATATTTTGAATTGAAAAAAGATATAAATATTCAAAATGCGTGGAATTTTATGTCGGATAAAATGACGTTTGGCGGTGTGTTGGAAGGCAACGGATACACCTTGACCGTACCTATGCGCGCATACGGCGTGTTTGGGTCAATAACAGGAACGTTGCAAAATCTTCATTTACACGTGACGGGAGTTAGTTCAAAAGGGGCTGGGCACGCGACAAGTGTAATATCGAAATGGGCCGGCGGGAAAGCAAACGTTAAAGATATGTACGTTTCGATTGATTTGGCGCAAAACGCAACCTTCCCTTATTCGTTCAGTTTGTTTGGGTCGAGTGATAATTCCTTCCAAATGAGGAATTTTGTTGCGGATTTAGGGGATAAACTTCCTGCTGACGGCTATAATGCAGGGCAACCCATCTATTATAATATGCACGGCATATTGTTTCAATATATTAGTTATATAGATGAAAGCAATAAACGAGAGACTAACTACGATAACGTGTATATCATTTCTTCGGGGTTAAAAGAGCTTGTTAATCGGCACGATGGCCCCGTAGGAACTGCGAAAAACTGTAATATTTACGCGGGCAACGATACGGAGTTATACGAAAATTATACGCTACCTACGGGTACTATTACGGTTAATAATGTTCCTACGGAGAGTACGGAAACTAAATATCAACTCAATACGATCAAGCGTTATGATACGTATGCAGACTTCGTAGGATCGGAGAACTCGTATGAGAGCTTTACTTCAAAGTATTGGGAAATTATCAATGGCGGTTTGTATTGGAAAGGGGTATACGAACAAGGCGTACGGGTTTTGACTACTGACGAAACGGACGAAGAAATAGATGAATATAAGTTGCAATCTACGACGGATAAAGTAAGCGTTTCTATGGTGGATATGTACGGAAATGTACTTGACGGAGTAGACTGTACTATCGAAAACGACGACGGAATTCTTACCGTTGAAAACGGCGAGATCTTGCTCGTTAAGACGGTGGAAGAAGATAAAGAATATACCGTCAAGATAAAAGCGGTTGTAGAAGGAATAACCATTGAAAGAAACATTACGATAAAGGCACTTGCGATTAGAACGACTTACACACAAGAAGTATATCTTGCAACGAATTCGGACTATGCAGGAACGGATCAGTACGTGTTGACGACCGCAGGTCTTGACGCAATGCCTACGGATATCGTAAGCGCGAGCTTGAACGGAGTCGCGTTGACGATTACGGACGGCAAATTGCCGGATATTACGATGGACTATATCAAGAAGTTTGAAAGCTACGGTAAAACTCGTGAAACCTATAT
>JAFURH010000092.1 GCA_017471945.1 Clostridia bacterium | reverse complement strand
TTTTGGTTGTTTGACATTGCATAATGCTGTTCAACGAGGAGAATGGAGCGTATATGTATCGCATCGGTTTAGTCAAAACCAATATTCTCTTATGGAACGTGAAGTTTGTTTATCGGACTATACCGATAAAAGATGTTGGACGGTTACAGGTTGGCTTAAAAGTTTGGCTCAAATAATAAAAACAAGAGCGTTAGAGTGTCATAATATTTTTGGAATACCACTTGAAAACAAAAAAGACTAACCTAAACCACTAACGGTCATTGCGAGCGAAGCGCGGCAATCTCTTTCGGATTGCTTCACTTTGTTCGCAATAACTCAGAGTCCTCCTTTAACAAGGGGGACTTTTTCTATATTACTATATTATTATAAAGCCCCGACGGCGGGATTTGGCGGGAGAAAACCCCGTAAAAAACGAGAAAATAAAAAAATTTTAAAATTTTTAAAAAAAATTGAAAAACTTGACTCAAAACAGCTTGACTAAAATTTCGTTTCATAATACAATTAGAAGGCAAGTTGCGGCGAGCCCTTGAATTGCCCGTTTTTCCCCGTTAGTTGAACGGCTTAACAAGCGCGAAATGCACCTGCAAAACAAAAAGAGAAAATATACGAAAAGAAGGAGTAACATAGTATGAAAACCTATATGGCTCACGCCGAAACGGTTGAAAGAAAGTGGTACGTAGTAGACGCGGCGGGCGTGACCCTCGGTCGTCTTGCGACCCGTGTTGCAACCGTGCTTCGCGGTAAGAACAAACCCACCTTCACCCCCAACGTTGACACGGGCGATTTCGTGATCGTGATCAACACCGACAAGGTCGTTTTGACGGGTAAGAAGTTGGAAGATAAATTTTATAGATACCACACCGGTTATATCGGCGGTTTGAAAGAGATCCCCTACAAGAAATTGATGGCGGAAAAGAGCGACCTTGCGGTATACGAAGCGGTGAAGGGTATGTTGCCTAAGAACAGCCTTGGCAGAGCGATGATCAAAAAGCTTCGCGTTTACAAAGGCGCAGAACACAACCACGCGGCTCAGAAACCCGAAGTGCTGAAAGTTGATTAAGGAGAGAATTGAGATATGGCAAAAGCAAATTTGAAAAAGAAGCTTCAATTCTGGGGTACGGGCAGAAGAAAGAAGGCTATCGCCCGCGTTCGCCTGATTCCCGGCGGTAACGGCACGATCGTGATCAACGACCGCGCGTTCGAAGACTATTTCCCTCAGGGAACTTTGCAGTACATCGTGAAACAGCCCCTTGCCGCGATCGAAGTGGAAGGCAAGTACGATATTTTCGTAAACGTCGTTGGCGGCGGTTACACGGGTCAAGCAGGCGCGATTCGTCTTGGCGTAGCGCGTGCGCTTTTGGAAGCGGAAGAAGGTTGCCGTCCCGTCCTTAAAAAGGCAGGATTCCTCACGAGAGACCCTCGTTCGAAGGAAAGAAAGAAGTACGGCTTGAAGAAAGCTCGTCGTGCACCTCAGTTCTCGAAGAGATAAAAAAAACGGAAAACACCCGATCGGGTGTTTTCTTTTTCTGGACTTCCCCGATAACGGGAAGTCCAGAAACTCAGTTTCCGGCGGGGCGCAGGGGTAGGGCCCTTGACCTTTATTTATCTATTTAAAAAACGCGCCGTACGGCGCGTTTTTTGGCTATTCGCTTGCTTTTGCGAAAAACGCTCGGGTCTTTTCGCTTTGCGGGTCGTCGAAGATCTGCGACGGAGTTCCGATCTCCTCGATCACACCGTCCGCCATAAAAATAATTTTATCCGATACGTTCCGCGCAAACTGCATTTCGTGCGTTACGATGATCATCGTTCTGCCCTCGTCGCGCAGACCCTTGATTACCTTTAACACCTCGCCCGTGAGTTCGGGGTCGAGAGCAGAGGTCGGTTCGTCGAAGCACAGAATATCGGGGGAGAGCGCCAAGGCTCTGGCGATCGCGACCCGTTGCTGTTGCCCGCCCGAAAGCTCGCAGGGGTAATTGTTCATTTTGTTTTCCAAACCTACCCGCGCGAGAAGGGTTTTCGCCGTTTCTTCGTTCTGCGCCTTCGCTTGCTTTAACGCGGCCTTCCGCTCCAAGAGCTTCAAGCCTTGGCGTTTGATCCGTTCTTTCGCCTGCACGTCCATTGCCAACGTAATATTTTCGATCGCGGTGTACTGCGGGAACAAATGAAAACTTTGAAACACCATTCCGAAGTTTAGCCCGTTGGTTTCCTTTTTTTCCTTTGCTTTTTCGGTCGGAAAAACGGTCGTTCCGCCGACGGTGATCGAGCCGCCGTCCGGCGTTTCCAAAAAATTCAAACACCGCAAAAGCGTGGTTTTTCCGTTCCCGGAAGAACCGATAACGGAAACGACTTCTCCTTGCTCCATTTCAAAAGAAACGCCTTTCAAAACGCTCGTTTCCCCGAATTTTTTCGTGATCTCCTTTACTTCCAAAAATGCCATATCACACCTTATAATACGAAAGTTTCTTTTCCAACCACCCGAACAGGATCGTCAACAAACCGCTGAACAATAAGTAAAATACCGCCGCGTATAAAAACGGCGTGAGTACGACGAATTTATTCACCATCGCTTTCGCCGCGTTCAAAAGATCGAGTACGCCCAGCACCTGCGCGAGCGAGGTGTCCTTGACGAGCGTGATGATCTCGTTGCTCATCGGCGGCAAAATACGCCGTACCACTTGCATAAACACGATTTTGGAGAATATCTGGCGTTTGGAAAGCCCCAAAACCTTTCCCGCTTCGTATTGTCCGACGGGGATCGCTTCGATACCCGCGCGATAAATTTCCGAAAAATAACAAGCGTAGTTGATCACGAACGCCAACGCCACGAAGAAAAACAACGTGTCTGCGACGGTCAACCCCAGCGCGGAGGCGATATCTTTGGTTGCAACGCCGAAAACGCTCGGGAGAAAGCTCACGAGCAAGATCTGCAACATCAACGGCGTACCGCGAATCACCCAAACGAGAATTTTGACGAAGCATTTGAGCGGTTTAAATTTCGACATAGACCCGAACGCCAGTACCAGCCCTAAGGGCAACGCCAAAAGGAGAGTGACGGCAAACAACGCGATCGTGTTGCCGAAACCCTCCAAAAGCTCGGTCATAATTTCCAAGAAATCTTCCATTCCGTCCTCTGCGTAGCTTATTTACCCGTGATCACCGATTCACCGGCAGAACCTTTTTCCGCCGTCATTACGGCTTCTTTCATACTTTCTTTGGTGGTGTATTTACCCGCGTCCTTTTTCAAAACGACGGCGCATTGCTTATTGTAAAGATAGGGCACGGATACGCACATACCTTCCTCGCGTTCTTCCGTGATGGTCATACCGTTCCAAACGAGATCGATCGTTCCGTTTTCCAACAAGGATTCCTTTGCGTTCCAATCGATGATCGAAAATTCTACTTCGATATCCGCCGTATATTGCGCGTTCAAATACGCAAACACCGCTTCGGCGAGCTCCACGTCAAAGCCCGTAAGTTCCCCGCCGTCCGTAAAAGCGATGGGCGCGAATACCGTGTAGCCGATCACCACTTTTTTGGAAGAAACCACCTTCGACCAGCTTTGATCGGTCGCGTCTGCGTAGGGATCCGTCGTGTCTGCCGTAAGGGCGAGAGAGCTCGTCAAGCCGTATTCCGCCAAAAGATCGGCGTAGCCCGTTTCTCTGAGCGCGATAAGTCCTTCGTTGATCTTGGAAACCAACGCTTTGTTGCCTTTCTTCGCCGCGATCCCGTAGCTTTCTTCGGCGAGAACTAACCCGTCTACCATCGTCATTTTATCGGCGTAGTCGCCCGTAGAAGTGTAGTAGCCCGCCATAACCGAATCGATCACGGCAACGTCCGCTTCGCCTTTATCCAGCTTCGTGAGTGCGTCGAGTTGGCTGGTCGCCGAAACGAATTCCTTACCGATCGCAAGCTCGTCCTCGCCGCAAGCCGCCAGACCCATCACGCAGGTCGCCGCCAAAACCAAACCCGTTACTTTTGCAAATTTTTTCATAGTTTTTCTCCTTTTTTGCTTTATCGCTTTATCGCGCTAAAACATTTTTACTATTTTATTATACTTTATCAAGATAAAGTTGTAAAGCGTTTTTGGGTAGGATTTGAAAAAAAGATTACGGGGAGAGAAAAAAGTCCCCTTTGCGAAGGGGGGATTGCCAAGCTTCATTCCGTTTCGCCCGCAATGACGGAAGAGGAAAAATGCTCGATAGGTTCTCCGTCGGAAATATTTTTGAGCGTTAAAACTTTGTCTTTTGCATAATCGTATAATTTTTTCGCTCTTCCGAAATTATATCGTACGTACACGACCGCGGCGCTTGCGAGATCGATCATAATTTTGTCGCGAAGTTCAATTTGCGCATCTTCAGTGCCGAGTGTTTCTAAGGGATAAATTTTATCGTAATAGGGGGATAAATCTTTAAGCGGATAGGAATACGTAAAAGGGGTAAAAAGTACTCGTTCCATCGGAACATCAGGGTATTTCTTTTTGAGCGCGCGTAGTACGCGGCTGACGATCCCGTCGAATTCGCCCGTTCCGCCGCAGAAAAAGAAAAGATCTCTGCCAATAATGGCGTTATACGGTCGGAATAACCAATCTTCCAATTCTTCAAATAAGTTTTTATAGATTGTTTTTGGATTAACAACTTCTCTGTGACCAAAAAAAGTAATGATTATCGGGGGCAACTTCATAAAAATCTCCTTGGTGTATTCTTTATATTTATTATAATATAATTTTTTGAATAAAGCAAGTACTAAACTACGGCTAAGTAAAAATAATTTCAATAAGTATATACTGATACTACGCTAAAAATTAGTATCGAGGTGTATACAATGAATTTTATGGAAGCTTTATCGATAAGGTTAAAAGAATTGTTGACGGAAAAGGGGATTACGGCTTATAAACTTTCTTCGCTTTCGGGCGTTAGCGAAGCGACGATCAGCGATATAAAACTTATTCGGAATAAATCGGTCGGGTTGGATATCTTGCAAGCTTTGGCGCACGGAATGGGAATCGGATTGGACGAGTTTTTTAATAGTCCGTTATTTAAGTACGAGAATATAATCGATTAAAAACGAAAAAACGCGTCAGACGACGCGTTTTTTGTTGTATTCGGACAGCAGAAGCAGATCCCGCTTCCTGTTTTCGTTCAAGACTCGAAAATCCCGTAGCCTCAGCGCGACTTCCCGCTTTTCCCCGCTTTGCGCCCTGAACCGCCCGTATAGCGGGCGACCCCGCCCCGTATACGAATAGACGAGCACCCCCAAGCTCCCCCGCGGCAGACCGCTTTCTTGGTAAGCGTTCGTGGTCAAAACGATCACGTCGAGCTCCTCGGCGAGGCGGTTGTCTATGTACTTGTTCTTCTCCTGTGTTTTCTGCATTTTGTCTCCTCCTTTTTTACCTTTTCAACCTCAGTCCAAATAGTTTACCACGGATTTTGAAAATTACAAGAGGTTACTGCCAACTTTTTTTGCAAAAACGCAAAAAATTTTTTGCAAAGCCTTTACATTTAAATTATTTTGTGATATAATTATAATCGGAAGAAAAAGGTATTTTCGAAAAATACTTCCAAAAATCTCCAAATTTTGCCCTAAAAAGTAGGCAAAAGGGGAGGGAAAAGGAAGAAATGAGTCGAAATTTCCCGATTTTTCGCATAAAAAGTTTAAAAAAGTTTAAAAATATATCCAAAGGAGATCAAAACAATGACCAACAACAAGAAAGTTCTTCAATTCGTTACAGACTGCGAAGCTTTTGCTCAGCCCGACAAAGTCGTCTGGATCGACGGAAGCGACGCTCAGCGCGACGCGCTTCGCGAAGAAGCTTGCGCTACGGGCGAAATTATCAAGCTCAACCAAGAAAAATTGCCCGACTGCTACTACCACAGAACGGCTGAAAACGACGTTGCGCGCGTAGAGGACAGAACGTTTATCTGCTGCCGTAACGAAGAGGACGCGCTTCCTCATTCCATCGTAAAATGGAAAGCGCCCAAAGAAGCGTACGCGATGGTAAACGAGATCGCAAAGGGCGCGTATAAGGGCAGAACGATGTACGTTATTCCCTACTCGATGGGCGTGGTAGGCTCGCCGTTCTCCAAGATCGGTATCGAGATCACCGACTCCATCTACGTCGTTTTGAATATGATGATTATGACGAGAGTAGGCAAAATGTGCCTCGACCAGCTCGGCGAAACGGGGGATTTCGTGAAAGGCTTCCACGCGAAGTGTAACGTAGATCCCGAAAAGAGATATATTATGCATTTCCCCGAAGACAACACGATCATTTCCGTGAACTCCGCGTACGGCGGCAACG
>JAFURH010000091.1 GCA_017471945.1 Clostridia bacterium | reverse complement strand
TCGCTTTTGCCGCCGCCGATTCCATACGCCGAAATTTCCCGAGCTTTTCGTCGTAAAAAACGCCGTACAGCGCAAACGCCGAATGAGGAATTTTATAATAGCGCACTCCCTCTTCCACACATCCCCGATTAAGGATAAAATTTTTATCGATCTGCTCTATTTTCATACAACGACACCCTTTTTCAAAATAATATTCGCGTAAGGAGCTATCGCATTAAACAACAGGCTCCTATTTCTTATCTTTATTTTAGTTTACAAGTCTATATCGGAACTTACGTCCCTGATGACTTTCTTTTTTTGTTCGTTAAACAAACTTTGGAAAAACTCCCGCACGACTCTCTCTACCATTTCGTTGCGTATCATCTGTTCCGTATGAATTACCTGCAACTCGTTCCCATACGGCGCATACGCACACGTGAAAGTCGCTCCATTACATTTCGCCATTTTCTCGTCGGACGGTCTTGCGCATTTTACGCCGTAGTACGCCGTCATTACAGGCAAATCTCCTTTGTTTAAGGGATTGCAAAAGAAGATGCGAAAATAGGAATTTTTCCCATAACGAGCCTCTACGTGTCCCATATCTCCGCTTTTATCTATATTTATCGTACAAATACTTTGATCTTTCAGCTTAAAATACGCACATATAGCGTTTTTCGCCGAGTCTACCGCCTTTTTGATATTCAGCTTCGTAACGCTACCCGATAAAAAATTAAACATATTTTTCCCCTCCTTTATCTTGCTATATCCTTAGCAAAGTCGCCTTTCTGCATATAATCAGCATAAGCCTTTATGATCAAGGTTGCGTCGCTTTCTACCGACAATGCGTTCGTATGATTATAACCTCTTTTGTCCGTTTTAGCAAAAAAGAGTTTGTGCTTATAATTAAATTCGTTTTCATCCATTTGCAAGTCTTTTCTTACCGTTAACCAAAACGAAATCCATTCCGAATTGGGCGATATCGTTATCGTCATCGAATAAAAAACGGAATCAGGCTTAAAATCAAGGCTTGCCATTACCATATATTCGTCTGCCTTATACATCTTCTTTTTACAGCCTTTAAAATATTTAAGACCTTTTTTTAATGCTTTTTTTGATTTACCTACGTCTAATGCCATACTTTTACCTCCCTGATATTATAAACAGTATAACACAGGTCACAGAAAATAGCAAGGATTTTAAGCTTGTTCCTAAAAATTTTCGAATTGCCATTTGACGTTTTTAATCCTTTTTGAAAAAATAGGAGCTATTGCGTTAAACAACAGCTCCTATTTTCAGGGTAATTACAATATTATTTTGACGATGCGTCGTTCGCACGATGCCAGTCGCGGAAGAATACGATAAACGGAAGCATTACGCCGCCGATAATATTGCCGAGCACGGCGAGGAGCGCGTAGCCCACTACCCGCCACGAAAGCTCGCCTAAATAATAGAAATACAGCATATTCGCCACCGAATGATCGAAGCCGCAGAAGGCGAACACGATAATGGGAAGCACTACGCCGAAAGACGCGCTCAAACCCCTTCTCGGCGCTTGTTTTGCCGACCACACGGAAACGTTGATCAAAATCCCGCAAAGCGTACCCGAACAAACTGCGTTCCAACCCCAATTTTCTGCGGTGAGTTTCCCTTCGATCAGCGAAGCGGCGCGAGGAATGATGACGTCCGCAATCGGGGAATATTTGATAATTCCCGCCGCAAAGAACACGCCCAGCGTATTGCATAAAAGGCATAAGGGCAAACGCCACATATTTTTCACGCCCATCACGGGGATTTCCCCGATCATACCCGTAAACAAACGCATATGGAAGGAAATGATCGCATACATTCCGAGCGCGAACAAAAAGCCGCCGACCAGTCTGCCCCAGCCGTCGGGGAAGATTTCGAGCGAATACAAAAACGCGCCTCCGCCGATCCCGATCACTATCCCCGCAAAAATACCCATTAAACAAAAGATGATAAAATCTTTTCGACTCATTCTTTCAAAATCTTTCATAACGGTATTATAGTATCACTCCGTAAGAAAAAAGGCAAGCGATTTTCGGTTTTTTTGAAAAAGTTTTCCAAAAAAACGGAAAAGAACGCGAGTCGTCCTGCGTTCTTTTGCTCGTCATATTCTTTTTGAAATTTCTTTTTATACGATGCCGTGCGCCATCATTGCTTCCGCAACCTTTTCAAAGCCCGCGATATTCGCGCCCATCACGTAGTTGCCTTCGAAGCCGTATTTTTTCGCCGCGTTTTCCATATTATGATAGATATTGATCATAATGGTTTTGAGTTTTGCGTCCACCTCTTCTGCCGACCAATAAAGTCTGCCGGAGGACTGCGCCATTTCGAGAGCCGAAGTAGCAACGCCGCCTGCGTTCGCCGCTTTTGCGGGAAGGAACACCGCACCGGATTTCTGGAAAATTTCGATCGCTTCGAGCGTGGAAGGCATATTCGCGCCTTCCGCCACGTATTTCACGCCGTTTTTCACCAGCGCCGCCGCGCTTTCCGCGTCGATTTCGTTCTGCGTTGCGCAAGGAAGAGCCACGTCGCAAGGGATCGTCCAAATACCTTTGCAACCTTCCGTATAAGTCGAACCGGGCACTCTGTTTGCATATTCTTTAATACGCGCGCGTTCCACTTCTTTGAGCTGCTTCACAACTTCGATTTGGATACCGTTGGGATCGTAGATATAGCCGTTGGAATCGTACATAGCCACGACCTTAGCGCCGAGCTGTTGCGCCTTTTCGCAAGCGTAAATCGCCACGTTACCGCTGCCCGATACGATCGTCGTTTTGCCCTCGAAGCCGTCGCCACGGCATTTCATCGCTTCCGCGGTGATATATACAAGACCGTAGCCCGTCGCCTCTTTTCTGATCAGCGAACCGCCATAGGAAAGCCCGCGCCCCGTGAGTACGCCCACGTGTTCGTCGCGAAGCCGCTTATATTGTCCGAAAAGATAGCCCACTTCCCGCGCGCCTACGCCGATATCCCCCGCGGGAACGTCGGTGTCTGCGCCGATATGGCGGAAAAGCTCCGTCATAAAGCTTTGGCAAAACGCCATAATTTCTCTATCGGATTTGCCTTTCGGATCGAAGTCCGAACCGCCCTTGCCACCGCCGATGGGAAGTCCCGTCAGGCTGTTTTTAAGGATCTGTTCAAGTCCGAGGAATTTAATAATCGAAAGGTTTACGGACGGGTGGAAACGAAGCCCGCCCTTATAAGGACCGATCGCGCTGTTGAATTGTACGCGATAGCCTTTGTTTACGTGCACGTTGCCGTTATCGTCCACCCAAGGAACGCGGAAAAGGATCGTGCGTTCGGGTTCGGTGAAACGTTCCAAAAGCGCGCTCTTTTCGTATTCGGGATGCGCGTTGATCACGGGTTCTAAGGTGAGAAGGATTTCCGTCGCCGCTTGGTGGAATTCCTTTTCGCCCGGGTTGCGCTTTTTAAGATCGTCAAGTACTCTTTCTACGTAGGTCATATATATTCTCCTAATTATAAAATGATTACGAATGGATTATTCGGATTTGATTTTTTGTTATCGACAAATCCGATACAATAACATTTTATCATTTTATTTTTCGATTTGCAACTATTTTATTTGAATTTACGAGGAAAATAATTGCAATTCGCAAAAAAAAGGTGTATAATAAAAGCCGATCTTATGCGAGATATAAATTTCGCTTATAGCTTTATTCCGAATATATAAATGCTTCCGTAGTTAAATGGATATAACAAACCCCTCCTAAGGGTGTGCTATTCCTAAATTGAACCCATCAAAACGGGGCAAAACAATGCGAAAACTGCTTGAAATCGTATGTTTTGATGATACGGCAGACGGCTAAAATAAAATTTGGTGACCTATTTGGTGACCAGGGTGTAAAAAATGCACCAAAGTGGGTATTGCTATATCCTGTAAAATTGAATATATGTTCTCATAGTTAAACGGATATAACGGAGCCCTCCTAAGGCTCAATTCGGGGTTCGATTCCCTGTGGGAACACCAAAAAACGACCGATTTCTCGGTCGTTTTGAATATATTACATTGATTTATTAACCACACAGCATATGTTGTATAAATCCTAACACTTTTTTCATTGTTTTCTCCCCATATTAACGACGCAACCGTACCGAGTATTCCTGCGAAGTTCTCGAGAGTTGCCGTCACAATCTTTACTTGCGGTTTTTTATTCTTCGCTAATATTTCTCCATACTCATCATAAAAAAGCGCGAAAAAACGATCGGATATTAAGAAAATAAATATCCTTATACAATCCTTGTTTGTATTATAACAAAATTAGCAGAAAAAGTAAAGTGGATAGTTTACAAAAATAATTGCAAACTGTTGAATTATATTTGCAAATAATTTATTTAAATATCTGCGTATCTTTTCTAAAGAGCTAATCGCGGGTTCGATTCTCGCGGGAGTACTATAAAAGGCAGTCGATCGACTGCCTTTTCGTTTTGCTTCGTTTATAATCATTGGATTCAGAATATAATCGTTTCCGCGGGCGCGGCGAATGAGCTGAACGTTGCCGTCGCGTCTTTGAAATACAATACCTGCGTATTTCCGTCGTTTTCGTCGTACATAGCGCGCAGGGAAGGATAAGCGTCGAGCATAGCTTTTTTGGCTTCCACTCTCTCGTCTTCGATAAGTTCGCCTGCAACGCGTAACCAAACTCCCTCGCAAAAAGCGCAAATTTCCGCTTTCGGATTCGCTTTAAGCTGTTTTGCAACGGGTTTTGCTTTTCCCGTTTGAATATACAGCTTCCCTTCAAAAACGTGCGCCGTACCGAACGGACGGACTCTTGGTTGATCGCCTTCGACCGTAGCTAAATAATACGTTCCCGCTTTTTTCAAAAATTGATAAACTCTTTCCATTTTATACTCCTTCGTTTGTCATTTTTAGATTTACTGAATTTTGAATCCCTGAGAAATTTGAAATAACACGAATCTCAACAGCTCTTTCCCGTCGTTAAACCGAAAAAGCTCAAATTCGGGCTCTTTGTGGCAGGATATTATTTTCTTTTTCTTATCTATCCAACAACGGAAGCTTTTATCCATTATACAATATTTCCCCGTATTCGTCCAGAATTTTAAGGCTCTATTCAAAATCTTTTAATTGCGCAAGAAAGAGCTTATAAAAGCTCTCTTACCTTTTCTTTTACCGCTTGCATATCCACCGTCGGCTCGAAGCGAGAGGCTATATTCCCCTCTCTGTCGATCAAAAATTTGGTAAAATTCCATTTAATCGAACCGGTATTTTCATAATTCGGATCTATCTGCGAGAGGATCTGACGCATCATTTGCCCCATCGCGCCGTCGCCAAAACCTTCAAAGCAGGTGTTTTCCGTAAGCCATTGATAGAGCGGGATCGCGCCGTCGCCGTTCACTTCGATCTTGGAAAACTGCGGAAACTTAACTCCAAAACGTCCCGTGCAAAACGCGTGGATATCCCCGTCGCTACCCGGCGCCTGTGCGCCGAACTGATTGCAAGGAAAATCAAGAATTTCCAAGCCGTCTTCGTGGAATTCATCGTATAGATTCTGCAATCCCTCATACTGCGGCGTAAATCCGCATTCCGTCGCCGTATTGACGATCAACAACACCTTTCCCCGATACTCGGAAAGAGATACCTCCTTGCCGTCGCGAGTTTTTACTTTAAAATCGTAAACAGTCATAAGCTTTCTCCTAAAATAAATTCGCGAACGTATAAATTGCGCACAATTTAATTTCGCGTGATATAATTATACGATATTCTGTCCGATTTGTCAACCGTTTAGCGACAAATTAAAAAATATTCTGGCAATTCTCCGCTCGTTTGATTGGATCCCCTCGAAAAAATCCATACTAAAAACGAGGTGATAAAATGAAAAGCCTGTTAAACGTCGTGGATAAATATAAATCGCTGATACTGGAAACCGAACGGTATCTTTGGGAACACCCCGAAACGGGATATAAGGAATGGAAAACCTCCGAATATATGGCAGAAAATTTTATTCGTCTGGGTTACGAGATCGTGCAAGCAGAAGGTATCACGGGTTTTTACACTCTTATCGACACGGGACGAAAAGGGTCGGAGGTGCTGATCCTTGCCGAGCTGGACGCGGTACTTTGCCCTACGCATAAAAACGCCGACCCGAAAACGGGCGCAGTACACGCTTGCGGACATCACGCGCAATGCGCGACTTTACTTGGGTTAGCTGCGGCGCTGACAGAAGCGAAAATAAAAGAAAAACTTTGCGGAAAGATACGGCTTTGCGCCGTACCCGCCGAAGAGCTTTTGGAGCTCGAATACCGAAGCGCACTTAAAAAGCAAGGTAAAATCAAATATTTCAGCGGGAAATGCGAGTTTTTATCGCGCGGATACTTCGACGGCGTAGACCTCGCGTTTATGGTTCACGCCTCTCCCGTTTTTTCCATCAACCTCGGTTCGGTGGGATCGGTCGTGAAAAATATCACCTTTAAGGGCGTATCCGCACACGCGGGCGGGCGACCGTGGGACGGAAAAAACGCTTTATACGCCGCCACTTTGGGTATCAACGCCGTAAACGCTTTGCGAGAAACCTTTCAAGATTCCGATCTGATCCGCGTACACCCGATCATTACCCGAGGCGGAGAAGCGGTGAACGCGATTCCCGATCGAGTGACGATGGAAAGCTACGTTCGGGGCAAAAGCTTTGAAGCGATCAAAAAAACAAATCAAAAGATAAATCAAGCGTTATGCGGCGCAGCGTTATCGCTCGGAACGAATATAGAGATCAACGATATACACGGGTATGCTCCGCTCGTAAACGATCCTACTCTGTTAGATATTGCAAGAGAAGCGGCAACTTCGGCAATTCCGGAACAACAGCTTTACGACCTTGAAATTTTCACCGCGGGAAGCACCGATATGGGCGATCTTTCCTGCCTTATGCCCGTCCTGCACGCTTATGCAGGCGGTTCTGTCGGTGCGGAGCACGGCGAAGATTATCAAATCCAAGACCCCGAATCGGCGTGCGTTGGGAACGCGAAATGGCAGCTTGCGATACTTTTTTTGCTTTTGGAAAAAGGAGCTGAACGAGCGAAACGAATTATTAAAAAGTATAAGCCGCCGTTTTCCTCAAAAGAGGCATACCTCGCTTATATCGACGGCATTAACTGCGACTGCGACAGAATTCAATACTATAAAAACGGAAGCGCAAAAGTAAAACTCGACTAACGTAAAAAATCACCCTCGCGGGTGATTTTTCTTGCTTATTCGGAATTTTTTTCGATAAACTCCACGATCGGCGTAAGATCGGGCAAGCCGTGCGGGTGGTGATCGCCGCCTTTTTTGATATGTACTTGGATTTTCCCGCCGTTGGCTTTATAATACTTTTCGAGATGTAAGCCGTTTTCGTCGTACGGCACGACCGTATCGCTATCGCCCGCAACGAGAACGACGGGGAGATCGTTTTGAAGCAGCGCTTGCATTTTATCGATCGGATGATCACGATAGGCAAGCATATCTTTCAGCGTTCTGCCCGTAAAGTTGAAATATTCTTCCGCCATTGAAACCTGTGATTTTCCAAGCGCAAACGGACAGCTTAAAAGGTTCATTACGGGCGCGTCGAGATATAAAACGCTGATAAGCTCGGGATAAAGCGCCGCCGTTTTCACCGCGTACAGTCCTCCGCAACTCATTCCCACGAGCGCGCACTTTTTACTTAATCCGAACTCCGCGGAAACAAATTCGATAAACTCGCCCTTTCTTTTTAAATCGGCGGGTTCTGCCCAACGGTTTTCGTTTTGTATCCACGCAAGATGCCAGCCGCGGTTTAAAAGAGCGATCTCCGTTTCGGGAAAAGCGCCGAAATATTCCGTTTTCAAAGCCCACTTACCGCTCGAAGGTACGTTTGGTTTCACGAGCTTTGCGGGCATTCCGTCGAAGGTAAATTCCGTGCACGAAAAGCCGTTCCACTCGCTAATTTGATAGTTCATAATTATTCTCCTTTTTCTTTTTTAGGCTCGGGTTCGTGTTTTTTGCCGCGAATATCCAAGCCGTTTAATTTTTCGTCTTGAAATACGATTCCTCTTTGCAAGGTTGCGTAGCCGTATTTTTTGCGAATGTTATCGATCGCCGTTTCCATACGTTCTTTTTTCTTATATTCTTCCTCTCCGCCGAACGCGTCGGAAAAAGTCATCTGCGAAATATTATAATCGAATCCCGAAACGCTCACGCCGAGAAGGTGCACGGGCGCGTTTTGCGGATAGTGCCGACAAAACAATTCGAACGCCGCTTTCGCGATATCGCCGCAAACACAACTGGGCGGGATCTTCATTTGCCACGTGGATTCTTCCAAACGTTCGTTTTTTACGGCGATATGCACCGTATTCGCCCTACCAACGCCCGCGTCGCGCTGACGCGCGGTCACACTTTCGGACAAGACGAAAAACCACCGCTTGATCTCTTCTCTGTTTCTTATATCGTAGGGCAACGTCGCGGAATTTCCGATCGACTTCAAGTCCTCGAGTTCTTCTTTGGCTTTGACGGGTTCGGTATCCTCTCCGCGAGCGTAGATCCACACCTGCCTGCCCCGTTTTCCCATTTTTTGCGTTAAAAGGGTTTCGTCCGCAGTCGCCAGATCCCCGATCGTATATATGCCCATTTTTCGGAAGGTTTCCGCCGTGGACTTACCGACGAGCAACATATCTGACACGGGAAGCGGATTGAGAATTTTTTTGAAATTTTCCCGAGAAATTACGGTGACAGCGTCGGGTTTTCTCATATCCGAAGCAATTTTCGCAAATACTTTATTAAAACTGACGCCAACGGAAACGGTGAGTCCGAGTTCCTTTTTTACCGTTTCTCGTATCTTATTGGCGATCTCCTCACCGCTACCGAACAGAGCGATGCTCGCAGTCACGTCGAGAGCGCACTCGTCGATACTACATTCCTCGATCAAGTCCGTGAAGCGTTCGTAGATTTCCCGAACTTTACGGGAATATTTCTTATATTCTCCGAAATGCGTTTGCACGCGGAGAACGTGCGGACATTTTTTCAGCGCGGAAACCACCGTTTCCGCCGTTTTGATCCCGTACTTTTTCGCCTCTTCATTCTTGGCGAACACTACGCCCCTGCGCTCTTTCGGATCGCCGCAAACGATTACGGGTTTGCCTTTCAGTTCGGGATTTAATACCGTTTCGACGGACGCAAAAAAGTTATTCAAATCGGAATATAAAATCACTCTTTCGCGCTTTTTCACGATTCCCCGTGCTCCTTTTATTCTTTATTCGCCGCGCAATACGCGGTGACGGAATAGGCGGCGACGTTGCCCTCGCCCGCCGCTTTCGTATACTGATACGGTCTGCCCGTGCAATCCCCTGCCGCAAAACAGCCCTTTAAATTCGTATTCATTCCCCTGTCCACCACAACGTGTCCGTCCTTGGTTTCAAGACCTGCGACGAGCGCCGCGGGCGAAATGCTTTCTTTGAGCATAAACACGCCGTCTACGGGAAGTTCTTGGGGAATGTTTTCAGAGGGAGGCGCGGCAAAAACGAGCTTATTCGCCTTTCTTTCCCCGTCGATCTTTACGGGCATTTTCATTATTTTTTCCACGTTGGGAGCTTGGAAGGATTCCCCTTTATACATCGGGATCAAATACACCTTTTCGGCAAAGCCCGCGAGGTGCGCGATCTCGTGTTCGAGGGCTTTGCTCGTACACACGACTGCGATCGTTTTACCCTTATATAAAAACCCGTCGCAGGTGGCGCAATAGCTTACGCCGCGCCCTAAAAACTCCGTTTCGCCTTGAATAGGCTTGATCGTTTCTACGCCAAGAGCGAGGATCACCGTTTTGCCTTCGAAGGTATTCCCCTCCTGCGTCATTACGGTAAATTTATCCTTCAACGCGTACACTCCTGCCACCTTTTGCGTATTGATCGAAATTTTAGCCTCGGCAAGCTGCGCCTTTAACGCGTTGCAAAAAGCCTCTCCCGAAATATCCGAAAGCCCCGGATAATTATGAATTTTTTCCGCGCGGTAGATTTTCGAGCTAAGCTCGCTCGAACCGAAAAGTTCAAACGTTTTCCCGTTCGCTTGCAAAGTGAGCGCGGCGGAAATTCCCGCCAGACCGCTACCGACGATAATACAATCCAACATAGATTCTTTTCTCCTTTCTTAGATAGTATAGCACACTTTTCGGAAAAAAGCAATAAAACGGTAAAAATAAATCCGACGGCAGGAAATTTTGTCATCGGATCTGTCGTTTATTCTTCGTCGTCGGGAATCTCTACGTTGTGGTAGACGTTTTGCACGTCGTCGTGATCTTCGAGCGCATCGATCATTTTTAAGAAGGTTTCGAGTTTATCGGCGGGAAGCTCGATCTTGTTTTGCGGGATCATCGCGACCTCCGCTTGCACGAACTTGATCTTATCTTCTTCCTCGTCGTTTCTGCGACCCTTCGGCGCTGCTGCCACGAGTTCCGCGTTCTTGGTTTCGAGATATTTTCTCACGTCTGAAAACGCTTCGGGGGTCGTGTAGATCTCGTACACGTCGTCGCTTACCACTACGTCGTCAGCACCCGCTTCCAACGCATATTCGGTGATGGTATCTTCGTCAAGCTCTACCGTTCTTTCGATCACGATATAGCCCTTGTTTTCGAAGTTATACGATACGCAACCCGTGTTGCCCATCGAGCCGCCGTGCTTGCCTAAGATCGCACGAACGTCGCCCGCCGTACGATTGATATTATCGGTAAGAGTCGTTACGATAACTGCCGAGCCCGCCACGCCGTAGCCTTCGTAGGTAAGTTCTTTATAGTCCGCCCCGTTCATCTCGCCGCTGGCTTTTTTGATACTGCGCTGAATGTTATCGTTCGGCATATTCGCCGCTTTTGCTTTCGCGATAATATCGGCAAGCTTACTGTTGGTTTCGGGATTAGGGTTTGTTTTTGCCGCTACCGCGATCTCCCTGCCGAGCTTGGTGAAAATTCTGCCCTTCGCCGCGTCCGCCTTACCTTTTTTTGCCTGTATGTTGTGCCATTTGCTATGTCCTGACATAATATAAGCTCCTTTATCTTAATTTTGAAAATCGTTTTTGGAAAGTAGATACATCGCTATTCCCGCCGCAACCGAAGCGTTCAAGCTTTCCTGCGTGCCCCGCATCGGAATCCCGATCTTGTTCGTCGCCGCGTTTTTAACTTCCTCCGACACACCGTTTCCTTCGTTGCCGACGACGAGCGCATAGCGCTTGGGCGGGCAAAACGAAAAGACGTTTTCGCCGTCCATATCCGCAACCACGATAGGCGTATCTTTTAATAAACTCAAAAGCTCCTCTCTTGTACCCGTATAGAGCTTGGTGAAGAACACGCCGCTCATACTCGCCCGCACGCTTTTGGGGGAATACGGATCGGTGCAATCGTCGGTGAGATAAATTTCTTCATACCCCGCCGCATTCGCCGTACGGATGATCGCGCCCATATTCCCGGGATCGGCAACGCCGTCTAAAAGCAGACATTTGCCCGTGGGGGGTACGAGTCCAAAACTCGGAAGCTTGACCCGACATAAAATACCTTGCGGGGTTTTTTCGTCGGATAAAAACTTAAACACCTCGTCAGACACAAGCACCGTTTTGACGCCTTCGGGCGTTTCGCCTCGATAGCTTTCGGATACGAAGGCGCAATCGATTGTAAGGCCGCTTTTTTGACATTCCAAGGTCATTTTTTTGCCCTCGATCAAAAACATACCGAGCGCTTTTCTGCCTTTTTTTTCTTTAAGCGACGCCGTTTCCTTGACTAGCGGGTTACTTTTTGACGTTAAAATCATTTTCATTGAAATAGCGAAAAAGCCTTTTGAAGCGTTTTAGCTAAAAGGCTTTTTATCGTTTACTTAGAGCGCCGCTTTCGCTTTTTCTACGATCTGAGCGAATGCGTTTGCGTCGTTCACGGCAAGATCAGCCAAAACTTTTCTGTTGAGGTTGATGCCCGCGCGGTTAAGACCGCACATAAGCTTGCTATAAGAAATACCGTTGATTCTCGCCGCCGCGTTGATTCTCGTGATCCAAAGACGACGGAAATCTCTCTTTCTCAGTCTTCTGCCGATGAACGCGTAGTTCAAGGACTTCATTACGGCTTCGCGCGCGATTCTATACGATTTGCTCTTGTTGCCAAAGTAGCCTTTGGAAAGTTTAAAAATTTTTCTACGCTTTTTTACGGCGTTTACTGCTCTTTTAATACGCATAATTCATTATCTCCTTCTTATTTCTTGTAGGGCATCATACTCTTGACGGTGCTTTCCTGCGTGGAAGAAACGAGAGTCGTCTGACGCAAATTTCTCTTTCTCTTTCTGTTCTTGGTTTCCGCTTTATGGTTCTTACCGCTGTGGGATCTGTTTACTTTCCCCGAACCGGTGAGCCAAAAACGCTTTTTCGTACTGCTGTGTGTTTTCTGTTTAGGCATATATTTTATCCTCCGAATTTATTTTCTCGTATTCTCTTTCGCACGGGTTGTCCTATGCGTAAGTTCCGTTTATTTTGCGGGAGAAAGGATCATTAAAATGTTTCTTCCTTCCGTTTTGGGCGCTTTATCCATCACCGCTTTACCGCCGAGCATTTCAAAGAAACGCTTCATAACGTCTACGCCCATCGATGCGTGCGCTTGTTGACGACCGCGCATACGGATCGAAACCTTAACTTTGTTCCCGTCCGAAAGCATTTCCATCGTCTTTTTCGCTTTCACGTTCAAATCGCCGATATCGATCGTCATCGACAAATAGATTTCTTTAAGTTCTACGATCTTTTGATTTTTGCGGTTTTCCTTTTCGCGCTTGGCTTGCTCGAACTTGAACTTTCCGTAGTTCATAATCTTACAAACGGGGGGCACGGCGCTCGGGGAGATCTTGACGAGATCAAGGTCCTCTTCTTCGGCTCTTTGAAGGGCTTCGCGCGCGCTCATAATACCAAGCTGTTCGCCGCTTGCGGAAATAACTCTGACTTCCTTATCACGAATATCTTCGTTGATCTGATGTTGCTCTTTAATGGTAGTATACCTCGCATCAAAAAATAAAGGGTCGCTAACGCATAGCAACCCTTTTTCAACTTTCTTAAATCCCTTTTCCGAGACTTTGAAAATATCGAGCCGTACCGATCAAAACCGCACGGCGAGAAGGTTCGCTTCTGCTTAGCTTTAATATAATAACATAAGCGTTCCCATTCTGTCAAGCAAATTTTCAAGGAAATTTAAAAATTTTTTAATTTTTTAAAATACCGTTTTTTCCGAAATATCCGAAAGGACGGTCGCGATAAAGTCGTCCGCGCTGACCGCACCCGTATCGCCCTTATCTCTGCGGCGCACGGCAACCAAGCCCGCTTCCGCTTCCTTTTCGCCGACGACGAGCATATACGGTACTTTTTCCATCTGCGCTTCGCGGATCTTATAGCCGATCTTTTCGTTACGATCGTCCACTTCCACGCGGATTCCCTTTTCTTTCATTTTCGCGCAAAGCTCTTTTGCGTAAGCCTCCTGTCTATCGGTGATCGGCAAAATCTTCGCTTGCACGGGCGAAAGCCACACGGGGAATTTACCCGCAAAATGTTCGATTAAGATACCGATAAAGCGTTCGATCGAGCCGAACACCACGCGGTGCACCATAATCGGGCGATGTTTGCCGCCGTCTTCGCCGACGTATTCCATTTCGAAACGTTGGGGAAGCTGGAAGTCGAGCTGGATCGTACCGCATTGCCACGTTCTCCCAATCGAGTCTTCGAGGTGGAAGTCGATCTTCGGCCCGTAGAACGCGCCGTCCCCTTCGTTGACCACGTAGGGAAGTCCTAAATCGTCGAGCGCGCTCTTCAAAGCGTCGGTGGCGTTGTTCCAATCCTCGTCGCTGCCCATACTGTTTTCGGGACGGGTGGAAAGCTCCACGTGATACTTAAACCCGAAAAGCGTGTATACCTCGTTGATCAGGCGCACCACCCCTTTGATCTCGTCTTTGATCTGTTCGGGGGTCATAAAGATATGCGCGTCGTCCTGCGTGAAGCAACGCACGCGGAATAATCCGTGCAACTGACCCGACTTTTCGTGACGGTGCACGAGCCCGAGCTCGCCCATACGGATCGGCAAGTCCTTATAGCTGTGCGGCTCGTTTTTATAGACGAGAATACTGCCGGGGCAGTTCATAGGCTTGATCGCGAAATCCTCCTCGTCCACTTTCGTCGTATACATATTGTCGCGATAATGGAACCAATGTCCCGAGGTTTCCCAAAGGGTACGGTTCAGCATAATCGGCGTGTTGACTTCCACGTAGCCGTCGCGGGTGTGGATCTGACGCCAGTAGTCGATAAGCGCGTTTTTCAGCTTCATACCGTTCGGGAGGAAGAAGGGAAGCCCTTTGCCCTCGTTCATAATCGCGAACAGTTTCAGCTCCTTGCCGAGCTTGGTGTGGTCGCGCTTTTTCGCTTCTTCGAGCATCGTGAAATAGGCTTCCATTTCGTCCTTTTTCGCAAACGCCGTACCGTAGATACGGGTGAGCATTTTGTTGTGCTCGTCGCCTCGCCAATACGCGCCCGCGATACTCGTCAGCTTAAACGCCTTGATCTTGCCCGTCGAAGGAAGGTGCGGACCGCGACAAAGGTCGGTAAAATTCCCCTGCTTATAAAAGGAAATCGTTTCGCCTTCGGGCAAGTCCTCGATCAGCTCCACCTTATAATTTTCGCTGAATCCTTTCATAAGCGCGATCGCTTCGTCTTTGGGAAGCGTAAATCTTTCGATAGGCAGATTGCTTTTAATGATCTTCTGCATTTCCACTTCGATCTTAGCAAGATCGGCTTGCGTGATCGGCGTTACGAAATCCACGTCGTAGTAGAACCCGTTGTCGATAACGGGGCCGATGGAAAGCTTACAGGTGGGATAGACCGTTTTGAGCGCCTGCGCAAGTACGTGCGCGCAAGTATGGCGGTATACTTTCAGCCCTTCTTTGTCTTTAAGGGTGACGATTTCGAGCATATCCCCTTCGTTTAAAGAATGTGAAAGATCGACTTCTTCCCCGTTGACTTTGGCGCAGACTGCGTTTCTTGCAAGCCCTTCGGAAATCGCGAGCGCCGCCTGCATACAGGTTGCGTTTTCGGCTATTTCCATTTTGTCGCCGTTTTTCAGTGTGATAAACATAAAATGATTCCTCCCGGTTTTTCTTATGGTTTTTCCGTTAATGTTTTTAAAATAAAAAGCCCCTAAACTCAAACGAGTTTAAGGACGCAAAATAAATGCGCGGTTCCACCTTAATTGCCGAGCGAACGCCCGACCGCTTTTTTTAAATTGAACGAACGCAAAGTGGTTTCGACTGTCGCTTTCCGTTACCCGCCTTACAGCCAAAGGGCGGACTCTCTGAAAACTTTCGGCAACGCTACTTGTCTTTACAAGTTACATTTTAATCCTTTGCGGGTATTTTGTCAACCTTTTTTCATAGCTTTTTTAACAAAAAATTGCTTTTCCTTTATAATATTTTAATAAAAACGCTTCCGTCGCCGCGTCCGTTTTCCCAAAACAATACACCCGCTCCGCGCCGAGGAGCAGAATTTCCCCGATCAGCGAGCTTTTTCCCGTAAGCGAGCTTTTGGATAAAACGCGGTAAGTTTCGTCGTAGGCTTTGCCGTCTTTTAAAAAGATCTTACCCTCGCCGTCCTCGACCAAAAAGCCCACGAAGCCTTCGAGCGATTGTTTTCCGAAATCGGCGGGGATATATTCCGCGATCCCGTCCCAACGTTTTTTCAGCTCTTGCAGTCGAAAATGAAACAAGCCGTCGAGGCAATATTTATCCGCGCCGAACAGTTTTTCCGAGATCAGCGCCCTGTCCTCTTTCAGATCTGCCGCGGCGAGCGAAGTATACAACAACCTTTTTTCCTCTTCGCTTAAAAGAGGCAGGGTCAGGCGTTTTTTAAAATATTCGTATTTATAGCCCACGGCGATGATATCGGCGATGTTTTCCTCGGTAAATTTACGGACGTACGGGCAATAGCGTTTTTCCGTTTCGAAGGCGACGACGGTGGTATCGCCCTCACGCTCCAAGTCGATCTTTGAGGGTAGATAGGAGAATTTATCTTTGACCTTACCGTAAAGATAAGACATATAAAGGCCGTCGAAGCCGCTTTGCATAATCGTTATTCTTTCCACAAGGTTATTATATGCGGCAAACGCAAAATTATTTATTGACGAAAGCGAGGTTTTTGGGGAAATTCGCGCGGTTTTCCCCTTTTGCACCGCGCATATTCGCTTGACTAAAAAAAAAAAATGTTCTATAATATATCGGAAAGCAAATTTTACATTTAAGAAAACGCGGGATTTTCCGCGCTTTTCTCGGAGGTTTTTTATGGATATGAAATCCGTTGAAAGTAAGTGGCAGGCGAAATGGGAAAAATCAAAGCTCAACGTTTTCAATAAGAAAAACGCGGATAAGAAATTGTACGTTCTCGAAATGTTCTCTTATCCTTCGGGCGCAAATCTGCACGTAGGACATTGGTATAATTACGGCCCTACCGATTCTTACGCGCGGTTTAAGAAAATGCAAGGCTTTGAAGTATTCCAGCCTATGGGCTTCGACGCCTTCGGTCTGCCCGCGGAAAACTACGCGATCAAAACGGGAATCCACCCCAAGGATTCCACGGAAAAAAATATCGCGACGATGGAAACGCAGCTTCGGAATATGGGCGCGATGTTCGACTGGACGGCGGAGATCAAAACCTGTGAAGAGGATTATTATAAATGGACGCAATGGCTGTTCTTGCAGCTTTATAAGAAAGGTCTTGCCTACCGCAAGGAAGCGCTCGTAAACTGGTGTCCTTCCTGTGAAACGGTCCTTGCCAACGAACAGGTGATCGACACGAAATGCGAGCGATGCGGAAGCGTGGTACATCGCAAGGATATGACCCAATGGTTCTTCAAGATCACCGATTATGCGGAAGAGCTTTTAGAGGATCTCGACGGGCTCGACTGGCCCGAAAAAACCAAGCTGATGCAGAAAAACTGGATCGGAAGATCGACGGGTTGCGAAATCGAATTCGAATGTGAAACGGGCGATACCATCACCGTTTTCACCACCCGTCCCGATACGGTATTCGGCGTAAACTACGTCGTTCTCGCGCCTGAACATCCCCTCGTGGAAAAGCTCAAAGAGGCGCACCCCGAACAAGCGGAAGCGATCGACGCTTACGTACGTTACGCGGCGGAAGCAAACGATATCGAACGACTTTCCACGGCGCGTGAAAAGACGGGCGTTTACACGGGCGCGTACGCGATCCATCCCCTTACGGGCAAAAAAATCCCCGTATATCTTGCCGACTACGTGCTTTATTCCTACGGTACGGGCGCGGTGATGGCGGTTGCGGCGCACGACGAACGCGACTATGCGTTTGCGACCAAGTACGGTCTGCCGATCACGCAAGTCATTCAAAAGGTGGGCGGCGAAACCGTTCTGCCCTTCTGCGAGGACGGCATTTTGGTCAACAGCGGCGAATTCGACGGGCTTTCGGGCGACGAAGCGCGCGACGCGATCGCCGTACACCTTACCAAGATCGGCAAGGGTTGCAAGAAGGTGAATTACCGCCTTCGCGACTGGTCTGTATCCCGTCAGCGTTACTGGGGCGCGCCCATTCCTATCGTTCATTGTGAAAAATGCGGCGTCGTACCCGTGCCCGAAAAGGATTTGCCCGTGAAGCTCCCTTATGACGTGGAATTCCGTCCGACGGGAAAATCTCCCCTCGCTTCCCACGACGGGTTTATGAATTGCACCTGCCCCGCGTGCGGCGGCAAAGCAAAACGCGATCCCGACACCCTCGACACCTTCGTTTGTTCGAGCTGGTATTATCTGCGTTATCCCGAAGCGAACAACGATAAGCACGCCTTCACGAAAGAGGTCGCGGATAAGATGTCGCCCGTAGACGTTTACGTGGGCGGCGCGGAACACGCTTGTATGCACCTTTTATACGCGCGGTTTATCACGAAAGCGCTCCGCGATATGGGTTATTTGAGCTTTGACGAGCCGTTCAAGCGTCTCGTACACCAAGGCGTTATCTTAGGTCCTGACGGAAACAGAATGTCCAAGTCCAAAGGCAACGTCGTTTCCCCCGATAAATACGTGGACGAGTTCGGCTCGGATATATTCAGACTTTATCTTATGTTCGGGTTCAGCTATACGGAAGGCGGGCCTTGGAACGACGACGGGATCAAATCGATCGCAAGATTCCTCGAAAAGGTCGAACGCCTCGTACAAAAAACGGGCGAGATCGAGAAAGAAGGATCTGCGGAAATCACTGCCGACGAAAAGAATTTGAATTACGCAAAGCATTACGCGATCAAGAATATCACCCGCGACGTCGAAGCCTTCTCCTTCAACACCTCGGTTGCTCGTATTATGGAATACGTGAACGCTCTTCAAAAATACGACGCGGATAAGGAAACCAAAAACGTTACGTTCTATAAAGACTGTATCGACGATTTGATTCGCATCCTCGCCCCCTTCGCGCCTCACTTTGCAGAAGAGCTTTGGGAAATGCGCGGGCATAAGGATTCCGTGTTTGAAGAAAGCTACCCCGAATTCGACCCGCAAGCGCTCGTGAAGGACGAAGTGGAATACGCCGTTCAGGTCAACAGCAAAATCAAAACGAAAATGATGATCGGCGCAAGTCTTTCGAACGAAGAAATTCAAGAACTCGTAGCCTCGCACCCCGACGTTTCGCCGTTGCTTGAAGGCAAGACGGTGAAAAAATGTATCGTCGTGAAAGGCAGACTCGTCAATTTGATCGTGGGCTAACCTAAATCGAATAAAAAACAACCTCGCGGTTCACTTCATAAGCGCCGCGAGGTCTTTTTTTGTATTAAATTTTATTTAAGTAATTTAGAACCAACGAGTACGATCGCCGAAAGGATACTGCTGATCCCCGCGAGAATCGCGCCGTAGCCGAGCTCCCACAGGCTCTTATCCGCTTTTGCCAAGAACACCAATTGCCATTGATCGGCAACCGAAGTAAACGGAATCACGCAAAAGAAGAATACGCCCGCAAGCAACAAACACGCCGCGCCGCCCCACGCGAAAAGCTTTTGGTCTTTTTTCAAAAACGCAAGCACCGCGCATACGATCCCGACGAGCACCAAAAGATAGGTGAGCAGATTCATAAACGAGAACGACAATAAGTCGAAATCGCCGACTGCCGTTTCTTTCGTGTAGCCGAATACGGTGGTCGAGCCGAGAAATTCGTTCCCCGCATATACGAATGCAGGCAGGAACAGGGACATTACCGCAAGCAATCCTATCACAGCGGCAACCAAGGGTAGAAATTTGATAACTTTTTTCATAAAAGCCTCCTTCGTGAAAGTTGAATTTCGACGGTTTTCCGTCCTTTCACGCCACCTATTATAGCGCATACTTGTTGATTTGTCAACTGTTTGAAGTACATTTTGTAATAATTTTTTATGATATTGTAATATTTTTTTATGATAAAAACCCCTCTCTGCAAGGAAAGAGGGGCTACAAAATACTATTTATAAAGCTTTAAGATTTTTCTTCCGAAATTTCGGCTTCGTGCTGTCGTTGCGCTTTTTTGAGGTCTTTAAAAAACAGGATCGTGAACGGGATCGCAAACGCGAACGATAAAAGGTCGGATAACGCTTGACAGCTCTGCACGCCGAACATTCCGAGCATTCTCGGCAAGATGAGTACCGCGGGGATATAAAATAAGCCTTGCCGCGAAACGGACAAAAGCGAAGCGATCGCTTTATTGCCCACTACTTGATAGGTCACGCCCGCCATAAAGTTCACGGGCAAGAGCGGCATACAGATACATTGAAGCCGAAGCGCCAGCTCTCCGATTTCTTTTTCGCGCGCTTCCCCACTCAAAAACGCGTTCATTATATTCGGCGCGAAGATCGCGCACGCGCCCGCGAACAATATCATAAGCACGGTCGAAAAGGCGAGGGTGAAAAGGTAGGCGCTACGTACCCTATCGAAGCGTTTCGCGCTGTAATTATACCCCAAAACGGGTTGATAACCCTGCCCGATCCCGAGCGAAATGGAAAAGGCGAACATAAAGACCTTTTGTACCACGCCGAGCGCGGCGAGCCCTTCCCCGAAGGGTTTGACCGACCAGTTCAAAAGCACCGTGCAAAGGCTTGCGAGGATCTGACGGCAAAAGGACGGAAAGCCCGTAACGAGCACGTCCTTATACACGCCGAACTTTCGCGAGATCGCCGAGGGCTTTAACCGAGCGATCGTTTTCCCCGAGAAGAACATATACAGTAAGATTCCGAAGCTGACGATCTGCCCGATCGCGGTTGCGAGCGCCGCGCCCGTCATACCCATACCCGCGGTATAAATAAGAAGCGGGTCGAGGACGACGTTGACGACCGTACCCGATACGAGCCCGATCATTGAAAGAACGGCTTTGCCCTGCGCCCGAAGCAGATTGTTCATTACGAACGACATACACATAAACGGCGCGGAAATCAAGATCCAGCGGGAATATCGCCGTGAATATTCAAGGGTCGTTACCGCTACGCCCGTTTCTTCCGTCGCACCCAAAAGCCACATCAACGGCGTTAAGAACACGAGCCCGAACAACAGTATAATCGCGCCGATCACGCCCGAAGCAAAAAAGGACGAGGAAGCGACCCGATCGGCTTCCTTTTGCTTGCGTTCGCCGAGCAAACGGGATACGAGCGCGCCCGCGCCCATACCGAAGGTAAACCCGATCGCTTGAATGATGGACATCAGCGGCAACACGACGTTGAGCGCGCCCGTCGCCTGTTTCCCGAGCCCTGATACGAAATAGGTGTCCGCAAGGTTATAAAGCGAGCTCACCATCATATTCAGCATCGTGGGAATCCCGAGGGATACGACGAGGCGCGGAATAGGCGTTCGGGTCATTTTCTCGAACTGTTTGCGTTCGCGCTCCGCGACTTCGCTTTCTATATTTTCATTTGTAAGTTCAGATTGTTCCATATCCTTTATTATACGCTTTCGTTTTTTATTTTGCAACAAAAAAACGCCCTATTTTCCCTTGAATTTATTGATTTTTTTTTGCGCGTATGCTATAATGATTTTATGAAACAGAAAACATCTCCCGAAATCAAGCGTTTTCGCTTTAAATTCAGTCCTAAAATCATCGTGCTTTGCATTTTAACGCTCCTGCTTTGCCTCGCCGGAATCGCCACGACGGTATACCGTATCGTTAAAAACGACGGCATACACGGCTTTACAGATTTTTTGAAATTCCCGCTTTTGATCGCCGTTTGCGTGTTCTGTATCGCACTCGTCGTGAGCTTGCTTATTAAGTCGGAATACACGGTGGAAAAAGAGGCTTTTACAACGAAATTCGGGTTTATCAAGACGAAATTTCCGTTAAAGACGATCACGGAAATCGAATTAGATCGCGACGAGCATAAACTCACCGTGCGGTGCGGCGAAGAATTTTCGGTGCTCAGCGTTTCGCCCGAATGGCAAGAGGATTTTGCCAGCGAGCTTATCAAGGCAAACCCAGATATCGAATACAGCTATACCCTGCCGCAAGCAAAGCCCGAGGATAAAAAGGACGACGAAGAGAAAAAAGATAAATAATTTTCGCCTTATGCGAAACGGTCGGCTCAACGCCGACCGTTTTTCATTACGTTTACGATATGCTCTGCATAAGATTTTGCCACGTTGATTCCCGTCGTGCTTTCAAACCCTTCGAAAAAGGCGTTGGAATTCACCTCGCAAAGAACGGGGCCGCCGTTCGTTTCCAAAAGATCTACGCCGCAATAATCGAGCCCGAGCGCCGTTGCAGCCCTTTCCGCCGCCTTCCTATATTCAGGGGCGAGCTCCGTTTTCTCGCCACGCCCGCCAAGCTCGATATTCGAACGGAATTCGCCGTTTTTCGCCACTCGTTTCATCGCGCCGAGCGCCTTTCCACCGACGACGATCACGCGAAGATCTTCCCCTTTGGATTCCGCGATATACTCTTGATATAAATGCGGCTCGAACAACCACTTTTGCGCGAGTTCTTTGAGTTCGGCAATACCGTGTACGAGTTCAACACCTTCGCCGAACGAGCCGTAACATTTCTTGGCGACCATCGGAAAGCCGAGAAGATTCGCCGTATTTTGCAAAAACGCCTCGTCTGCTTTCGCCCCTTTCGTGTAGCATAAAGACGCGGCGACCGTTTTCGGGATCGTGATCCCGCTTTGTTTCAGCGCGAGAAAGGTACGCATTTTATCGTCACAAGCTTCCACCGCCTTGGAAGGATTGAACAACCGAAGCCCTTTTTGCTCCAACAGCTCGCCTAAATATTTATCTTTATCGAGATACACGACGAAATCGTAGCCTTCCGCTTCAAAGCGCGCCGCGCCGTCGGAAGAAAGCCAAGCCGCATATTCGCCGTTCCGCTTTATTTGCGCCTCAACGCCGAGTTTTTCGAGCTCTTCTTTGATCCGCTCGGCTTGTCGATAAAATTTTTCGCCTTTCGGATAGGCGTTTATGAGAATCAGACCTTGCAAGGTTTTCTCCTTTCTTTCGTTAAAAAGGCGAGGAAGTCCTCGCCTTTTCGTTTTATTTCGATTATTCTTCGACGCGAATCACCGCTCTGACCTGCGTGATGCCCGACTGGTTGATCTTCGCAACCGCGGCTTTTACGCTGTTTTCCGTGGTTTTATGCGTGATGATAATAAGCGGAATACGGGAAGATTCGCCCGCTTCGCTCTTACTCTTTTGCGCGACCTCGACGATGGAAATGCCGTACTTTGCAAAAATACCCGTGATCTTGGCGAGTACGCCCGCTTCGTCCTCGACGGAAAGGCGGATATAGTACGCGCTCGTGAAATCGGAGATAAATTTCACCCCTCTTTCCGCCGTCGCGGTATTCTTGAAGGTGGAATATTTGATTTCCGAATGAGTCGCGGCGTAGATCACGTCGCTGACTACCGCGCTCGCCGTAGGTAAAGAGCCCGCGCCTCTGCCGTAAAGCATAATATCGTCCACCGCGTCGCCGCGAAGGTAAACTGCGTTATACGCGTCGTTTACGCTGGCAAGGGGGTGGGAACTGCGGATAAAAGTAGGATGCACGCGCGCTTCGATCCCGTTTTCACTGCTCTTGCCGATCGCAAGCAACTTCAACGTGTAGCCGAGCTGCTTTCCGAACGCGATATCGCGGCTCTTGATCTGACTGATCCCTTCGCGAATGATTTTCGTATACGGCACTTTCGTGTGGAACGCCATCGACGATAAAATGGAAAGCTTGTACATAGCGTCGTAACCGTCCACGTCGTTGGTGGGGTTAAATTCCGCGTAGCCGAGGCGTTGCGCTTCCTTCAAAGCGTCCGCATAGTCGGCGTTTTCCTGCGCCATTTTCGTTAAAATATAATTGGTCGTACCGTTAATAATCCCCATCATTTCCGTGATGTGGTTGGCCTGCACGCCGTCGAGAAGGGTGCGAATGATGGGCACGCCGCCGACGCAGCTCGCCTCGTAGTAAAGCCCGCAACCGTTGCGTTTCGCCACTCTTTCGAGCTCGTGCGAATATTTGCAGATCAGCTCTTTATTCGCCGTTACGACCGTTTTACCTTCCTGCAACGCCGCCAAAATAAAATCTTTCGCTACGCCGCAACCGCCGATCGTTTCAATGACGATATCCACGTTCGGATTCGCTACGACCTCTTGAATACTCGAAGCCAAACATTCTTCGGGCACGCCGATGGATTTTGCGCGTTCGTGATCGCGGTCGAGCACGCTTTCGACCGAGATATCAACACTTTGCGTTCTCTTGTAAAATTCACGGTGTTCGGTGAGCGTTTTGAAAGTACCGCCGCCCACGACCCCTACGCCGAGAATAGCAACACCAACTTTTTTCGTCATATCCGTTCTCCTTTGAGGGCAAACGTTCTGCCCCTTTTGAATTTCCTTTTTCATAGCTACAAACTCCTCTTTCGTACTACGCATTCGCGCTTTTTTATTGTTAATCCGACTCTTGCCCGACTTTTTAATTTTCGGGACGGTTGAGATAGTATAAATATCTGAGACCTTTCAAGGTCAGTAGCTTATCCACCTCGTCGATACAACCGATTTCTTTGGAAATAATATTGCTGAATCCCCCCGTTGCGACCGTGATCGCGTCGGGTCTGCCAAGTTCTTTTTTGATCTTCTTTACGATATATTCGACGAGTCCCGCAAAGCCGAACACGATCCCCGCCTGCATATTCGTGACCGTATTTTTCGCGATCGCGCTTTTGGGCGCTTCGATCTCCACCCTCGGAAGCTTCGCCGTGCCGTTTACGAGCGAGTCGAGCGAGCCTTTGATGCCGGGGGCGATCACGCCGCCGATAAACTCGTCCTTTTCACTAATCACGTTGAAGGTAGTCGCCGTACCGAAATCCACTACGATCATAGGCACGCCCTTTTTGCCGTGTTCCACGATCGCCGAAACGCAGTTCACGATCCTGTCCGCGCCGACCTCGCGCGTGTCGTCGCAACGGATATTCAAGCCCGATTTCAGCCCCGGGGCAACGCGCAAGGGCTGGATATGCAAATACAGTCCGCACATTCGTTCGATCGTATAATCGAGCGACGGAACGACCGACGAAATGATCGCGCCCGTGAGCCCGTCAAGCGGGATATCCGTCACTTTAAGCATATTCACAAGTTGCGAGCCGTATTCGTCGGAAGTCTTTTTATGGTCGGTCTCCACGCGGAAAGTTGCCTTAAACTCCTGCCGGTCGCAAATCGCGTATTTAATATTCGTATTCCCTATATCAATGCAAAGAATCATTTTTCGTCAAGCCTCGTTCTGCTCGATTTTTTTCTTTTTTAAAGGAAACTCAGGCGTTCCCGTACTCTTTTTGAATACTTTTACCAACACGGGCGTTAAAAAGATCGCACAGAGAAATTCCGAAAGGAAATTTACCCCGATGATCGTTTGCCAAACGGTATCGATAAACGCACCGCCCGAAGAAAACAACTCCATCGCGCCAAGAACCAAAACCGTATGCAACAATACGGTGAGCGCCGCGGCAACGGCGCGAACGACCTCTTTTGCTTTTTGCTTGGTCAACGCGGTGAGTCCGTGCAAAATCCAATATCCTGCAACGCCCGTAAGCGTTCTGGGCAAAATGGAAATTAAAGGGTTATAAAATACGGTGTAGCCGACGATAAACGATAAAGCAAACGAACAGCACCCGAAAACCGTTCCTCCGATAAAGCTGTGTTTCCAATCGCCGTACATACTAAGCGCAATAAACAGCGGAATGGATAAAAACGCGGGCGACGGTTTAATAAAATAAATAAACACGTACGTTTCCAACGTTAAAACGACGAACATCAGCGCGGTCATCACGCCGATAAAAGCGATAGTGTGAGCAGTGTCACGTTTCATAAAAACCTCCATCGAGCCTTTCCACGACCGAAAAGTACCCGTAGACAAATAAGTATTCTACCGCCGTATTTTTGGTCAGACCGCGTTTTTGCGTATCCGCCTACTTTGGTAGTAAGATATATTATACCGCATTTTTCCTTTTTTTGCAACCAAATGGGAATGAAATTTTTCCAAAGCTTTGAGTTTTTTAAGAAAAAACCGAACCTTTCGGGCTTTTTTAAGAATATGATATAATAGAAAGACAAAACCGCAGGATTATTTCCCCCTTTCGGCTCAGCCGTTCGGAGCAAAAAATCTACATATTACCTGCGGTAAAGACACAGGAGGTTTTTATTTTATGACTTGCTTTTCGCAGTGTAACACGACACTTTGGATTCTTATTGCGCTCCTCGTTCTCGGCTCTAATAACGGCGTTTGCAACTCGAACGTTTTAAGCGGCTGCGGACTTCCCATCATCATCGCGCTTTTGTACTGCTTGTATAAAAACGGCACGCTTTCCGCGATCTTGACGCCTTCTTGCTGCAACAACAACTGCTGCTGCTAATTTTCAGCTTTTTCTTCCTGATTTTTTCTCCTTTTCGGCAAAAAAGAACGGGGTCGGTTTTCCGACTCCGTTCTTTTACTATTCTAATTTTTTATACCGGCTCGACCAAGCACAAGGATTCAAAGCCGAAACGATCGCAGTTAGATTGAATATAATCGGCGATTTCGACGAAGGTAGACGCGCTGTTTGCTTTGGTCATTGTGAAGGTAGGCGAAGTGGTGTTCACGCGCGTTTTACCGACCACGTATTCAAAGCCCCTTTCAAAGAGCAAATTACTCACGACGTTTCTGATTTGCGAAACCGTCAACAAAATACTGCCGTTCGTCTTAAAATTATTATCTCTGATCCATTTTTGCAGTTTACGGATATCAATTTTGTCTACGGAAAAGTAAAGCTTTCCCGAAAAGGTACAGGGTATCCCCGTCGCGCTTTTCGCTTGTACTTGCTTGGAAACTTCAAATTCACTATTGTTCAAAAAGTGCAAGGTAACGTTTTTCATTTTTCCAAACAAGAACGAGCCTTTTAAGGTCGGGGCGATCCGTTTCAACGAGTTTCTGCCTCCGCCGTGAGCAGGGAAACGCCAAGAGCCTTTTATCACGCCGTCTTGTTCCACGATCACCGTCGTGTCTTCGTCGATAACGATATCCGTTTTCTTCGGCAACGTCATATAATAATGCACGCTTTCCACCAATACGTCACGTTCTATCAAAGTGTTTGCTTTATTGATAATCATAATAATTTTCCACCTTTTATAATGTTGTATTTATATGATACCACAACGCTTTTGTTCTGTCAAGTGTTTCGTGCAAAATAGTGCAACAGCGCGACGAGCGTTTTGCCGTCCTTGATCTCACCGTTTGCAAGCATTTGCCGCACCTTTTTAAGCGGGATAAACTCAGCGGTTAAAAACTCGTCCCGATCGAGGTGCGCGCTCGTCCTCTCCCCGCCCTTCGCTTCGTAGATATAGATTTTTTCGTTGGTATATCCGGGCGTAGGATACGTTATATATAAAAGCTCCAACGCTTTCGCTTTCACTCCCGCCTCTTCTTCCAGCTCCCTTGCGGCGGCTTTCGCGGGGTCTTCCCCTTGTTCGAGCTTGCCCGCGGGGAGTTCGTAGAGGAATTCGCCGTAGGCATAGCGGTATTGCTTCACGAACAAAACGCTTTCGTTTTCGATATATAACACGCACGCGCCGCCCGAATGTTCGATGATCTCGCGCTTACAAGGGTTTCCATCGGGAAGCAACGCGTCGTCGTTTCTCACGGAAATAATTTTTCCTTGATATACATAATTCTTTTTTAGCGTTTTTTCGGTCATATCCATAACTTTTACTCCTTTCTGCCCAAAAACAGACCGTGATTTTACATATTATAGCACAAATTCGAAAAATAATAAATATTTTTTATCCGAATATCTTGATTTTTCTAAAAGTTTCGTGTATAATATAGGCAATTAGAAAAATGGAGGTTACTTTTCTATGAAATCTATCAAAATTTCCCTTGAAATGGCACAAAGAGTTAAGGAATTCGTGAATATCACGCAAAACTATCCTTACGAAATCCTTTTAAAAAGCGGCAAATACGTCGTTGACGCGAAATCCATTCTCGGTATTTTCTCGCTGGATCTTTCCCAGCCCATCACCGTGGAAGTATATTCGGAAAATTGCGACGAGCTTTTGACGCAGCTTAAAAAGTTCGAAGCGTAAGTTTTAATCGGTTTACTTAATTCGCAAAGCAGGTCGCGAACTTTCCCCTCGCGACCTTTTTAACAAAATTCGTTTTTTATCCCTTTTAGTCAAGGAGTTTACAATGCAGATCCAAGGAGAAACGTCCGTCAATAAACTGATCGTGCTTTTCGTTTTCGATAAAATGGAAAGCGCGCTTTCCGAACGCACGATCGTGGAAATGTGCGTGGCGGGTAACAATTGGCTCAATTATATGGACTGTATGGAACTACTTCCTAAGCTCCTCGACGACGGGTTTATCTGCCGCATTTCCGCGGCGGACGAAGAACCGCTGTATACGATCACGGCGGACGGAAGAGAGAGTTTAAGCAATTTTTATATCAATATTCCCAAGAGCATTCGCGACGAGATTTCCGCGTTCGTGAAAAACAACAGCGGGAAGCTGAGAACGAGGCAGGAATGCAAATCAGACTATTATCAAAACAAAGACGGCACGTACACGGTATTTTTGAAGATCCTCTCCCCCGTTCAGCCGATGTTGGAGCTTAAATTCGTCGTGCCCGATAAAAAGACGGCGCAAAACATTTATAAAAACTGGGAATACAAAGCTTCCGATTTGTATTCGGCGATCTACGAAACGCTCGTGGATTGATTAAGAGCTTTTTAACGCGTAAAAAAATAAAGTGAGGTTATATACTATGTTTACTTATTCTACGAAAGGTACCTGTTCGCGAATGATCACGTTTGACGTGGACGCGGACAACAAAATTCACAACGTTCGGTTTATGAACGGTTGCAGCGGAAATCTGCAAGGGATCGCAAAGCTTGTCGAAGGCAAGCCGCTCGACGAGATCCAAGCGCTCTTGACGGGGATCAAATGCCGCAACAACACTTCTTGCCCCGATCAGCTCTCCAAAGCAATCGACGAATACAAGGCAAGCAAAGCCGCGGAATAATTTAAAATTTAATCAAAAAATCCCCCACGCGAAATATCGCGCGGGGGATTTTCAATTTCGTTAGTGTTTAAAATGTCTGTCGCCGACGAAGATCATTGCAATTCCCGCTTCGTCGCAAGCGTCGATAGAAAGCTGGTCTTTGATGCTACCGCCCGGCTGAATGATCGCCGTGATGCCCGCTTTCACACATTCCTCTACGCAATCGGGGAACGGGAAGAACGCGTCGGAAGCCATTACCGAGCCGTTCACTTCTTCGCCCGCGTGCGCGATCGCCTGTTGCGCCGCCCAAATGCGGTTGGTTTGCCCCATACCGATACCCGTCGTTCTGTCCGCTTTGCCGACCACGATCGCGTTGGATTTCGTATGTTTCACGACCTTCCAGTTAAACAGCATCGCTTTCATTTCGTCTTCGGTGGGAGCGCGCTTGGTTACCACTTTGAGATTTTCAGGGGCGAAGAGCGTGTTGTCGTAGTCCTGAACGAGCAGACCGCCGTACACTTTCTTCATATCGTAAGCGGTCGCTTCGCGCTTGGCTTTGATATCGGGAAGTTCCAAAAGACGGATATTTTTCTTGCCCTTCAAAATTTCGAGCGCGCCTTCCGTGAAGGATTCCGCAATTACGATTTCAATGAAGATCTTATTGATCTCCGTCGCTGTCGCTTCGTCCACCGTGCCGTTGATCGCCAAAATACCGCCGAACACGGATACGGGGTCGGATTCGTAGGCTTTGATATACGCTTCGTGAATGGTCTTGCCCGTACCTACGCCGCAAGGATTCGCGTGCTTACAAGCCACCACGCAGGGTTCGTCGAATTCTTTTACGAGTTCGAGCGCGCCGTTCGCGTCGTTGATATTATTATAGGAAAGCTCTTTTCCCCAAAGCTGTTTGGCTTTGGAAAGCGAGCCCGCGCGGATAAATTCCTCGCTGTAATAAGAAGCGTTCTGGTGAGGATTTTCGCCGTAGCGCATATCCTGCGCCTTTTCGTAGGCGAACGTGATCGAATCGGGATAGCGGATATTGAGCTGTTGCGCGAGGTAGTTCGAGATCATACTGTCGTAAACCGCGGTATGCGCAAATACTTTATATTGAAGATATTTCTTGGTTTCCAGCGTGATCGCCCCCGCTTCGACTTCGGAAAGGACTTTTTCATAGTCTTTGGGATCGACGACGACGGCAACGTCCTGATAGTTTTTCGCCGCCGCACGGATCATCGTAGGTCCGCCGATATCGATATTTTCCACGGCGTCCGCGAAGGTTACGCCGGGCTTGGAAATGGTCGCTTTGAAGGGATACAAATTGACCGCGACGATATCGATCGTGTTGATGCCGAGTTTTTCAAGTTGCGCCATATGTTCGGGGTTCGAACGCATTGCCAAAAGTCCCGCGTGCACGACGGGGTGCAACGTTTTCACTCTGCCGTCAAGACATTCGGGGAAGCCTGTAAGCTCGCTGATACCGATCACGGGAAGCCCTGCGTCTTTAAGCGCTTTTGCCGTTCCGCCCGTCGAGATAATTTCGTAATCGCAAGCGATCAGGCGTTTACAAAAATCGACGATGCCCGTTTTGTCGGAGACACTGACTAATGCTCTTTTTTTCATAATCTATTTCACCTCTGTAATTTTTTGCAAGTTTTTGGAAATACTAAAAATATGCTTTTATTCTATATTTTATTTATCGCGTATATTTTTGCGATCAATTTCTATGCGTTTATGCTGATCAAATCTTTGAAAGCGAAAGAAGAAGTTGCTCCGTCGTCGAAGTTATTCGACGGAAAACTCGCACTCACGGGAATCTTGGGCGGAGCGATCGCAATTTACGTGAGTATGTTTATTTATAAATATCGTCTTTCCAATCTTTTTTTGATGATCGCGATGCCGCTTTTAGCGGTTTTGAACATATTTTTGTTTATTTCGATGTTCCGATTCCGTTTCTTTATTTTCTGAGGTTTTTCGGAAAAATGCAAGATTTTCCGTGTTCGTCACGGAGTTTTTATTATTATAGCATATTTTATTAAAATAAGGAAACCTTTTACAAAAATTCCCTGCGCGGGAAGTTTTGAGTTAGAAATTAACAAATTTTGATAATTTTTATTAAAGAAAAAATAATGAAAAATTTTTTAGATTTTTTTCAAAAAACGGCGAAAAAGATTTGACAATTTTTTGGAATAATGCTATTATATACAAGCGTTGTTGATACGGCAACCGATGAATGAAAATGCGGGTGTAGTTCAATGGTAGAATTCCAGCCTTCCAAGCTGGCCGCGTGGGTCCGATTCCCATCACCCGCTCCACTTTCTTTGCGGGCGTGTCAAAGTGTTTATACGCGCCTGTAGCTCAGTAGGATAGAGCAACGGCCTTCTAAGCCGTGTGTCAGGAGTTCGAATCTCTTCAGGCGCACCAAGAAGTATGGCGGGCATAGCTCAGTTGGTTAGAGCGCCAGATTGTGGCCCTGGAGGTCGTGAGTTCGATCCTCTCTGCCCGCCCCACTTTTTTTGACATTGGGGTGTCGCCAAGTGGTTAAGGCACCGGATTTTGATTCCGGCATTCGTAGGTTCAAATCCTGCCACCCCAGCCAATTCAGGCAAGCGACAAATTTTATTTGGCCCATTAGCTCAGTAGGTAGAGCACTTGATTTTTAATCAAGGTGTCCGGAGTTCGAGCCTCCGATGGACCACCATTCTGGATGATTAGCTCAGCTGGTAGAGCAACTGACTCTTAATCAGTGGGCCCAGGGTTCGAGTCCCTGATCGTCCACCAGAAGCACGCATTTATGCAAGAAAATATGCATAAATACGTGTTTTTCTTTGTATTTTTGTATGATTATAACCCTATTTTTCTTTTATTAATGTAATTTGGGGCAGATTTTGGGGCAGAAAAATCTCCTTTCCCTTTTATGTCACCAAACTAATTTCTTCCCCTCCTTTAATAAGTATTCGTCAGATAAATCGCTATACGTATTATTCAGCTCGCCGTTACTATGTCCAACGAAATGATCCCGCGCAGGCGGTGCTACCCCACATTCTTCACAACGTGTATAAAACGTCGTTCTCAAATCGTATAGAATGTGATTGGGTAAAATAGCGTTAAACGCATACCGCACGTATTCCAGCGTTGGAACATTCAAAACTTCAATTCCCTGTAAATACGGTTTCAGCATACCTGAAATCGGTATTTTTTTATACTCTATTTTTCCTCCCTTTCGCTTGGAATTTCTTGCTACGATAAAATTCCTTTCGATTCTCGCCGTTTTGTACTCATTTGGACGAAGTCCCGTATAGAGCGCAAGCGCAAAAATCGTTTCATATTTCGTCCCTTTCGTTTCATCAAGCAACTTCTTTTCCTCTTCTTTAGTCAAAGCTTTACCGTGTTTACAGTTGTGTTTCTCCACGATAACAATAGCGAGCGGATTCTTTTTCATAAAATCGTGCGCAATCGCCATCTTAAAGATACCGTTCAACAGCGAATATATTTCGTTACTCGTCTTCGTTTGTCCTTTTACCGCAAACTTATCCAAAAGCTCTTGACAAAAATCTGGTGTTATATCCTTTAATGGCATTGAACGGAAATATGGTTTAATATGATTTCGATAACGGTACATATCGTTTTCAAACGTTTTTTCAGCAACCTTACGTTTGCGATATTTCTCGAAATAGTACTCTGCAAATTCTTGAAAGGTTTCGGGTACGATTAACATTTTCCGCTCTTCAACTTGTCGTCGTTTCAAATCCGCAATTCGTAAGGCTTGGGCAAACTTTTCTTTTGCAATTTCCAAATCTGTACTTGATGCCGTCACGTTAAACCCGTCTCTACGATAACGTATTTCATAATTGGTGGTATGCTTGCCGCTTTTTCTGCGGCGAACTTTTACTATTTTGTCTTGAATGATAATTTCTTTTTGAAATCTAGTAGGCATTTTTTGAATCTCCTTATTTGTAAGTTTCCAAAATATCGTATCATCTCGACGTTTAATGGTTTGTTCTTGACTTGGTTTATTATCCCTTGAAAGTAAATCTTGAATCAGCTCGTATGTAATGCTTTCATTTGCCGCTTGCAAAATTAGACGAGTTGCTTTGTCTCTTTTTCTTTCATTGGGTATTTCTTCTAAAATATCTAAAATTTCTTGTAATTCCTTATATTTCAAATCTCCTTAATTTAATATTTTATAGGTTATGCAACCGTACTTTTAACGGAAAGATAAGCACGGTTGCCCTATTTTATAATTTTTCTCCTTACTAATTCCCGAAAATTACGGGTGTGTTAAGCACCACTGTGTTCCGCTGTTATTTTTTCTTTATGATTTTCTTCCTGCAAAGCTTTATACCCCGCCTCTATCAGTTGGACTTTCGTATATCCGTTTTTCTTCAAGAACTCGTCTATCTCCTCTGCATATTCTCTTCTCACGCTCGTTCCCCACACCTTATGTTTTTCCTTTCTTTCTTGTTTGTGTTTGGTTTCATACCGTTTATCAATCTCTTTCTTCGGCGTTCTCATCTATCCTTTCTCCTTTATAAGTTTTTTATATTATATCGTATTAACACGCTATTGTCAATTGTTTCGTGATAGATTTTTGGGATTGGTATTCTGTTTTTTATTCCGTTGGTTGGGGTTAGCTTTCGTGAATCTTTATTTTTCTAAAATCTCCCCCTATTATTCTTTTTACGTGGGTGTTAACGAGGCAGGTTTACTGCTCGGTTTCTACCCGAAATTGCCGTTTGTGGCAATTTCCTTATCCTGCTATGTTTTTTCGACCTTTTTGCAACAATTAGCAAAGATTTTGCACTCGGCAGAACCTATGCTTTGCGCAGTAAAATATAGTGGATATATTATCTACGATAAGCTTTGATTGCGGAATTATTTTAAGACCGTCCGCTAGTCTAATCGTTGTGCATTGGTATCCCCTCCTTTCCATTTTTGCAAATAAAAAATCCATAAAGAAGCTATCTTCTCTATGGACTTTACTTTTTCTATTTCGTCCTTATAACGGTATGCTTACAAAAGACCAAGCAATCATAAAATCTTGCTGGAAACACGGCAACGTTCCGCTGCTCTTTTATAAACAGTGATATCTTCACACCTGCTACCAAACTTCTTTTTCCTCGTTTGGGTCTTGGCGCTTATGTGTCGATATTCTTTTTAACCCGTCATCGCATCTAGTCAAAAGCATTTCGCTTAAAACCGCTCGGGTACCGTTTTCTTGCGACCTCCTCGCAAGTCAGGACTTATTTCCCGCGTTCTCTATGGGGGGGGGGTGATTAGTCCCATAACCTCGAACCTTTATCGACTGTTCATTATTTCGATAACATATCTATTTATAAACCTGTTTTGATTTTCTTAAACAATTTTTTATCTTTATATTTTACCTCTACCGCTTGCAACGCCGCCCACAAGGTTGTAGACTACGACTATGGATACCGTATATGTAATATCGCAGATAATTTAAATTCTATCGAATATTTTTAATTTTTACCCTTTTTACCATAAAACATATGAACACAAAAAGTTTCGTCTAATTTTTAGTGCGCATAACAACACTTAGTTCTTTTTCTTATGCCTTCAACGCGTTGGCTTTTCTATACGTAGGGATTTTAACGGTCAATTCGTAATCGAGCTGACGAAGCTTCCAGCGCAAGCCTTTTTCGTCCGTCGTATACTCCATACTCGGCTCCCAGCCCAACCGAGAATCCGTTTGCACGAGCGGTATACTATCGAGCACGTTTTCACGCTCCACCAAAACGATTTGTTCTATGCTGTTTATCAAAGCTTCGGCGGTTTCCTTATCCCCTGCGATACTCAGCTTTTGTTTTAAGGTATAATGCTTTTTCACATTCAAAACCGTGCGGCAGGAATTGCGCATAAATTTCGCAAGATTAACGAGTTTTAAAAGATTTTCGTTGGGAGTTTCTACGCTTTCCAAAAGCCGTATTCCGTCTTGTATAAACCTTTCTAATGTTTGCACGGACTCGATCTCGTCGAAAATTCTCACGCCGGGCAGAGAGTTTTTGCCGTCTAAATCGGGAGAATATACTCCAAAATAAATCCCGTTGCCAAACATCGCGTGCGGGCGGGACGGCATTCTGCCTTGTTCAGGAATCGTGGCAGGCAAGCCCTCCATTACCCCCGACCACAACGGATAGGAAGGTCCAATACGAAATCCGCCGTACATATCCTCGTTCGTCGGCACGTAGTGCGTGATTCCTTCGCTGAATAACGCCATCGCCTTTTCCACTATCGGCGCGTTTTCTCCGTAATCGCGGCGAAGTAATTTTTCAAAAGTGAGTTCCAACGGCTCAATTTCCGTGAAAAACGCTTGCTTTTCTATTTCGCAGATAATAGACGGGTGGAAGCCGTAGTGAATAGTTTCGAGTAAGCCCGCAAGCCCCCATTCTTCGTGCGCTTGCTGCATACGCTTATAGCGTTTGATCCATTGTTGAGGCATAGGCTCGTAGGGAATTACGCCGAAATCCCACGTCTTACCCGCCGTCTGACTGTTTGCCATAAGCTTAATCCCACGCTTTTTCGCCGCAATCGCTTCGCTCGTGAAATATTCGCCCGGTCCGATATAACTTAGCGTATAATCCCATACGTTCTCCACCGAATTTCCGAGTTTATATTGATGAAACATATCCCACGTTGCAAGCAAACTGATATTTTCGGGAAGATTTTCAATCAGGCGTACGCGTTCCTTTTCGGGTGCAAATCCCCAATTATACGTGCAGAAGATAACTTCCGCATCGGCACGTTTTTTGCGAATGGCTCGCGCCACCATCGCCACCCACTCGGGATAGTCTTTGCAGGGCCACCAGCCCGGACTCGTTTTGCCCGTAGGGATATTCTCCTCGAAATTCGCAACAAACGGCGTTTTCCCTACGGCAGAATCGCGGCTTGCAAACTGATTTGCTTCCCCTACGAGTGTAATTCCTTTTATCTTCGGACAGATAGTAAACAGCTCTCCGTAGAGCTTATCGTAAAACACCTGCGCGTCCGCTTCTTCGGGATGTTTGGAGTGCGGCGCGTATAATTGAACGTACACGTCGATACCGTACTTTTCCGCGCGCTCAGTGATCAAACGCACGTCGATATAGCACCCACGATTATCGGTATATGCATCTTTGAGCCAAAGATCAATCGCGTCAAAGCCGTAGTGCGCCATAATCGCAAACGCTTCGTCGGGGTATTCGTACATTCCGAACGGGGATTGCGTGATACGGGGAGAAAATAACGCCTTACGCTCCACTTGCCCGCACTTTATAAACGGCGCTTTACGGATATTCATTAAATCTTCCAAATAATAAAGAGCTTGCGCAACCCCTCTTTCGTCGTGGCCTTCGATCTTTAAGGAACTTTTTCCCGTCGTGATACGATACCCCATATATCCTTCGCCTTCGCCTAAATCTTGTCCGAGCGCGATAGACACGCTCGCTTCTGTCGGATCTTTCACGATACACACAGAAACGTCCATCGACGTAAACAGATAGTCCTCGAAATCCCTGACCGCCGTTATGATCACTGGATTTTCAAAGTCCTCAACGAAAATCTTTATCCCGTTCGTAAAAGTGAATTCGTCCTGTTCGGGCAAAAGCGTTTTGTTTACGATATTCCTTTTATGTATGCACAACAGTTCTTTTTTAAAGTCGTAATTACTTTGAGGGGTTAACATAATTTACTCCTTAATCATAGCGATAATATCGTTTACCGCAATATCCACCATTTCTTTGCCGAGTTCTTCGTTCATATCCATTGCCGTCTCTGCAAACCAATCGTCCGCTTCGCCCAAACGCTCGAGTTTAATACTGCCGGGATAAAGATTTTCCAGCATTGAACACTCATAAATCCCCGCGTGATCGCCCAAGCCCTTCGAGCTTTTCGTATACGGCACACGTACAATTCTGATCCTATTCCAAGGACCATCCGACTCGGAAAGATTAGAATAAAAATTCTTGTTTTCCCGTTTTCCCCACCAGCCGTAGCCGCTCGTTTTTTCTAAATCCGACATAATGAGCTTTTTCGCGGCTTTCATACACGCTAACGTCATCGGCATATAGTCCTCCGTTTGGTGCGCGATAATAATAAAAATATTTTTCTTAAAGCCGCTATCGAAAAGCGATTTCAAAATACAATATACGTAATTTTCCATCGTGTCGCAATCTACGTTTAAGGTATTCGTTTCAGGACCGCCCACAGCGTAGCTCGCCACACCGTACCACACGGGCGGCAAAATCATAGCTTCGACCTGTTCCGCGACCTTTTCGCATATCCCTTGCGCGACCAACGTGTCGCAGCCGTACGGACAATGCGTACTGTGATATTCCATCGTTCCGATCGGCAACAGCACCGGAAGTTGTTCTTTTTTCACTCTCTCCACTTCTCGTGGATATGACAATTCCATCTTTATACTGTTATTCATAATCTATCTCCTTTTTGTCAAGCTACAACTTATTTTAAAAATTATTTATTTTTCCAACGCTCCTTCAAGTAATACGCCGCCATCTTCGGTTGCCGTTCCTTCGTAAATACGCCCTTGCGGTTACCTCTCACTCGTCCAGTCGTTTGTTGGGTCTTGAAGTCGGCAAAATTCCATACGTGTTCCCCGATACAAAAATCGAGTTTATCCAAGACCTTACAATTTTCCGCTATATAAAACGTCTGAAAATCCTCTGAAAATCCTTCCGCAGGCAAAGTATGCAAGCCTTCAATCGTATCCGCGCCGAATTCCGATAAGATCACGGGCTTTTTATATTTCTCGTAAAAATCGGTGAGATCTTTAGTGAGCTTTTCTTCAATCACCGTTAAATCGCCGTGATTGGTATACCAACCCAGATACCGATTGACGCAGATCACATCCGAAAATTTTGCCACGCAAGAATTGTGTGCATAGCCCAACGAAGGTTCGACGAGCGTGACAGGCACTTCCCAGAATTTTCTCGTATACGCAAAGACTTCCTCGAAATATTTTTCACTGTTTTTCTCCGTAGTTTGCGGCTCGTTGGAAACGCTTACCATCACCACGCAGGGATGATTTTTGTCGCGCTCGTAGAGCCGTTTCATCAGCTCCTTGTGAATCGCCAAAGTTTCCTCGTTTGCTCCATTCTCTCCAAAACATTCCTCCCAAAGCACAAGCCCCGCCGCAGGCGCTTCGTCGATCACCAAGAATCCGTATCTATCCGCCAAATCAAGCACTTCCTCGCTATACGGATAATGGCTCGTTCTGAATGAATTTGCATTGATCCATTTCATACACTCGAAATTGCGAAGAGTAACCGCGGGATTGTTGCCTTTCCCGAGCACGAAGAAATCTTCGTGCATACCGAATCCCTTGAAATAAACGGGTTTATCGTTTACGAGAAATTGCGTTCCCTTGATTTCCACTTTTCGAATACCGAATTTTTCTTCGTATTGATCCGTGTCCGTCTCCACAATCAGAGTATATAAATACGAGTTCAACACCTCCCAACGCACGGGATCGGGGATTTGAAACACGTTCTCTTTCGAGCAAACGACCTCCTCGCCCCGCTCGTTTAATACGCGATAACGAATATCTTTATACTCGCCACGCACTTCCACGGATACTTTCCCGTAATCCCCGTCCACGACCGTTCGAATGACTACGTCGTCGATATGCTGTTTCGGCAAAGTATACACAAGCACGTCGCGGTGAATCCCCGTATAATTATAGAAATCGTGCTGAATGAGCTGTTTGCCGTTCTTAATACGCCCATTGGGAAAGGTCTGCGCCGTTAAACGATTGTCGATAACGATAGATAAACGGTTTTGTTCTTTCAGCCCTTCCAAAGGCAGATCGATCGGATAAAACCCGTTGATTCCTTCTCCGATCTTTTCACTGTTCAGATACACTTCGCATTTGTGACTCGTCGCGCCAATCCGCAAGCGATACAGACAGTCCTCTCTTTTCGGCACGGCAAACTCTCTTTCATACAATACCTTTCCCGAATATTCTTTCATATTCATATCAGTTAAAATTTCGTTGTAGCTTGCCGGCACCGCCATCGGCTTGCCGTTCGGATTCATAGCCGTGGGTAAATAATCTTCTTCCACAAACGCATATTCCCAAACTCCGTTTAAGTTATATACGTCCCTACGATGATTGATTTTAGGATATAACATTTTCTTTTCCTCACTTTTTATTTTTTAATTTTTCTTTTTCAATAGCCCATAACGTTTCTTCGCTCTGCCACTACCACGTCGTAACATTTTTTTGCGTCGCAAAGGATACAATCCGCGTCGCCGATTTTACCATAACTGAGCGCGCCTGCCTTTTCTAAATAGGGCTGATAACCGACGTATTTCGCCGAAGGTCCTTGACAATTTCTCGCAATACGCGTGCTACGGCTACCATCATAATCGATCGCCGTGATCTCGTACGGCGCAGACATTCCCTCGGGCTGTACGTATTCGTCTATCGCGTGAATAAAAGTATTGTTGCTCAATTTTGTACCGATAAACAAAATTTTTCCACCCTGCTCCAACAGTTTTCCGTAGCAGCCGAACATCGGAACGGGCGAAACAGCCCTCCTATCGTCCGCGACGTATTCCTTTGCCTTTTCACCGAACGCCACCACCGAATGAGAGACGTGCATCGATCTCACGCAGGTTTGATCCCCGCGATCATAAGCGCGATTTGCCATTTCCACAGCCGCGCAAGGCACGCCTCCGATACACGGCATCGTGTTCCGAATATCGAAAACGGGCGTTTCCCGAATATTCGAAAACGTGTGCGCGGGAATAAACAACAAGCCCTTTTTCACGCTTTCTCGTAATGCCGAGATCAACGCTTCCGCCGCGCTCGTATACCCCGTTGCATCGATCTTCCCGACTGATTTTAACGAAGTGTGCGCCGTCAACAGATCTGTCTCTTCGATTCCTAATTCCTTAATATTTTCCAATAGTTTCGATTGTGTGTACATCTCTTCACCTCAATCAAATAAGATTTCCGATACAAAGATCGAATTATCGCTACCGTATTGCATACATCTTTTCCAGCCTTCGCTATCACCGCCGCCGAATTGCATCCATTCCGATGCTATTACGACGCCTCTTCCATCGCCAAGCGAGCAACAACCGAAGTTTCCGAGCCTCGCCCCGCGTTCGGGTACGACAACCTTTTCGGTGGCACGGATCACCCGCAAAGAAAGGGGATCGACCTCGGCTATAAACAGCGGAGCGCGGTGACGGAATACGTGTCCGTTGTTCTCCGCGCGACGCGTATATACGAGCCAAAGCTTGTCGCCGCCCGTCAGCCAATGCTGTTGCGTGCAATAATTTCCGACGGACGATCCATCGTCGAAACAAAGCGGCTGCAGATCGCCGTAATGCAAACCGTCTTTGCTTTTTGCAAGATATCCGTCGTTGTCGTTTCTCAGGCAAAGAAAATATTTGTTTTCATATTTTATAACCGAGGGTTCGCAAAAGCCTCGAGGTACATTCAAAGCAAGCGGCGCGCCGATTTCAAGAATTTTTAATTTTTCCCCGTCGAACGCGCACCGCATCACGGCGGCAGAAGCGTTATATTTTCCGTTCTCGATATCAAAACGGCTTTGATAATAAAAAGGAATCAGCAAGTCCCCGTTTTCTTCTTCAAAGGATTGTCCCGAACCGTTTCCCGCAAAATAATACTCCGTATCGCCCATATCGAGGAGCTTGAAATGCTCAAAATCTCCTTTTTCCCCGTCGTATACGGCGTATGCGGTATGGCGGGGTCGTTTTTGAACCAAACGATTATCCTCGCCGTAAAGCAAGCTATGTCCCAAAAGCAGGATTTTACCCGTGACTTTATGGTATAACGGCGTACAATCCGAAACGACGACGGTATTCTTTTCCCCACGTTTTTCCCGCGCGAGATTTTTACACGGCGTAATAGGCGAAGCCTTAAAGTTTTTTCCGTCAACCGTGAATTTTTCCACACCGTAAAAAACATCCACTCCACTCAAAAGCAACGGTTGCGTAGTGACGAAAATCTTCCCCGACGGCAACGCGGTGCCTCTTGCGTGTGTATAACAATATTCGCCCGTAAAATTCGTAGCGATCTTGTGTACGTTTATTTTCATAGTATAGTTCCTTATCACAATAATATCAGCAAATTATCGTATCGGCGGGACGGAAAACGCCCCGCCGACACTTACGTTGAAATAGATCATTCTGCATTCGTTCCCACGTATACGGGAATAACGAACACTCCTTCGCCTGCCGCTAAGGAAACCGAAAGCTTTCCGTCCGTACACTCGGATAAAGTTCGTTCCCCGTTGCGATAGATAATAAAGCCGTCAGCTCCGTCAAACGTCATTTCTACGTTAGTAGAATTGCCGTTATACGGGTCGTCGTAGCCGACTAACATATAACCGTGATTGTCGTTTCCGTCAACCATTTCTCCCACGACGAGTTCCCTGTCGGTACTAACGCTTAAAACGCCAGTCAAAGCCGCAAGTTCCTTAGTTGCAATTTTTTCAAATGCAGTACAAACTTCCTTGTTCGCAGGCGTAAACGTTTTTACTCCCACCCACGTTTCAAACGTCGCGAAAACGTGATCGACTTTATTAAGCTCTTCGTTCATTTCTTTCACTAACGAATAAAGATGCAAAGGTTCGCCGTTGGAATCCACCATATACGTTCCGTCTACGTGGGCGCTATAACCGAAATAACACAGCCTTTTTGCGCCAAACGCGATATTCATATACACTTGCCATTTGATTTCTTCCAATTTCGTAGGCAAACGATACTCAGCCGTAGGATATGTCTCATCTCCTTGATCAAACGCTTGAATATACGCGCCGAACTTATGTCCGTTCTGCTTAGCTATCGTCGCCATATTCAGCGTTCTTGCAAGCCATTCGTCGTAGAGATATCGTTCATACTCTTCGGGCCATTCGTACTCGCCGTCCGAGTCCGTACGCCAACCCGTTTGATTATCGAGTAATGGATACGAATCGTGCGAAAAATGCTTATTCGCGGACTTTACGCCTTCAAATATCGTCAACCATTCGTTGTGATAGGCAGTCGTAAAAGTCTCTTTTTCCTCTTCCGTCAAAGATACTTTCACCAAAGCTCCCGTTTCAACGGAGTAGGCATTTTCTCCGTCGTAAAGACCGCTTGTATTTCTATACGTACCGTTATTCGTGATCAATTCGCCTTCTGCGTTGCGCAAAGGTCCCATCCCGGTGCTATACCCCGACAACAAATTGACGAAAAATTCAAGGTTGCTATCGGCATAATATTTATTAAACCAGGGTGCATAACTGTTTTTTATACACTGCAACCCAAACCAACTCGGCTCGTCGGCGATAAAAAATCCTTGCAGCAACGGATACTGAGAAAAGTCGATATCGGGGAATATTTCGGTAAACGCATTATAATCCTCCGTATATTCTTCTTTCAAGAACCCTCCGTGCAAACGTATTCGCATAGAGATACCGCGAGCCGCACAACGATCATATACCAGCTCAAAATCGTCTTTTACCGTGCTCTCCGTCACGACTAACGTATAAATGTTAAATCCGGCATTCGTATAATAGTTATTTTCCGTTTTAAGCACGGCGCTCGTGGGGGGAAGAGACGCCCCCACTTCAAGCGATTTACTTTCGTCGTAAACGATTTGCGCCGCACGGTCAGTTCAAGACTCGCCTGCTTGATAATAGCTGATATCGTCGAGCCACGTACACGCCGAATAACCACCATTTAACGCCGCCGTCGGCACCCAGATACCAAACGTCAACGTATCTTTCTCACTATATCCAAGCGCAATAAGATCAGCGCTCGTCAACGTAAGCGTTT
>JAFURH010000090.1 GCA_017471945.1 Clostridia bacterium | reverse complement strand
TATGTTTTTCCTTCCGAGTTAAAACGTTTTTGGTTTCGTTCATTTCCATAATAGTTGATTTCCTAAATTATTCCGCAACCGTTTCCGTGATCGTAAGGACGAAGCCGGTAGATTCCACTATCTCGAGATCGGGATTTTTCTCCTGTTCGCTCGTCCACCCTGCCGTCCACGTATAATACCAGAAATTGATATTAACGCCGTTCGTCCTCATCGCTTCAGTGAGCGTAAGCGTAAACGAGCCCTTTGAGTTGACGCCGCCCGTCAGATAGGTACTCGCCAACGACGACAATTCCCCATCTTTCGACGCAAACGAGAAGGTAAGCGAGGTAACGCCCTTGTCGAGATAATACGCAACCCATTCTTTGGAGAAGGTCGTCGCGTGTCCGCCTGTAGCTTTACCCGTGAAGGTAATCGTTGCGTCCTTTTGCGTAAACGTCATATCTTCGGCGATAAGCCACGTCGAAGCGTCGCTGATATTAAACGCTTTTACAGGCGAAACCGTGAGATAGAAGCCGTCGCACTTCACCGTTGCATTTGATGCTTTTCCGAAATAATCGCTCACGTACAATTCGTTGAAAGTATAACCCGTTTCCTTCATTTCCTCTGTAAGATCAATGGTAAAGGAGATCTTGCCGTTGGCGGTTACCTGAGGCGATTTGAGCGAAAGACCGCCGTACATACCTTTATCGGTCTTATGCTCAACGGTAAAGGTAAGCTTCGTTACGCCGGATTCCATCCATTTTTCGATCGCACCCGCTTGTACGGCGATGTTTACGAAACCGTTTACTCCGCTTGACTTAAAAAGCTCCCACTTCGAACCGTCGTACGAAACTTCAAGCTCGGAAGAGATCCACGTCGCGGGAAGTTTTTCGTTATACGAAATATTATAACCTACGCTCAAAGCATAATCCGAACAAGTTCCCTCGTCCTGATATAAGACGCCTTCCGTCGCATTTCCGTTAGCGCGGTATAACACGTCGATCACCAGACCTTCGCTCGTTACCATCTCTTCGTTCAATACGCCCTTCGGCGCGAACTCGATTTCAAATTTCGCCGTACCACCGTAGCCTTGCTGGAATACGTTATAATAGCTGTAATCGATCATATCCGCCGTCTTGTATCCAAACGCACGCCAGGTAGTATCAGGACACCCGAATTCCATTTTAAAGCCCGTTATCGACTGTTGGATAAGCGCGTCGATCGTCGCGCGGGATATGATCAACTTATGAAAATAAGTATTATCAATGGCGTTTACCACGTAACCGTAATCCGCCGACTTTTCCACGAAGGAGAAATTTTTGCCGTCTTTCGTGTTGAACAACATCGCATCCGTGATATGTAACTTACAGTCTTCGCATACTCCCGAATCATCGAAAGTATGTTCCAATTTCTGTGCCGCGTATACGTGCTTTATATCTTGGCAGTTTTGACAAGTCTCCACGTTATAGCCGAAATTGTCGCAAGTCGCGGCTACGGCGCTCGTCTTTTGATAGTTATGCCCGAGCTTTTCGATAACCTCGGTATAATCCTCGTTGCAAACGGAACAGTGGTAAGTCGTGTATCCGTCCTCCAAGCATTTTGCCGCCGTCACTTCGCCTTCTCCCGTAGGCGTATGCCCGAGTGCGTCTTGGTACGTCGTATACGTGTCCTCACACTCTTCGCAAACGTAAACCACGTAGCCTTGCTCCGTACACGACGAGTTCTCGGTAAGCATTTCAATATAAGTATGCGGCAGGGACGCTACGTAATCCGTTTCCACCACGTTGCAGATGGAGCAAGTCCGCTGTTTTTCCCCGTCTTGCGCACAATCGGGGTCTTTGGTCTGAGTCCATTCGCCGTAGTTGTGCCCCGTTTTGACGAGTGTTTCGCTGTATGTATCTTCGCACTTCGAGCACTTATACGTTTTCGCACCGTCTTTTACGCAAGTAGCTTCCACCGTTCCTTCAAGCTTATAATCGTGAGTACACGTTACCGTCTCCGAATTTCCGCCCGAGGAATTGTTTTGACCGTCGCCGTCGTCGCAAGCGATCAAGCCGCCTCCGCAAAGGCAAAACATCGCTGTTAAAAGCCATAAAGTTACTTTCCTTTTCATAGTTTCCTCCTGTACTATTTTTAACAAAACCTGCTACCCGTCCCGACTGAAAAGCTACGTCAAGATAGGAGTGTAATCATTATAACAAATCAAAATTAAAAAATAAATATGTAAAACAAACCCGATTTTCTTCAAAATAAACCTTTATGCTTCTCTGAACGAACTTTTCTTTTGTTGATTTTTATCGTTGCTTTTGATGAAAGCGTTACATTCCATCATTTCCGTTTTCCGTGATATATAAAGAAAAAACCGTCGGTCTTATAACAAACCAACGGTTTTTCATTTAAAAAATAAGGAAAGGTTTTCACCTTTCCTTATTTTTTGGCGCAGAGAGAGGGATTTGAACCCTCGTATACATTCCTGCATAACACGATTTCGAATCGTGCGCGTTCAGCCGCTCCGCCATCTCTGCAACAGCCTACTTATTATATACCATTCCAATAAAAAATGCAAGTGTTTTTCGCTATGTTTTTTCATTTTTCAAGAAAAGAGTGGATTTCCCGCGAAGAGAAATCCACTCTTTCGTTTTTACATACAACCGATCGTTACCATTAAATTAGCCGAGACTACGATCAAAACCAAGGCGATCGGATACGTTGCGGCGTATGCCGAAGAAACGTCGTCCGTGCCCGCTACGTTGATCAAAGAGCCCAAAGCGGGAGTAGAAGTCATACCACCCGTGATCGAACCGAGATTGTTGAAAATCGAGAGTTTGAACACGTACTTTCCGAGAATAAAGCCTACTATCATAGGAACGGTCGTTAAAATGATACCGTAAACAAAATACCAAGGACTGAAACTATCGATAAACCGAAGTCCCGCAGGAACACCCGCACCGATCAAAAAGAGCATAAGACCGAGTTCGCGGAAGAAATTCAACGTGGTTTTGGATACTCGTAAATTGATTTTTCCCACGTGACCGAAATGCCCTACGATAAGACCGGAAACGAGCGTACCGCCGCTTGAACCGAGGCTGAAATTGATCCCGGGGATCTTGATTGCCCCGATAATAAGACCTAAAACAACCGTTAAACAGAACGGAAAGAAGCCGAAATCGTCGATATCGACACGCTTTTTATCGTCCTCCTGGAGGACGACCGTACCTGCCGCGATAAAGTTTGCGCGCTCTTCTTCGATATTGACTTTTAAGATCTTCGGCATAATCTGCACGAACAACACTACGCCTAAAACGCCGTAGAGATATCCGATACCATACCCCGCCGCAACTTTGGATTCCAACGCTTCGCTGATTTCTTTCGCCGCGTCTTTTGCCGCCGAGAAAGCGGGTGTAGACGTAAGCGAACCAGCCAAAAGCCCCGTGCCCGTTGCCATATCCATTCCGCCGAGAGCGGAAATAAGTACCGTCATACCAACGCCGAGCACGATGATGATCGCGCCCATAGCGACGTAGGAAATCATACTTTTATTAAAGGAACGGAAAAATTTCGGTCCAGCAATCAAGCCGACTGCCGTGACGAACATTGCCGTACCGATATTCGATACGAGATCGAACAGTTTTTTGATCGACGCGTCGTAGAGCGTGATCTTCGTTTTTCCGATCGTAAAGGCGAGCGTTACGCTATCGCCGATCTTATCTCCGCAAAGACTGAATACGATTCCGACGACGAGGGCAATCAGAAGTACCCCTGCCGTACCGAGAGAAATACCTTTGATCTTGATCCCGCCGACCAAATACCCTATCGCAGCAATCGCAAAAACGATAAATAAAGTCGATAACAACGAGCCCGCGACACTACCTAAATAAATCATACTATTAAACCTCCGATTTGCGGACAAAAACGCACAAAGCGTACCTTCGTGCGTTTTGTCTCGTGCTTTTCTCTATTCACTATCAATTCACTTTTCTTCTGTAATCGGGAAGAAGTCTGGGAGAAGGCATCTCCGAAGAAATTCCCGCTTCTTTACGTTCTTTCTCGAATTCTTGCACGTGATCGAGCGTGAGTTCTTTAAGCTGAACGCTCTTGCACTTCTCGCCCGCTTGCTGACCGGCGTTTCTGCCGAATACGATAATATCGAGAAGGGAGTTCCCCATCAAGCGGTTCGTGCCGTGAATCCCCCCGACCGCTTCGCCCGCAACGTAGAGATTTTCCACGCAAGTCATACCGTTTGCGCCTATATCCAAACCGCCGTTCTGATAATGAAGAGTAGGATAGATCAAAATGGGTTCTTTCCGAATATCGATCCCGTATTTGCCAAACATACGAAGCATTGCGGGAATACGTTTTTCGATCGTTCCTTCGCCGTTTAAGATATCGATCAGCGGCGTATCCAGCCATACGCCCTCGCCGTCCGTCGTTTTAATGCCTTTCTTATGCGCTTTACATTCGCGGATAATGGAAGAAGCCGTAACGTCGCGCGTTTCGAGCGAATAGACGAACGCTTCGCCGTCTTTATTGACGAGCTGTGCGCCCAACGAACGCACCTTTTCGGTTACGAGCGCGCCGTAGATTTGCGTGGGCTCTGCCGCGCCCGTAGGGTGATATTGAAGGGTTTCGGGATAGAGAAGCTTCGCGCCCGCTCTGTACCCCAAAACGAGTCCGTCCGCCGTTGCGCCGTAGTGATTGGAAGTCGGGAAGCCTTGATAGTGCAATCTGCCCGCGCCGCCCGTTGCGATCACGATGGTTTTTGCCCTTGCGATCAAGATTTCCTGCGTTTCCATATTCATTAAGACCGCGCCCGCGACCTTGCCTTCGGTATCCTTGATAAGTTCGATCGCGGAAGTGAAATCGACGACGGTGATACCGCGGTTAAACACTTCGTCGCGAAGCGTTCTCATAATTTCCGAGCCCGAATAGTCGCGGCAAGCGTGCATACGCTTTCTGGACGTACCGCCGCCGTGCGTGGTGACCATCGTGCCGTCCTCTTCCTTATCGAACATAACGCCGAGGTTGTTAAGCCAAAGAATGGCTTCGGGCGCTTCGTTTACCAGCTTATACAAAAGCTCGGGCTTATTTTTGAAATGCCCCCCGCCGAGCGCGTCGAGATAGTGCGTTGCAGGGCTGTCGTTGGGTTTATCCGCCGCTTGGATACCGCCTTCCGCCATCGCCGTGTTCGCGTCGCCCAAACGGAGTTTCGTGACGATCATAACGTTTGCGCCGCGTTCGTGCGCTTCGATCGCCGCCGAAGATCCTGCGCCGCCTCCGCCGATCACGAGCACGTCTACGTCGTAGTCGATCTTCGTAAGATCGATCGTAAGGTCAAGCGTTCTGGAACGACCCTGCAAAAGATCGGCAAGCTCGTGGAGCACCTTCCCTCCTTTATTTTTTCCGACTTTGAGTTCTTCATACGCCGAAGTGATATAGTCGGGATGGAATTCCGCCAAAACGGCGTCCTTTTCTTCCGCCGACATACGCGCGTGTAATTTTTCAATACGGGAAGCGCGGGTTTCTTCTACTTTTTTCATTGATTCAAGTTGTTCTTGAGTATACTGATACATACGCTTCTCCTTATTTCTCGATCTCTCTCGTGTTGTAGAGATGTTTTTGTTCTTCGAGCGGGGTGTTCATAATCGCTTCGAGAGCCGCTTTGCAATCCCCTTTGTCGATTTCCGCTACGCGGCTGACGAGATGCTCGCTCTTCGGCGCAAGGTATTTGCCCGTAAGTCTACGAGCAAGCACCGCGACCTGAGGATGCGAGATCCCCGCAGGGCAACGGGAAGAACATACTCCGCACATTACGCAGTCAAAGCTCTCTTCCGCAGCTTTTTCGTATTCGCCGCGTTGCGCGTACGCGATATACTGCATAACGTTGAGTTCCTGCGTACAGCTCTTCGTGCAAGCGTTGCAACCGATACACGAATAAATTTCGGGATAGAGCTGCATCATAATCTGCTGCGTGGGCTTGATCTTTTCGATATCGTAAACTTGTTTTACGAGCGGGAAGAAAGGAAGCGTTGCTACGTACATACCCTCTTCGACTTTCGTTTGGCAAGCAAGGCAGGTTTTAAGCTCCTGCTGACCTTTGATACGATAGATCGTCGAGCACGCGCCGCAAAAGCCGTTTCTGCAACCGCATCCGCGCACGAGCTGATATCCCGCGTATTCCATCGCTTTCATTATCGTCAAACTTTCCGGAACTTCATACTTTTTTCCGAAAAGAAATACGTTTACCATTTTTTCCATTGGTTTTTCTCCTTAATATTCGTCGGGTAATTCGTCGAGTTCCGTCATACGGAATACGGGACCGTCTTTGCACACGAATTTATCGCCGACGTTACATCTTCCGCATTTTCCGACGCCGCATTTCATACGGAGCTCGAGCGTCGTGTAGACGCGGGATTTTTCAAATCCAAGTTCCAAAAGTCCTGCGAGCGTGAACTTGATCATAATGGGAGGACCGCAAAGCACCGCCGTCATATTCGGGTCGAGTCCGAGCTCTTTGACGTAGGCAGGTACGAATCCAACGTGTCCGTCCCAGCCTTCCTGCGGGCGGTCGATCGTGAGATAAACTTCCATATTCGGCTCGTTTACCCACTCGTTCTGGATTTCATCGATATCTACGAGGTCGTCTTTGCTTCTCGCGCCGTAAACGATCACGACTTTACCGTAGTTTTTTCGATAGTGCCGAACGTAGTTGATAACGCTTCTGAGCGGCGCAAGTCCGATACCGCCTGCGATAAAGAGCAAATCCTTACCCTTGAAATCTTCTTCTACGGGGAAATTTTTGCCGTACGGCCCTCTGACGGTGATCTGCGCGCCTACTTCGAGCGCGTGGATAACTTCCGTCACGCAACCGCATTTTTTAATGGAAAATTCCATATATTCCTCGTTCGTGGGGGAAGAAGTAATGGAAAACATACATTCTCCTACCCCGGGAATAGAAACCATCGCGCATTGACCGGGCATATGCTTGAAAAGCTTTTTGCCGTCCGTGCCGACCACGCGGAAAGTTTTTACGTCGGGCGTATCCTTACGGATATCCGTTACGACGCCGATTTTCGGAATCAAAGTTTCTTCAATCATTGTTTTTACCTCCCAGCGTTTTGATCACTTTCACGATATTCAGCTTCTGCGGGCATTTATTTACGCATCTGCCGCAGCCTACGCAGGAATACAAACCGTCGTTCTGCGAAGGATAATACACGAGCTTGTGCATAAACCGCTGACGGAATCTCTGCATTTGCGTAGTTCTCGAATTTCCGTGCGCCATAAGCGTGAAATCGGAATACATACAAGAATCCCAACAACGATAACGGATCACGCCTTCGTTGGTTTTGAAATCGCGGATATCGAAGCATTGACAGGTCGGGCAAACGAAGGTACACGTGCCGCAACCCAAGCAAGCCTCGCTCATAGATTCCCAAGCGGGATCCTCGAAAAGCTCGTTCAAATTTTCGGGCTTAAAGCGCGAAAGATCAAGGGAAGCAAACGGCAATTTTTCCATAATCGCTTTGGTGCTTGCCTTTTGCGCTTCGACCTTTTCTTCTCCCCCTTCCGTCAACAGCTCTTTCACCGCCGCGGTGAGCGCTTCGCCTTTTTGGGTGTTCGCCTGCCAATAGAGGTTTTCGCCGTCGAGCCAAGTGGTCACGTCGCCTTGCGGCGCGGTCGCGTCGATCCCGAACGCGTTACAAAAACAGCTTTCTTCGGGACGGGAGCAAGCGAGCGTTACGATCGTAGTCGCTTCTCTTCTGGACTGATAATAGGTGTCTACGGGATCGGCAAGGAATACCTTATCGAGCACTTCGATCGCCTTATAATCGCAAGCCTTTACGCCGAACATAACGAAAGGTTTCTCCGTTTTATCCCAGCGCACGTCGATAATTTCAAGATTTTTCCCTTCGGTTTTGAACTTCATCAAATTTTCCGACTGCGGGAAAAAGGCGTTTTTGGGGGATTTTACCGTTTTCAAGGTTTCCAAAGAAACTTCTTTCCCTTCTCCCCAAACGTGATAGTTGACCTCTCCGCCTTTTTTGATAGGAATAAAAAGCCCGAACGTTTCGGCGATCTTGGAATAAAGTTCGTTTAATCTTTCTTTTGCAATCTTAAACATTATCTAACCTCCCCGTTCACTACGTCGTTGGGTTCGGCGTCGCCTTCCGTATAAGAAGTCAAAGGCGTTTTGCCTTCGGCGGTTTCCCCCGCCTGATATTCGCCGTATAAGCCGTCGATATCCTTGATAAATTTACGGTTGAGAAGGTGCAAAGGAATGTTCTGCGGACAAACTCTCGAACACTCGCCGCAATCCGTGCAACGGCCCGAAACGTGAAAGGCGCGAATGATATGGAAAAGCTGTTCTTCGAATTTATCGTCGTTCGCTTTCGCCGCGATCCCCGAAGCGGGGTTATCGAACACGCATTTTAAGCACGAGCACGCGGGGCAAACGTTTCTGCACGCGTTGCAACGGATACATTTTTGAAGCTGTTCGCGCCAGAACGCAAACCGTTCGTCCTCCGTCATCGCTTCGAGTTTTTCAACCTCTTCAAAGCGGTTTTTCTTACCCGCTTGCATTTCGTGGAGAATGATCTCCTCATCCTTTACTTGATGCACTTTTCCTTTACAGGTTTCGCATTTTCCCAAAAGCACTTCGTCCTTTTGAACCGCTCCGTTGCCGTAGAGAGAAGCGACGGCAATTTCGTCGCCGTTTTCTTCTACTTCCGTGACGAAATCAAAGCCCTTCGCCTTGATCTTTTCGATATCGAGTTTGCCTTGACATTCGATCGCGATCACGTGGATATTTTCACGAACGATACGGTGTTCTTTTACGAGCTGATTAAAGCTGTACGAATCGCAAGGCTTTAAGAAAATCGCCGTCTTTCCTTCTTTTTTGCTCATTTGAATGAGGTATTTGGAAAGATTCGCGCCGCAAAATCCGTTATAGACGAATGCGTTCAACTCTTCTACGCTTTCAAAAGAAGCGGGCTGGGGGTCGTGATAAAATTCGCCTTTTTTCCAACCGATCACGCGGGCAACTTCGCCGCTTTTAAGGAGCTCGCTCGCGCGTTCTTTCATTTTCAATTCAACGTCACGCATTTTATTCGCCCTCCTTTACTCTCAAATCGGTCAGGCGTTTATTTTCGCCGAGTTCGGTGATTTTTTGCACGAAATCGTTCATAACGGCGGAGAAGCGCGCGCCTTCCGCAGCGGAAACCCATTCCACGCGGGTGCGTTCTTTCTCGATGCCCATATAATTCAAAAAGCTGAATAAGAGGGACATTCTTCTTCTCGTATAATAGTTCCCCGTCACGTAGTGGCAATCGCCGGGATGGCAACCGCAAAGGATCACGCCGTCCGCGCCTTGTTGATAGGCTTTTAAAATAAAGGACGGATTCACGCGACAAGAGCAAGGTACGCGAATGATCTTCACGTTTGCGGGGTAGCTCAAACGGCTTGAACCAGCAAGGTCTGCGCCTGCATACGAGCACCAGTTACAGCAAAACGCTACGATATTAGGCGTAAATTCTTTCTTTTCCGTTACATTTTGCATATCGCTTCCACCTCCGACATAATTTGCTTGGAGCTGAATCCTTTAAGGTCCATCGCCCCCGACGGACAAGTGACCGTACAAGCGCCGCATCCCTGACATACCGCGGGATTTACGGACGCTACGCGCCTTACTTCCGTCTTGCCTCCGCCGAGTCTGAATTCTTTATCGACGTAGGTGATCGCGCCGTACGCGCACACGTTCGCGCATTGCGAACAGCCGTTACACATCATTTCGTCGGGCGTGGCAACGCAGGGATTCGTCTTTAACTTATCTTTCACCAAAAGCCCGATCACTTTCGCCGCGCAAGCGGAAGCCTGCGAAACGGTTTCGGGGATATCCTTAGGTCCTTGGCATACGCCCGCAAGATATACGCCCGCCGTAGGGCTTTCCACAGGACGAAGCTTCGCGTGCGATTCGGTAAGGAAATTATTCGTATCGATACTTGCCGTAAGCAACGTCGCAACCTTTCTTACGGAAGGTTCGGGTTCGATCGCCGCCGCTAAAACGACGAGATCGGATTCGATCGTAACCTGCTCGTTATCGATAAGGTTAGAGCCCTGCACCATCAGCTTGCCGTTTTCGTTATACACTTTTCCGACCATACCTTTGATATAGTCAACGCCGTACTGTTCCACCGCGCGACGGAAGAATTCGTCGTAGTTTTTCCCCGGCGTACGCACGTCGATATAGAATACGTGTACTTCGGTGTCGGGGTATTTTTCGCGGATAAGCATCGCGTGTTTCGCCGTGTACATACAGCAGATCTTAGAGCAATAAGGCTTGCCGCAACCGCTCGTATCACGCGAACCGACGCATTGAATGAAGGTGATTACCTTCGGGTGCTGACCGTCGGAAGGACGGACGAGAACGCCGTTGGAAGGACCTGCCGCATTCATCAATCTTTCGAGTTCAAGAGAAGTGATAACGTCTTTGTTTTCCGTATAGCCGTACTCGTTGAACGCGTCGAGAGAAATAGGCTTAAAGCCCGTCGCCACGACGATCGCGCCGTATTGACGTTCGATAAAGGTATCTTTTTGCTCGTAGTCGATCGCGCCTACGCCGCAGAATTTTTGACAGATTCCGCATTTACCCGTTTTGAGCTTGATGCATTGTGCGGGATCGATCACCGCTACGTTGGGGATCGCCTGTGCGAACGGAATATGAATCGCAGGGCGGGTGTTAAGGTTCATATTGAAATCGTTCAACCCTTTTTTCGAAGGGCATTTTTCCATACAGATCTTACAGCCCGTGCACTTCGTTTCGTCAACGTATCTCGCTTTGCGGCGGATCTTAACGCTAAAATTCCCGACGAAGCCTTTTACGTCCTCTATTTCCGAATAGGAGAGAATATCGATTTTTTCGTGCTGCGCGCAATCCACCATTTTCGGCGTTAAAATACAAGCCGAACAGTCGAGGGTGGGGAACGTTTTATCGAGCTGCGCCATTCTGCCGCCGATCGTCGCGTTCTTTTCCACGATATCCACTTCAAAGCCCGCGTCGGCAATATCCAAAGCGGCTTGAATCCCCGCGATACCGCCCCCGATCACGAGAGCACGTTTCACGACGGGGCTTTCGCCCGCCGTGAGCGGAGCGTTTAATTTTACTTTCGCGATCGCGGTACGAACGAGGATGATAGCTTTTTCCGTCGCTTCTGCCATATCCTTATGAATCCACGAACAATGCTCGCGAATATTCGCGATTTCAACCATATACGGATTCAACCCCACGCTTTCCGCAGCTTTGCGGAAGGTCGCTTCGTGCATTCTGGGCGAGCAAGCCCCTACCACGATACCCGTAAGATTATGTTCTTTGATTGCGTTCTTGATGAGCTGTTGACCGTTTTCGGAGCACATATACTGATAGTTTACGGAATAAACGACGCCGGGCTCGCTTTTGATCACTTCCGCAACTTTTTCTACGTCTACCGTTGCCGCGATATTACTGCCGCACCAACAAATAAAAACACCGATTCTTTGCATTTTATCTTCTCACTTTGTTTAGATTTTCGATTTTTAATAACTCGTTACTTATTATATTTTCTATACGCGCTGACGAGGAGTTGTTGAGGAATGAGTTCGTCAACGATCGGAGGAACATCCTCTGCTTTGATGCCGTTCTTGCCTTGCATTCTCACGACGGTATCTCTCACCGCTTCGACGACGGAAGCGGGCGCGACTCCGCGCGGGCAACGCTCTACGCAAGCCATACAGGAAAGACAGTTCCAAATCGCTTTACATTCCAACAGTTCCTCGATCTTTCCTTTTTCGAGCATAGAAACGAACTGATGCGGCTTGATATCCATATCCTTGAACGCGGGGCATCTACCCGAGCATTTCCCGCATTTCATACACTTCCTTACGTCCGTACCGCTGAGCCGTTTGATATTTTCAATGCGTTCTTCTTTCGTCATTTGCTTACCCCCAACGCTTCTGCCAAAAGCTCCGTAAAGTATTTCACGGGCAAGATCCCCTCGCCGTTGACTTGCAAATTATAAAGACAGAGCGGGCAAGCCGTGATCACTTCTTCCGCACCCTTTTCTTTTGCGCTTTCCAACACCTTTTTGCTCTTCTTTTTGGGCAACTCGCTGTTCTTCAAGGAAACGTACGCGCCGCAACATTCGTTGCGGAAAGGATAGCTGACGGGCGTACCGCCGATCGCACGGATAAAATCCTCGATGATCGTCGGATTTTCGGGATTATCGAACGCCATTACGCCGCTGGGACGAAGGAGCAAACACCCGTAATACGCCCCCACTTTGCGATTGATGGGATTGACGACGGCTTTTTTGATATTGTCGAAGCCGACGATCTTTTTGAGCATTTCGAGATAATGTAAAACCTCCGTTTCGCCCTTATAGGGTTCGTCGAGCTTTAAATAATTGTTTGCGCGCAAACATATATCTCCGTCCGCCTTCATATCCTCGTTCGTGCGTTTGATCACGTTGTGGCAAGCCGAACAAAGCGTCAAAAGTTTGCCGCCGTTGTGCTTAGCGTGATCAAGCGCGCGGACGGCGGAGAGCTTCGTGGCGATCTCGTCCGTGCCCGTGGGATATACCGCGCCGCAACACTGCCAATTTTCGATTTCTTCCATTTCTACGCCGAGAGCCTTTGCGCAAAGACGGGCGGTCACGTCCAATTCTTTGGCTTTCGTTCTAAGCGTACAGCCGGGATAATAACTGATTTTCATTCTAATCCATTCCCTTTTTCTTTTACTTTTGCGGGTAAGCCATTTCTTCGGGACGGAAGACTTCATCGAACTTTTCCGCCGTAAGGAAGCCGAGTTCCACGCAAGCTTCTTTCAAAGAAACGTTTTCTTTATAAGCCTTCTTTGCCGTTTTCGCCGCGTTTTCATAGCCGATATACGGATTGAGCGCGGTGACGAGCATCAAAGAATTATACAGATTATGCTTCATTTTTTCCTTATTCGCTTTGATCCCCGTTACGCAGTTCTTTTCAAACGAAGCGATACCGTCGGAAAGAAGTCGCACCGATTGCAGGAAATTATAAATGATAACGGGCATAAATACGTTGAGTTCGAAGTTGCCTTGTGAAGCACCGACCGACACCGCGACGTCGTTTGCCATTACTTGCACGGCGACCATCGTCATCGATTCGCATTGCGTGGGGTTGACTTTCCCGGGCATAATCGACGAGCCGGGCTCGTTTTCGGGAATGAAAATTTCGCCGAGTCCGTCGCGAGGTCCGCTGGCAAGCCAACGGATATCGTTTGCGATCTTCATAAGGTTGCACGCAAGCGCTTTGATCGCGCCGTGCGCGAATACGAGTTCGTCTTTCGCCGTAAGCGCGTGATATTTGTTTTCCGCGGTAACGAAGGTCTTACCCGTAAGAATACTTACTTGATTTGCGACCTCTTCCGCAAAGCCCTTGGGCGCGTTGAGCCCCGTTCCGACCGCCGTGCCTCCGAGCGCAAGTTCTTTAAGCCCCGAAAGCGCGAGCGTAAGCTGAGCTTTGGTCTTTTCGATCATATTTCTCCAACCGCTGATCTCTTGCGAAAACGCGATGGGAACGGCGTCTTGCAAATGCGTTCTGCCGCTCTTTACGATCCCTTCGTTTTCCTTTTCCAATTTCTTGAATGTTTCAACAAGTTTATCCATCGCGGGGAAAAGCTTATCTTCGATGGCAAGAACCGCCGCGATATGCATCGCCGTAGGGAAAGTGTCGTTAGAGCTTTGACTCTTATTGATATCGTCGTTGGGGTGCAGAATTTTCGCGCCCGCAATCTCGTTACCGCGATTTGCGATAACTTCGTTTGCGTTCATATTCGACTGCGTACCGCTTCCCGTCTGCCATACGACGAGCGGGAAATGACCGTTCAAAGAACCCGAGATCACCTCGTCGCAAGCAGCGCTGATCGCCTGCAATTTTTCGTCGGAAAGCTTCCCGAGCTTGTTGTTTGCAAGCGCCGCCGCTTTTTTCAATATGCCGAAAGCGCGCGTGATCTCGCGAGGCATCACCTCGTCGCCGATCGGGAAGTTTTGAAAACTTCTCTGCGTTTGCGCCGCCCAATATCTGTCTGCGGGGACTTTCATTTCCCCCATCGTGTCTTTTTCAATACGGTATTCCATTTGTTACCTCTTAAATATCGATCTGCGCAATAACGTCTTTTAAAACCTGCGCGCTGTGTTGGAATTTTTCGACTTCTTCGTCGGAAAGCTTGGGCGTGAGCGTCGTCTTAACGCCTTCCGTACCAATCACGCAAAGAGTGCTGAGCGCGACGTCGGAAACGCCGTATTCGCCGTTCATTACGGTGGAAACGGTTGCAACCGTATCCGCGCCCGAATAGATATTCTTTATGATATGGCAGACGGAGGTTGCTATCCCGTAGAAGGTAGCGCCCTTGCCCGCGATGATCTTACCGCCCGATTTTTTCACGTATTCTTCCACTTCTTCCTTCGTGTAGGGCGTAATTTCCAACGCTTTTTGATTGGTCACGGAATTTTCATAGTCGGAAAGGTGAATTCCCGAAATATCCGCCGCAGACCAAGCGACGAACGAACTGTCGCCGTGTTCGCCGAGCACGTACGCGTGCACTTGCTTTTGGTTCACCGCATAAAGCTCGGAAAGACGAGTTCTCAAACGAATGGTATCAAGGCTCGTACCCGAACCGATCACGCGGCTTGCGGGAACGCCCGTTACTTTTTGGAATACGTAGGTTAAAACGTCTACGGGGTTCGCGACGATCAGATACAGCGCGTCGGGAACGTATTTCACGATTTCGGGTGCGATCGATTTCAAAATATTCACGTTGGTTTGCGTTAAGTCGATACGCGACTGACCGGGTTTTCTGCCGACCCCGGACGTGATCACGACGATATCAGAACCCACTGCGTCCTCGTAGCTCCCTTCGTAGATATTAACGGAATTCAAAAAAGGCGTAGCCTGCTTGATATCCATTGCCTCTGCGATCGCTTTGTCGCGATTGATATCGATCAACACGATTTCCGAAACCGGACCGTTGGCAACGAGCGTATACGCGATCGTCGCGCCAACCGAACCTGCGCCGATGATAGTAACTTTGCTGTTCATAATTTTATTCTCCGTTCTAAATATTTTTCTGATCAATTCTTCTCACCCGATCTCGGCAAGAAAAGATTTTGGATAAAAATACGCACAATCCCAAGCGTACAATATAAATTATATCATATTTTTTTTTGAATCTCAACCACTTGACATACCTTGCATCAAACTTTTAATCGCTAAATCGATAAATTTTTATCTTTTTCGTCATTTGCAAAAAAAAATGGACTACGCGAGCGGTAGTCCATTTAAAGGAAGATATTTTATAGTTCTTTTTTCATTTTTTCGCGCAATTCTTCTGCATTCTGACAGGCTTTAAGGAGCAACAGAAAATCTACGAAGCTCTTTTTTTGAAAATACCCGTTTCTAAGAAGATATTCACACTCCCTTTCCGCATCCGAAAGTAGCCGTTCGGGTTGCTCTGTGTTTGAGGAAAGAAAATCAAAGGAGGGAAAGATACGCTTTGCCGCAAGCTCGCCGCTTAAAGAAATTCTCAGATTTGCTACGGATAATAATTCAGCCGCCGCAAAATCGTCGGCAGGGTTTCCCGTTTGTACGGAAACTGCGCCGAGAATAGTAAGCGAACCGCCCTTTTCAAAGTTACGGGCAGAACCCAAGTATTTTTTAATATAGTGAAGCGTTTTGCTTTCAAGTCCGCAAGCGTAGGTTTTTCCGCCCGAGGACAAATCGGTTTCGTTATAGGCTCGCATAAGAGCCGTCAGCGAATCGACCACGATCAGTACGTCCTTTTCATCCTCAGCCTGTCGTTTTGCACGGTTCAAGAGGAAATCCGCCGTAAAAATATGCTTTTCTGCCAAATCTTCGTAAGTGGTATATAAAATGTGATCGGCAGGAAGTATTTTTCTGAATTCCCCGACCGTTTCTGGCGCTTGATCCAACAATAAAGCGTAAACGGTGAGATTCGGATTCGCCGTTTGCGCCGATTCGACCAAACGTTTCAATAAAAAGGTCTTGCCCGCTTTCGGGGGGGAGAGAAGAAGCCCGCGCCGACCTTTACCGATCGGCAACAGCCATTCAAAATATTTCGAAGCGATCGAATCGTCTGTTTCCAATATAAACCGTAACTTGTCCGAAGGATACGCCACCGCCGTTTCGTCGAATTTCTTGCGGGGACGGGAATCGCTTGCATATCCGTTCCGAGAAAGTATCTCCGTCGCGTATAAACAAGGCGGACGGGAATCGGCGTAGCAAGTGACGATGTCACCTTCACGAAGATCGTTTTTCCGAATCAGCTCGACGGATACCACGATCTTTCGATAATCGAGTTCGCCGTTTAAAGGAACGAGTCGGGACACGCCGTCTACCGTAGCGATCTGCCCCGAATAGATCTCTTTATTTTTCAGATTCTCTAAGCTCGTACCATTCGGATCGTTCACGACGAGCATAGATTTCTCCTTCGGCTCAAAGGTAAAAAAAGACTCTTCCTCCCGAATTCCGTCGGGAAGATAGGTCTTTTTCAACTCTTCTATTTTATCAATGATGTTCGGATCAACGAAATCGTTTTTCACGGGAGCTCCGCGCTTTGAAGGTTCTACGGGATACGCTTCGCCGATCAAAATGGAAAGAATGTCGTCTAAAAGCTCGCCTTTTTTCTTTTCGGTTGGATTTTGAACGCCGATAAATCTGCCGTAAGAGCGCAACTCTAAGATCCTGACCGAGTTCAGGTATTCTTTAACCGCAAAACGGAATTCGTTGATTGCAAAATTTTTCATTCGATTTTCGTCCGTTCCATTAAGATTATTTTCGTGTTTTCTTCCGTGAGATCGTCGCGGGTGAATTCGAGAACGTCTTTATGGCAAACGTCTACGTCCTCGTCGTCGAAAAGGTCGAGAAAGGCTTGCGCCTTATCGATATCGATATTTGAGTTCCGCGTTTTATAATGCATAGGAATGACGATATCGGGCATAATCCTGTCTACGTATTCCTTCGCAAGCTCCGCGTCGATGGTATAATTTCCGCCGACGGGAATGATCAAAATATTAACGGGCAATAAAAGTTCCAAAAGTTCCGCTGAACACTCTTCGCCCAAATCGCCCAAATGACAGATTTCAAGCCCGTCCATACGGAATTTATAAATGACGTTTTCGCCGCGAAGGTTGCCCCCTTCGTCGTCGTGGTAGCTTTTGATCCCCGTGATCTCCACCCCGGGCAGTTCGAAAAAGCCGTCCTTTTTTATCACCGCGGGCGAACCGCCGATCGCACCCGCGTTATTATGATCGTAATGATCGTGGCTTACGGTCACGGCGTCCGCCGTCAACCCTTCGGGCAACTCGTAGCCGATGCCTTTATACGGATCGGCGATCACCGTCGTGCCCGTACTCTCGGTTAGCTTGAAGCAAGAATGCCCCAAATACTGAATTTTCATTTCTCCTCCGATATTTTTTCTCTTGCATTAAGTCTGATTTGCATCTTTTGCTTTTCCCGCCCGAAATCGAGCGTATATTTAAGTACGGCGAGCAGGGATCTTTGTCCGATCGAAAATCCTACCCGTTCCGAAAAGATCTTAATTTCTCCTTCCGAACCGCCTATTCCAAGCGTTCCCGTCGTTTCTTCCCCTTCTTTTAAAGGCAAAAATAAGGAATAATCTCCGTCGCGACTTAAAAACACTTTGCCGTTTTCAATTCGAACGGTAACGACGGCGTTTTCTTCCCGATAGCGTAAAACCGCGGAGAAAGGGGTAAGTTCCATTTCCGCGTTGCGGCGAATACTCTTTTCCGTTCCGTCCGCTATGGTTACGATCGTCAAATCACAAGCCTGCACTTTTTTAAACCGTCGTTTTATACTGATATAGTTTATTATAACAAATCAAATCGAAAAAGTAAACCGATTTTCACGCTTTTTAAAAGAAAGAAAAATTTACCCTTTTAATCGTTACCGCGTTTTATCGTTTCGCGAATGAGTCTGCCTTCTTTTAAAAGCTCGGAAAGCTTTTCTTTATCCCCGCTTTCCAATGCTTCGCGATAAGCCGAAATATGCTCGATAAACCCGTTTAATTCCTCTAAAATGCAATCCTTATTATGAAAATAAAGTTGCGTCCACATCTTCTCGTCAACGCCCGCGATACGCGTCATATCCTGAAAACTGCCGCCCGTGAAGCCGTCGCAATTTTTCACCCGATCGCTCTTTACGTAGGCGCTCGAAACGATATGCGCGAGCTGAGAGGTGAGCGCGATCTTTTGATCGTGCTCCCTTGCGCTACATTCCACGAGCTTTCCAAAGCCCATCGCTTCGGCGTAGGCGCGGGCTTCTTTTAAAGTCGTTTCGTCCGTTTGTTCCGCAATCGCGATCACGAGATTTGCATTTTTGAAAAGTTCAGGCGTTGCAGACGCTATCCCCGAGGTTTCTTTCCCCGCCATAGGATGCAGACCGATATAGCGATAATTCCGCTTTTTGGAATACACCGCCCGTTCGGGGGCTTGCTTTACCCCGCAAATATCGGCGACGAACGCACCGTCTTTAAACTTTTCCGTCGTTAAAAGCTCGATCGTGGCTTGCGGAGACACGGCGATAAAAACGGCGTCGTAACTTTCGAGCCGTTCCGCTTTTTTGCGAATATAGCCTTTTTGCTTGGCAATCTCGACGGCCGCTTCGTTCAAGTCCGTACCGTCCACCGTATAACCCGCGTTCGTGAGCGCGCCGCAAATAGAGCCGCCGATAATCCCCAATCCGATCACCGCTATTTCTTTCATCTTACTTTCTCCGTATTTCTTGGGTTTATAAAATAGTAACATATTTACGAAAAAATTTCAACCGTTCGACGGGAGCATTCCATAAAATTATTCGTCTGCTTTATGATTTTGCCGACCTTTATACTTATCCCGCGTAGCGATCCCGCCGCGAATATGCCGTTCGCTCAAATTGAAATTCAAAATTTTTCTTACCTTTTCAAACAGTTCGTTATCCACAAACCGAAGGCGTTCTGTCACGTCTTTATGTACCGTCGATTTACTGACGCCGAAATGCGCGGAACACGCACGCACGGTACAGCCCGTCGCGACGATATACTCCGCGCATCTTTTCGTTCTTTCTTCAATATATTCCCACAAAATCCCAACCTCCGCATTTTTCGTTACGGAATATACTATGTCGGATTTTACGGAATTATAACTTTAATCGTCCACAACCTCTTTATAAGGCGTCGGATAAACGGCTTTGACGGAATCTTCTTCGATCCCCTTCACCTTTTTCGCCTTTCCGCTCGCGATCGTAATGAAAATATCTTCGCTCGAAAGCTCGACGACCGAGCCGTTTTTAAGCTCTACGACAAGATAATACGGTACGGTGACCGCGCTTGCTTGGATCACGCGCGCGCCCTCTTTGAGTCCTACGATCATAGAGCCTTTGCGGTTTCTTCCCATCGGATCGATCAAAGAGGAAATCACTTTTTTGAACTTGCCTTCGTCGGTTGCGACGATAATTTCCCCTTCGCCGTTGATCTGCGCGGCATAAATCACGCTGTCGCCTTCGCGAAGAGAAATACCGTGTACGCCTGCGGCGATCCTGCCCTGGGTGGGAATATCGTCTTTCTTGGCGTTCAGGCAAATGCCGTTTTCGGTCACGAAAATAACCGTCGTTTCTTCGCCCGCGTCTTCCTCGACGCCGATCACCTCGTCCTCTTCGTTAAGCTTGACCGCCACGAACGAGTCTTTTCTTTGTTCGTATTCCGCCCAGTCCGTCTTTTTGACCATACCCGTTTTGGTATAGAACAAAAGCTGACCGTACGGCATACGCTCGCCGATCTCGAACAGTGCGACGATCTTTTCGCCCTCTTCCGCGTCTTTGGAAAGAGATTTGAGCGCAACGCCTTCGTCGGAAAGCTTACATTGAAGCTCGGGGGCATAGATATCCAACTTATGGCAGTTGCCGTAGTTCGTAAACGCGAAAATGCGTTTATCGGTGACCGTTTGCAGCCACTTCACCGCAACCGTGCGGGGTTTAAACTTCCCTTCCTGAGGTTTTAAAAGCGCAAAAGCTTCCTTGCCAGTCAACACTTTGAGTTTATCGTCCGCCGTATAGACGAGCGTACAAGGTTCGCCGGGCTTTTTCTCGGTCGCCGTCGCTACGAGCTCGTCAGCTTCCTCACGGTTGAATACGAGCTTAGAACGGCGAGGCGAGGGATAACGTTCCTTGATCTCCGTGATCTCCTCTTTGACCACTTGAAGCTGTAAATCTCCGCTTTTTGAAATCGCCGTGAGTTTTTTAATGAGTTTTTTAAGCTCTTTTAATTCGTTTTCAAGCTTAAATACTTCAAGTTTCGTGAGCCGTGCAAGGCGTAAATCGAGGATCGCCTGCGCCTGTACTTCGGTGATCGAAAAGCGTTCCATAAGCTTGGTTCTCGCGTCCGAAGTGCCTTCGGATTTTTTGATGATCGCGATCACCTCGTCGATATTCTGTACCGCTACGATCAAGCCTTCCAAAATATGGCATCTTTGTTCCGCTTGGTTTAAATCAAACCGCGTACGCTTCAACACGATCTGCTGCTGATACTTTACGTAATGACGGATAATTTCCATCAAGCCGAGTTGTTGAGGTTTCCCCTCGGCGATCACGACCATATTGATACCGAACGTCACTTCCAGATCGGTATATTTATACAGATATTTTAAAAGAGAATCGATATCCGCGTCCTTTTTCAAGCGAATGACGGCGCGCATACCCGATCTGTCCGATTCATCCGCAACGTAATCGATCGAAGCGAGTTCTTCTTTCTTTTCTTCACGAAGCTCGGCGATTTTTCTAAGCAACTGCGCCTTATTGACTTGATACGGAAGCTCCGTGATGATCAAGTTGGTCTTGCCGTTATCCGTCTTTTCCGTGACGATCTTGGCTCGAATGGAAATCTTACCGCGCCCCGTTTTATACGCTTGGATCAGCTCGTTTGCAATAATCGTACCGCCCGTAGGGAAATCGGGACAAGGAATATACTGCATCATTTCTTCGAGGGAGATCGCGGGATTGTCAATATACGCCACCACGCCGTTGATCACTTCTTCCAAGTTATGCGTGGGGATATTCGTCGCAAGCCCTACCGCGATCCCCGACGAGCCGTTTACGAGCAGGTTGGGGAATCGACCGGGGAGGATATCCGGTTCTTTCAAGCTGTCGTCGAAGTTCAGCGAAAAGCTCACCGTTTCTTTATCGATATCGCGAAGGAGTTCGAGCGCGAGCGGCTCTAACCGTGCTTCCGTATAACGCATAGCCGCGGCGGGGTCGCCGTCCACCGAACCGAAGTTGCCGTGTCCGTTTACGAGCGTTTTACCCATATTAAATTGCTGCGCCATACGCACCATCGCGTCGTAGACGGAGCTGTCGCCGTGGGGGTGGTATTTACCCATACAATCCCCGACGATACGCGCGCTCTTTTTATGGGGTTTATCGGGCGTTAAGCCCATTTCGTTCATCGTGTATAAAATACGGCGCTGAACGGGCTTTAATCCGTCCTCTACGCGAGGCAAAGCGCGGTCGAGAATAACGAACTCGGCATAAGGGAGCATTGAAGAATGGAGAACTTTTTCAAGCGGTTCTACGTATAATTGACCCGTTTGTTTAACTTGGGTTTCGGGCTGTTTTTTACTTTTCGCCATTATCCTTCTCCTTCTTCTCTATTTTTTCCATAAACAGGTCTTTTTTATTGAAGTTTGCGTACTTCGCCAAAAATTCTTTTCTGCCTTCGACCTTATCGCCCATCAGCGTGGTGATCATTCGTTCCGCTTTCGCCGCGTCCTCGACGGTTACTTGAATGAGGTTTCTCGTCGCGGGATTCATAGTCGTTTCCCAAAGCTGATCGGCGCTCATTTCGCCAAGCCCTTTATAGCGTTGAAGCTGATAGCCTTTTCCGATCTTTTCGATCTTTTCGTTAAGCTCCTTATCGTCGTAGGCGTACTCCACTTTATCCCCTTTATATACTTTATAAAGAGGAGGCATACCGATATACACGTGCCCCGCGTTGACGAGCGGGCGCATATAACGGAAGAAGAAGGTAAGCAAAATACAGCGTATATGCATACCGTCTTGATCGGCATCCGAAAGAATGATCACTTTATGATAGTTGATCTTATCCAGCTTGAAATCGGGGTCGATCCCCGCGCCGATCGCGCTGATCATCGTTCTGATCTCTTCGTTTTCCAGTATCTGATTCAAACGCTTTTTCTCGACGTTGAGAGGTTTTCCGCGAAGGGGCAAAATGGACTGGAACTGACGGATACGCGCCTGTTTTGCCGTGCCGCCTGCCGAATCCCCTTCCACGATAAACATTTCGTTGAATTCGGGCTTTCGACCCGAACAAGCCGCGAGCTTGCCGATCAGCGTTAAGCCCTCGATACTGTTTTTGGCGCGGGCGTTTTCTTTTGCCTGCTTCGCCGCCATACGAACCTTTGCCGCGCCCTGCGCCTTTTTGACGATCTCCTCGATCATCTTTTTATAGCCACGAATATTCGAAAGCGAGTTAAACCCTTCGATCACAGCCGATTCCACCGCGGGACGGGCCTCCGTGTTGCCGAGCTTGGTTTTCGTTTGCCCTTCGAACTGCACTTCTTTCATTTTTATCGAAAGGACCGCCGTCAAGCCTTCGCGGAAGTCGTCGCCTTGAAAATTCGGGTCTTTGTCTTTTAAAAGCCCGTTACTTCTCGCGTGGTCGTTGAGCGCCCTTGCTAAACCCGATTTAAACCCTATCTCGTGATAGCCGCCTTCGGGCGTGGGAATATTGTTGACGAACGAGAAAATACTTTCGGTATAATCCCCAGTATGCTGAATGGCAAACTCGACGAGAATATCGTTTTTCACCACTTTATAATAAATGGGGTTGGAATACAGCTTTTTCTTGCCTTCGTTTAGATTTTTCACGAAATCGGAAATACCGCCGTCGTATTTGAACACGACTCTATAAGGCTCGCTTTCGAGCGCAAGCTCGTCCACTTCGGCAAACAGGCTCTGTTGAGGCGCGGAATAAGTTTCCTCAACTTCTTCGGCCTCTTCAACTCCCTCGTTTTCTTCTGCGTTTTCCGCGTTTTCTCCTTCTTCCGCGCTCGTTTCGCCGTCGAAAAGAGTACGGCGGCGTTTGGCTTCCGCCATCGAAAGGCGTTCGTCGATCAAAGTGATCTCGATCCCGCGGTTCAAATATGCGATCTCGTTCAAACGCTCTTCGACCGTTTCCAAATCGAAATCCACTTCCGAAAATACGTTTGCGTCGGGTTTAAAGCGGATCAGCGAGCCCGTTCTGCGGGTGCTTACGCCCGTATCCACGAGCGGTCCGTCGGGCTTTCCCGAATCGAACTTCTTCTTGTTTTTATTGTAAACGGAATGAAAACTCATCTTATAGACGTGCTTTCTGTACACCTCTACCGTCAGCCATTCGGAAAGCGCGTTAGTGACCGACGCGCCGACCCCGTGCAGACCGCCCGAATATTCGTAGTTACCCTGCCCGAATTTACCGCCTGCGTGCAGTTTCGTGAACACGAGTTCAACACCCGATTTCTTTTCCTTCGGGTGTATATCGGTAGGGATTCCGCGCCCGTTATCTTCCACGGAAGCGCTTCCGTCTTTATAAAGGGTTACCGTGATCTTCGTTGCGAAACCGTTCGCCGCTTCGTCCACGGCGTTGTCTACGATCTCCCAAAGTATGTGATGCAAGCCTTTCACGCCCGTCGAGCCGATATACATACCGGGTCTCATACGGACGGCGTCAAGCCCTTCGAGTACTTCGAGATTTTTTGCGCTGTAAGTAGCGTCGGGGGTGTTTTTTTTGTTTTCCGTTGCCATTTTTTCCTCTGCTTTTTTGAATTACGCGTTAAAATAACGCCCATTGTATTTTATTATAGCACTTTTTTACTTTTTTTTCAAATATTTGACGAAAAATTTTTAACAAAAAAAGGAATTTTTCTTATAAGTTATCCACAAAAACTACTTTTTGTCCGTTCGTTTCCCTTTTGGCTCTACGATCGCAAGTTCTTTGAGCGCGCGGGTGTAAGCGATATATTTCTCGTTCGGGGTCATTCCGTCGGGTACGACCGCCACGGAGGTAAATTCCAAGCCTTTGCTTTCGTACACGGTCATCAAATTGATCTTTTTCGCGGAAACCCGCCTTTTTTCCGCAAGATCGTTATACGCTTTGCGTTTATATTGCTCCTTCACGAACTCCGAACAAATAATTGCTTTTAATCCTTTTTTCTCTTTAAAAAACGAGTTGAGCTCGCGCGGAGCGATCGTTTTTACCGCTTCGCCGTCAAACCCGATCGGGAACATATCCACATTCAATGTATCCGAAACAAACTCAACGATTTGGTTGGTGTTGCGGTAGTTTTGATTGAGCGTATACTTCGAAAAGTCGGGGAAACATTCATTCCAATCCTTTACGCCGCGAAAAGAGGTGATATTCTGCTCGGTATCCCCGAACACGTTGAACGAGCCTTTTTTATTGATTGCGCGCAAAAGCGCGTATTCGCTTGGCGAAATATCCTGCCCTTCGTCGATAAACAGGTGAGAATAGGTGGGTGCAAGCCGTCTGCCCGTCAGCGCGCATAAAAGGGTGAGCGCGTAAGCGTCGGAACGGTACATCTTCTTGACGTTCATTCCGTATTTCAGCTTATATTTCTTGACCGTTTGCTTATAAAAATAGCGAATGATATCGACGAAATTTTCGCCTCCGCCGATCGCGGCAAAATTCTTTTCCCCGCGCAAATAGCCGTAAAATTCGAAAAACGCCGTGTTGCTTTCCCCGATCGAAGCCGTTTTTTCCCTGACGCGTTTGATCTCTTCTAAAAGCTCCTTTCGGCGAGCGATCCTGTCGGCGTACATATACACTTCCGTTTCCCCGATTTTACGATGGAAGCGTTTCAGATCGAAAAGCTCTTTTTCCACCTCTAAGAAAAGGGAATCCAAGCAATCCAACGATTCTTTCACGATACGCTCCGTATACCGCGCGACGAAGCTTGCGCTTTTATAAAAGGAAAGAAGCTGACGATAAAAATAATCGGGAATTTTCGCGTTTTCGCTTTTAAGCGTGCCGTCGAAAAAGTCGTCGATATCGAGAATACCGTTCATCAGTTCGCGGAAAGGCTTCGTATAGTATAAGCCCCCTTCTTTGCGCTCCTTGATCTCGCCCAAAACGGCGCGGCGCACGCGCATAGAGGCGTTTTTGATCCCTTCGTAGGCAAGAATCTGCCGTTTGCAATCCTCTATAATGCGCGCGATAAAATCCTTGCACTCCTCGCCCGTGAAAAGCCCGTATAAGCTGTCGTAAGTCTTATCGAGAAACTTTCGGATATCTTCGACGAATTTTTCCGAATAAACGTATTGCAAATACCGCTCGTCCTCTTTTTGCGCAGGGTCGATTTTATCGGTCAGATCGATCTTTTCGTTTTTGAGAACGCGCAGAAAATAATCGTACGCCGTAGAAGTTTTTACTCTTTCCAGCTCCAAAATCGCGGAAAGCTCGTCGATAAACGCGTTAAAAGAATCGCTCGGCGTGATCACGAGCACGTCGCGGGGCTTGATCTCCTCGTTATTATACATCAAATAGCTGAGCCTATGCAGCATCACCATCGTTTTGCCGCTTCCCGCGCAGCCTTGCAACACAAAATTCGCGTTTTCGGGTAGCGTGATAATTTCGTATTGCTTTTCCTGTATCGTTCGGATAATATCCTTGACGGCGGATTCTTCTTTGCGGTCTTTAATGATTTCACGAAGAAAGGGATCGAGAATGTTTTCCTGATCTTTTCCCCCGATCTCCGCTTCGGAAAGATAGTCCTTCAACGAAAGGTATTCGTTTTTAAAATCCAACACCTTTCCGCTTTCAGCACGAATCGCGCGGCGCAAGACCGTTTTGTATTCGTATTCGTTGATTTTAAAATTCGCGCAGCTTTTTTGATAATACCGCCTTGAAATCGGCGCGCGCCAGTCCACGATTTCCAGCTTCACGTCCCCTTTTTTGCCGATATAATAGCTGTTGTATCCTTCTATCTGATCGACGAGGTCCATTCGCGCGAAATACGGCTCGTCGAAAAAAGGCTTAAACGCGTTCATTTTTTCTTTAAACCCTTGGATTTCCGCAAGCAAATTTTTCACCGCGCGATAATCCTCCGCCGAACGCTCGCCCGATTCGAGGCGGGCGATCTCGGCTTCCGCGGCTTTGATCTTATTTTTTATCGGACGAATACGAAGAATACGCAGCATTTGCATTACCGCCCGTATTCGTTCGTCCTCGTATTCTTTTTGTTTTTCATCGTCGAGAAGGGAGAGAAACCATTCTTTATCTCCCGCCTTTTTCGGGTCGATGAGCTTTAAAAGGTCGCTAAAACTCATTTTGCCTTCCATAGCCGTTCTCCTCAATATATCTTTTATAATAACATATTCGGAGAAAAAAAGAAACTGTTTGAAGAAAAATTTCCCAAAAATAATTTTTTACGCAAAAAAAATCCGCCCCTTTTGAGGTAGGAGCGGACAAATTTTACATTTTTTCGGGGATTCCGATCCCGAGCAGTCCAAACGCGTTTTTAAGGGTCTGGCAGGTCGCGTTCGTGAGCGCAAGACGGAAGTTCCTCGTCTTTTCGTCTTCGACGGAAAGAATTTTGCAATCGATATAGAACTTATTGAACTTTTGCGCTACGTCCACGGCAAAACGGGCAATATACGAAGGCTCGTATTTTTCCGCCGCGTCTTTTACCGTTTCAGGGAAATTGGCAAGAGCTTTGGTAAGCTCGATCTCCGAAGCGGTGAGTTCGGGAACTTCAAAGGTTTCGGGCGCGCCGCCCTTCATTAAAACGGAATTTGCGCGCGCGCAGGTATACTGCACGTATACGCTCGTTTCCCCGTCAAAGGTGAGCACTTTATCATACGAGAATACGATATCCTTGATCTTGCTATTATACAGCGCGCCGAAAATGACCGCGCCGACACCGACTTTTTTCGCGACGTCCTTTTTGTTTTCCAAATCGGGATTCTTTTCGTCGATAATCGTATACGCTTTTTCGATACACTTATTGATCACGTCTTCCAAAAACACGACGTTGCCCTTTCTCGTGGACATCGTGCCTTCTTCCAAAGAAACCATACCGTACGCCACGTGAACGAGGTCTTTCGCCCAGTCCTTGCCCATCAGTTCCAGCACTTTGAAGAACTGCTTGAAATGCAGATTTTGTTGATACGCCACTACGTATAAACATTTATAAAAATCGTATTCTTTTTTACGATAGGTCGCAGCCGCCATATCGCGGGTCGCGTACAGCGACGAGCCGTCCGATTTTAAGATCATACAAGGCGTCATTGAGTATTCTTCGAGGTCTACGACCTGCGCGCCGCGGCTTTCTTGAAGCAAGCCTTTTTCTTTCAGCTCGTCCACGATGGGTTGCATTTTATCCGAGAAAAAGCTTTCGCCCGCGTAGGAATCGAAACGGATATCCAAAAGGTCGTAGATCTTTTGCACGTCTTTTAACGTCAATTCCTTAAACCATTTGAAAAGAGCCTGACATTCCTCGTCGCCCTGCTCGATCTTTTTGAAATACGCGCGGGCTTCGTCGTCGTATTCGGGGTGGTTTTCCGCTTCTTGGTGGAAACGCACGTAAAGCTCGTTTAAAGCGCGGATACCGCCCTTTTCGATCTCGTCCTTTACCCCCCAACGCTTATAGGCGGAAATTAGTTTTCCAAATTGCGTACCGTAGTCGCCCAAATGGTTGATACCCACCGTTTTATAGCCTAAAAAGCTCAAAATGCGGTACAGCGCGCCGCCGAGCACCGTCGTGGATAAATGCCCGATATGGAAGGGCTTTGCGATATTGATAGACGAATAGTCGATACAAATCGTTTTCCCTTCGCCCTCGTTAGACGAGCCGTAAGCTTCCTTTTCCGACAAAATTCGTTTGAGCGTGGAAGCGACGAAATCGCTTTTATTGATCTTAAAGTTTACGTAGCCGTTTACGGCGGAAACTTCCCCGATCACCTCGTCGGTAACGAACGCGTTTTTAAGATCCTCCGCGATCATTACGGGGCTTTTGCGAAGAAGCTTTGCAAATTTAAAGCAGGGAAGGGCGTAATCCCCCATTTCCGTGTTGGGCGGGAGCGCGATCAGCTCCACGAGTTCCTCTGCGCCGATCCCTTCGATCGTTATTTTTTCCGCGATGTATTTCTTATAATCCATTCCGTTTACCTTATAAAATCCCTTTCGTTTGATTTTTTTCGAAAATATAATAACATATTTTTCGATTTTAGGCAAGTTTAATTTGATTATTTTTTGATTTTATATTATAATATATGGGAAAAATCAGCAAAAAACTTTACAAGGAAGATAAAAACCTTATGAAACTCGGTGTCGTAGGACTTCCCAACGTAGGAAAGTCCACCCTTTTTAACGCTATCACTCACGCAGGCGCGGAATGTGCGAACTATCCGTTCTGCACCATAGAACCCAACGTCGGCGTGGTTGCCGTTCCCGACGAACGCTTAGATAAGCTCGCCGCCCTCTATTCAAGCAAAAAGATCACGCCCGCCGTGATCGAATTCGTCGATATCGCGGGGCTTGTAAAAGGCGCGTCGCGCGGCGAAGGCTTAGGCAACAAATTCCTTTCTCATATCCGCGAAGTGGACGCGATCGTGCACGTCGTACGGTGCTTTGAAGATACGAATATCACGCACGTGGATAACCGTATCGATCCCGTGACGGACATTGAGACGATCAACCTCGAACTTATCCTTTCGGATATGGAAGCCGTGCAAAACCGTATGAATAAAGTCAAGGTTCAGGCGCGCGGCGGCGCGGATAAAAAAGCCGCGGAGGAATACGCGTTCCTTGAAAGACTACACGCGCATTTGGAATCGGAAAAGCCCGCGCGTACTTTTCCCCTTTCGGACGGCGAAGAAGAATTTATCAAAAATTGCTTCCTTTTGACGGTCAAGCCCGTGATCTACGCGGCAAATATCAAAGAAGACGATATGGGAAAGGACGAAAACGACCTTGAATTCGTCAATAAAGTGAAGGACTGGGCGGCGCAGGAAGGAAGCGAAGTGCTCGTGATCTGCGCGAAAACCGAAGAAGAGCTTTCGCAAATGGAGCCGGAAGATAAGGCTGTATTTATGGAAGAATTCGGGCTGGGCGAAAGCGGCTTAGACAGACTCATTAAAAAATCCTACGCGCTTTTGGGGCTTATTTCCTATCTTACGGCGGGCGAAAAGGAAACGCGCGCTTGGACGATCGTAAACGGCACGAAAGCGCCGCAAGCGGCGGGTAAAATTCACACCGATTTCGAAAAGGGATTTATCCGCGCGGACGTCGTAAACTGGGAAATTCTCGTTCAGCTCGGCTCTATCGCCGCGGCAAAAGAAAAGGGAAAAGTCCGCTCGGAAGGCAAGGACTATATTATGCAGGACGGCGACGTCGTAGAATATTACTTCAACGTTTCCAAAAGCTCGAAATAATAACCGAACTTTTTTATTATAATAGCCCGAAGTCAATCCGACTTCGGGCTATTATTGTTTTCGTTGGTTTATGCGTTTAAGAGATTACGACGAGTCCTTTGATCACGTTTCCTTTTCGCACCTCTTCAAAAGCCTTCGGCGCTTCGTCAAAGCTCCATTGATGCGTAAGAAACACTTCTACGGGCACTTTGTCCGCGGCGAGAAGCTCGCAAACTTCGCCGATCGCTTCGCTTACGATCGGATCGATACGCTGATACAAAAACGTATTCGGGCATTTTAAAAGGTCAAACGTATACGCCTGTTTGGGCACGGCGTATACCGCAAACAAACCGCCTGCCTTCAAATACGGCAATCCGCTTTCCAGCGCTTGATAGTTGCCCGAACACTCGAACACGACGTCCGCTCCGCCTCGCGAGTTCAAATACTCCGTCGCTTCGTTTACGTCGATAAAAGTTTGACTTGCGCCGATTTTTTTCGTCACTTCCAGTCTTGATTGTCTGCGTCCTAAAACCACCACTTCTTTCGCGCCGTAAATATTCGCCAAATACGTAAAGAAATATCCGACGATCCCCGTACCGATCACGACGACCGTTTTGCCCGTTAAATCCCCGACCTGTCTGACCGCGCTCGCCGTTTCCGCAAGCGGGAATGCAAGACAAGCTTTTTCATACGATAAATCGCTCGGAATGATTTCGTTTGCTTCATAGCGGGCACGATACGCATTTTTTTCGTCCAACGCGCCGTTTTCGGCAAGATACGCTTCCAGATCGCCCGCAATTCCGTATTCCGCAAACCCGCCCCAAGAGGAATAATATTTTCCGTCGTAGCCGTTTACGATCGCATTCGCACAAATCACGCGATCGCCCAGCTTGTATTTTTTTACTTTTTTTCCGACTTTTATCACCTTCCCGAAACATTCGTGACCGATCACGACGGGATAATCGGGCGTTCGGAACAAATCGTCCACGATCATTTTATCGGTCGTGTTACAAAACACGCAACCTTCGTTTTTCACCAGAACTTCGTAGTCATCGGGCTCGGGGATCGCGATTTCCACTTCGCTGAGTTTTCCTTTTTCGAGAGCGGCTATTGCCCGTTGCCTGTCTTTCATTTTTCTCTCCTTTTGAAATTTTCGTTAATAAAAGGTCGCGAGCTGTTCTTCAGGGGCTTCGCATTTTTTGACTTCCGTCGCCATAAGCACAGGTCCTTTTCCTTTATATACGTAATGTTTTTTGAATTCGATCGTCGCGGTCAGCTCGATCCAGTCGCGCGTTTTTAAATCCATCGTTTGCGGCAAAACGCAAGCCACGCCGCTGTATTCGATATCCGCTTCGCAACAGGTCATCACGTGCCGTCCTACCACGATATTCCCTTCGGGCAAACGCTTGTCCGTCGCCACCAAGCCTTTGAATTTTACCGTTTTACCGATATATTTTTCAAGGTCTTCGGTTAGATCGCGATAGAAAAACGCGTAATCTCTGTCCTCGATCTCGATCACGGGCGCGTTGATATCGAAAGGCAACGGGTCTTCGATATCGTCGAATTCCGCTTTGCCGTTTGCGTATTCGTAGACGATATCACTTCTTCTCGTTACGCCGCGCACGATCTTATGAAACGCCGTTTTATCGAAAGTAGAATCGAAGCGATTGAACACCACGAGTTGGGTATTCTGCATTTTATCGAAGGTGAGCTGGCGCATATTCGCGTTGTAGTTTAAAAAAGTGTTGGAATCGAAAAAGGTCATTACCTGATTGATCATCCAGCCCTCGGGCATCGCCGCGAAAAAATCCTCCAAAAGCCAAGTGCCGTTATATTCCACCACGACGCGATCGCAACCGTTTTCCAGCTGCAATTTCGTTAAATACTCCTCGTTTAAATCGGATTTATCCTCGATTACGGCGAGCGTAACGTTTTCCGCGTCCGCGAATTTATAGGTTTCGTATTCCTCTTCCCCCTCCTCGGTGACGAGAAGGAGAGTTTTTTCACCCGAGCTGAAACGGGGATCTTCCAAGGTTTCTTGAATAAATTTGGTTTTACCCGATTCCAAAAAGCCTAAAAACAAATAGACGGGAGTTTCGGGGGGAAGTTGTCTGTTCATAACTTTTTTCCTCTTTAATACTTTACGCTTTGAAAAGCGTTTCGAGTTCTTTTTCGTTGAGCTTACAGCCGATCACGCAAAGTCTGCCCGTGACGATCGCGTTTCCTTCTCTCACGTCGGGCTCGCCGGGTACGTAGTCGAAATGCAACCAACCGTTTTCCCCCGCCACGATACCCTTTGCGCGAAGCACCGTGCCGTACTTTTCTTCGTCTTGCAACGCTTCCAACGCGGAAAGGATCTTTTCTTTCGTGAATTTGCGCGTAGTTTCCAAGCCCCAGCTCGTGAACACTTCGTCCGCGTGGTGATGGTGATGATGTTCGTGATGTTCGTGACAACAACATTCCTCGTCGTGCTCGTGATGGTGATGATGTTCGTGATGTTCGTGACAACAACATTCCTCGTCGTACTCGTGATGGTGATGATGTTCGTGATGTTCGTGACAACAACATTCCTCGTCGTGCTCGTGATGGTGATGATGCTCGTGATGTTCGTGGTGCACTTCGCGTTCCAGATTTTCAAGTTCCGCTTGAAAAGAATTTTTACGCTCCATCGCCGCGAGGATCTCTTTACCGTTTAAGTCGTCCCAATCCGCAGTGACGAGGGTAGCCGTGGGATTCTTTTCTTTGAGAAGCTCTACCGCAACGGCAAGTTTTTCTTCGGAAGTCTTTTGCGTATGCGAGAGTACGATACAATTCGCATTCTCCACCTGATCGGCGAAAAATTCGCCGAAATTTTTCAGATACGTTTTGCATTTTCCCGCGTCAACGACGGCGCAAAACGCGTTAAGCTTGGCATTTTCGAGCCCTGCGTCGGAAACCGCTTTGAT
>JAFURH010000089.1 GCA_017471945.1 Clostridia bacterium | reverse complement strand
TGCACGGGGTTTACGTCCTGATACTCGTCGATAAACACGTATTTGTATTTTTCCCGCACTTCCGCGGCAATCGAAGGGATCGCGAGAAGCTTTAAGGCATAATGTTCGAGGTCGGCGCAATCGAGCAAGCCTTTCGCCCGTTTGAGTTCGCCGTATTTTTCGTCCAACCGCAAAAGATACTCGCTAAGCGCGACGGCGATCTCGCCCGAACGCAGATACGCTTCAAGCTCCGCTTCCTTGGTCTTTGCGTTCATATCCTCTTTGTAAATACCCTCTACGCGCGCTTTGAGCGCTGCGAGTCGTTCCACTCGTTGCCTACGCTCGGCGGTATCCTCCGCGCGGGCGCGCTCCTTGGTCGGGAATACGGGTCTTGCGATCGCGCAAGCCGAGAAGTAGTCCTTAGCGGCAATCACCTCGTTTAAAAACCTTTCGATTTCTCCGCAAAGCGAAACGGAAGCGCGGGGCTTGCCCGCCTTGCCGCCCTCCCCTTGTTCCGCGCTTATAAAATACGCCTTTTCGGGTTCGAGCATCGATAGATAATAACGGCATTTTTCTTGCAACTGCGCCAACAGCGCCGCCGCGATCTTCTCGAAATTCTCCGCCGTGTACGCCGATTTTCCTCGTTCCAAAAATTCCGCGTAGTCGGCGCGGTTACGAAGTTTACCGTACAAATCGTCCAAAACGGCGCGGAGCTCGTTGTCTTTTTTATTGCGGAAAAACACCGACAATAAAAGCATAAACGCGGGTTCGGCGCTCTCGTACGCTTCGTCGAAAAGGATATCCAGCGCTTTATTTTTAAGGGCTTTTCCTTCCGCGTCGTCCTCCATTATCACGGAAAAACCGCTGTCTACGCCCGCCGTGAAAAAGTGCGAACGGATCAGATTCGAGCAAAAGGAATGAATAGTGGAAATATCCGCGCCCGAAACCTCGGAAAGCTGTTTTTTCAGCCGCGCGCGCTCTTTCGCGGAAATTTCCCCGCCGTTGATAGACTTGATCAGCTCTTTTTTGAGCTTTTCTTTCATCTGCGCCGCCGCCTTGTTCGTATAAGTCACCGCCAAGATTTCGGAAACGGAAACGCCCGATTTGATAAGGCGGACGATCTTTTCGATCATCACCGTGGTCTTACCGCTTCCCGCGGAAGCGGAAACGATAGTTTTTCCGCGCGCCTCAATCGCCGCGAGCTGTTCCGCCGTGAAATTCGCCATCAGTTTTCCCCTCCTTCCTTGATTCTCCGCACGATCCCCGCGATCTCCGCGGGCGTGATCTCGCTTTCCTTTCGCGTTTGGGATAAATCGCGGTTAAACCCGCACATACCGCCGAACTTGCAGTATTCGCAATTCCCCTCGTAGGGCGAAGGCGCGATAAAGCCTTCTTTCAGCTCTTGTTTCCCTTGCTTTGCTTCGAGGATCGCGTAGTCTAAAAAGTCCACGAACTGCTCCTCGTTCATTATCTTTTTCGCATTCCCGCCGTTTTTGAGGGAAGCCGAGAAAAACTCGCTCTTTTTCTCCTCGGTAAGGTTTTTATCCCCGCATAAAAGGGCGGCTTTATCCCCGTTTAAAAAGCCTTTCATACGGAATCTGTCCTCGGTGGATTCGGCGTATTTCATCGACGCGGGAAAATAAAACACCCCCGCGGGCACGCGCTCGCCCTTCACGGCGGACATATACAGTTGCATCTGCATTTTTTGCCCCGTATAATAGGAAGTGGGCGAATCGTCGATCGCGCCCGTTTTATAGTCCACGATCCGCACGAATTCCCGCGAACCGTCCACGCGATCTACCTTGCCCGTGATCTCGTCCGTTTCGATCGCCTTTTCCACTTCTTCCACTTTAAAATCCGAGCCCTTGATCTGACGGTACACCGCCGCCGCGGCTTCTACGCCTTCCTCTAAAAGCTTCTCCGCGGCGTAAGCCCCCGCGCCCGTATCCCGTTGCGCGGCGTACGTCGCCCGTTGGGCGATCTCCCCGCCGATTTTCTTCGCGTAGGCTCGCAGCTCTTCTTCCGTTTGAAATTCCTCCACGTGCTTGGACGTTTCTTCCAAAAGCTCGTGGATAAAATTCCCGCTGTCGAACGCCATAACCGCCGTTTCGTCGCGCTCTTTAAGTTTTAAGCCCCGAGCGGCAAAATTTTTGAACGGACAGGAGAAATACCCTTCGAGCGCCGTCGGAGAGATCTTTCCGTCCTTAAAAAACAACGCCTCGCCGCGTTCGATCGTGGGGGAAGCTTCCCTGCGCCGCAAAAGATCCTCGCCCGTTTCCATACCCTTGCGTTTCAACGCTTCGTAAAGCGCGGAATATTCTTCGCGCGTATCCTTTTCGCCGCGTTCGAACTCGCTCTTTTTTAAGAGTAACTGCCGAAGCGCGGGCGTGATCGCCGAGCATTTATAACGGAACGCCCCGCCGTTTTTCTCCGCGAGAAGCACCCCGCCGTTGTTATCCGAAAACAGTCCGCGCACGTAGCGGAACACTTCGGAAAGCGCGGGCTCGTCGCCGCTTGCGCTCAGCGGATAGGACAAAAACAGCCTATCCGTGAACGTGCAAAGATTCAGGCAAAAATTTTCCCTGCCCCGAAGATTGACTTCCGCCACGGTGGGTTCGAGCTTGGTTTTCACTTCGGCAAGCTTTCCTATATCCTTATCGGAAACGAGCGCGGTATCCTTTCCCGACCTCGGGGTTTCGTCCGTCATTCCCACGGCGAACAGCGCGCGCACCTTTTCGATACGGCTGTCGATAATATCCCCGACGAACACGGCGTCTGATTTTAAAGGGATCAAAGAAATTTCCGTCGCGCCCAGTCCGTCCTCTAAGATCGCGCGGAAATCCCCCGCCGTCAGCTCCTCTCCCGCGACAAGTTTTTCCGCCTCCGCAAGGGTCTTTTCTATCCCGTCAAGCACTTGCGCAAGGTAGCCTTTCAGGGCGGGGTCGCTTACGTTCGCTTCCAACTCCGACAGTTTATTTTCCGTGTTAAATTCGCGCAAAAGATCACGAGTGATAAGGCAGTATTCTCGTCCCTGCCCCCTTCGTTTTATCTTTTCGGCGATTTTCATAAGGCGCGCGCGGCCGCTTTCCAAAGCCGCCGTATCGTAGCCGCTCACCGTTTCGTCCGTCTTGATCGGCTTCTTTGCGCCGCCGCGGTAGTTCGCGTATTTCAAAAGATAATTTCGGTATTCTCCGCTCTCGCCGAAGAAATAATTTCCCGTGAGCGACTGCACCGCGCGCGGAGAAAAATTCTCTTTGACAAGATCGAAGCAATCGAGCAAAAATCGGCTCAGCGGATGCCGTTTTAAAGAAATCTTTTCGTCGAAAAAGTACGGGATATCGTATTCCGCGAACGCCTTTTTTAAGGGTAACGCGTATTTTTTCGCGTCGGGCAACAGTACCGCGATATCGCGATACCGCATTCCCTCGTTTTCCGCGACCAGCTCGCGGATATTCGCCGCCACCGTTTCCGCCTCGTCCGTTTTGTCTTCGCCTTCGAAAATGCGTATCTTGTCCGTCGGGTATTTTTGCCCGCCCAGCTTTTCGGGATCGAACAGCCCCGCGCGAAGCACTTCCGCTTCCCCTTCCAAAGGTATTCCCGCGTTATAAATTCGGGGCGTTTCGTATTCGCCCGCCACGCGCGCAAAAGTATCCGCCGCCGAATTCGTATAGAACTCTTCTTCTCCCCCGCAAAATACGCCGATCGCACGCCCCGCCACCTCGCACGCCGCGCGAATCGTCTGCGCCGCCTGCGCCGTAAACGCCGTATAGCAAAGGAAGAAAATATTCGCGCCTTTAAGCCGCTTTTCCGCGCGGATTCGATCGGGCAAAAGGGAAAGATATTTACTTTCGTCGATATACCCGTTCTCTTTCAAAAACTCCGAGTACCCCTCGTAGATCAACGCGATATCTTCTATCTTTGTTTTTAAAATATCCCCGTTTAAAAGAGCGGCGTTCTCTTTGAGCGTTTCGGGCTCTATTCCGCTCGCGGAAAACTGCGCGAGCGTTTCGTAAATACACTTCGCGTCTTTTGCCACCGCGCTCGGCGAGGTGAAGCATTGCAGCTTGTTTTCGCGTTGAAGCCGTAACGTCGTTTTCCCCACCGCCATCACCGAGCCTTGCTTCCCAAGGATTTTGGAATCGGTTTTTAAAAACCTCGAAAACGTGGAAACGCTGGTCAAAAAGCTCCCGCCGAGCCGACGGGCGATCGCGCGTTCGGCAACGAGAGTCAAACGGTCCTCGCAAAAAATCAAATTGTATTCTCCCGCGCGCTCGTATTTTTCCACGAGCGCAACGACCGTGTCCAAACATTCAGAAAGCGTGTACGCTTTATAAACCGCCGTCATTTTACCGACCTCTTTCTTTATTATAGTTCTATTATAGCATACTTCCCCCGAAAATTTCAGCTTTTTTTCACAAGAATTTTTTGTAAATCGCAATTTTGTTTTTACAAATTCGAAAATATGTGCTATAATAGATAAGAAAAAAGTGTTTTTTCGAAAAAAACAAAATAAAAAGACTCTTTTAGGAGAATTTATGAGATCCAAAAAAATCATTTGCCTCGCTTGCGTTTTAGCGGGCGCTACCCTTTTAGCTTCCTGTTCGTCCTGTGCGGGAAATCAGGAAATCACCTTCACCGCAGGTTGGCTCTCTGACACCACGAATAAAGTTTTACCCGCGAACGCGGAAGAACTCACTTACGCCGTCACCTACGACAAGGCGGAAGGCTTGTATTCCGAATCGTATACCGTCAATTATACCAACGGCGAATATAAGACCTCGCTGAAAGCGTCGGAATACGAAGGACAAGCCGTTTACGAATACACCTCCACCCTCACGATCAACGTGCAATATACCTTGAAAAAGACGGGCGAAACCACCGCGTTCGAAACGCCCGATAAAGTGGAAACGGTCGTATATTTTAAGACCGCGGCGAACGGGCTTACCCCGCTCAAATCCACGAAAACGACTTATTGTCATTCCCCGAACGGCACGGAAGCGACCAAGCTTCAAAATTGCTACACCGAATATCACTACACGGTGGAAACCGTCTATACGGGTTCGAAAGGCAAGAGCACGATCACGAACCATTTAAACGAAGATAAAAAGCAGACGAACCCTTCCTTCTCGGCGAAACACGACGAATACACCTATCTCGACAACGAGCAACTTCTTTTTGCTTTGCGCGGTATGGGCACGAGCGCGACGAGTATTTCCTCTTACCAACCGTTGGAACGCGCGAAAAAAGTCGTTTCCGTTTCCGTAGGGGATAAAAAAGGCGGCGAGTTCGAGTTTACCATCGACGGCAAAGGCAGCGAAAAACGCGCGATCGACTACCGCGCGTACACCCTCACGTTCGACGCGGACAACCCCGGCGCTTCGCAGGAAGCTTGGATCGCTTCGACAACGGACACCACCTCGAACGTTTACCGCAACGTGATGCTCAAATTGGAAACCCCGATCTCATACAGCGCGGGAAGCTTGATCTACACGCTCACGAGCGCAAAATTCGCAAACTGAATCCAAATGAAAACAAAAAAAGGAGTGAATGATCACTCCTTTTTTTGTTTGATCGCAAGGTATAAAAACTTTCGCGTGCTTTCGTCCACGCGCAGTTTTTCGGAAATCTCCACGCCGCAAACGAGCAAAATTTCCGTTCCGTCCGCCAACACGGGCAAGCCTTCCCGCTCCCGCGCGGAGATCTTTTTATCCACGAGATATTTTTTCAAAGACTTTCGCCCGCCGCCGAATTTTTCGAAGGTATCCCCTTCTTCGGGGAATCGGAACACGGCGTTTTCGGGCACTTTCTCCCCGTCGAAGCGCAAGAGCTTTTCCGCGCCCTCGATCGGATCAGTTGAAACGGCAATCGCGTACCTGCCCCCGTCGAACGAGCCGACGGCAAAACCCCTCGACCATTCGCCGCGGATAGCGCCTTCAATAAAAAACGCGATTTTATCGTATATCCGTTCGGCGGCGATCCCGCTTTTTAAAACCGCCCTTGCGCCCGTTTGCAGTTCTTGCAGGGCGTACACGCTTTCCAGATGCTTTTGGGTGTAGTCCTTAGTGAATCCAAGCGTTTTTAAAACGGTCAAACAAGCCCTGAAAAAGAGCGGTTTTTCTTTGCAAAACCGTAATCTAAGCCCCGAATCGTTCGCCGAAATCTTTTCCCCGTTTTCGATCAAAGACTTAGAAAGCGCGTATAAATATTCGTCGTCCGCCGCCGCCAAACAAGCGAATCGGCTCAAATTCTCCGCCGCGCCGGGAATAATCTCTTCGAGCTTGGGAAGCACTTCCAATCTAAGGCGGTTGCGCGCGGCGATCGGCTCGAAATTGCTTTCGTCCGTGCGGTAGGAAAGCCCTTTTTCTTTCGCGTAAGAAAGGATATCCTCTTTTGAAAAGGATAAAAACGGACGAAGATACCGCCCCGCGACCTCTTTCATTGCGCCCGCGCCCGTGAGCGAAGCCCCGCGGCAAAGTCGAAACAAAACGGTCTCCGCCTCGTCGTCCGCGTGATGTCCGAGCGCGATATAATCGCATTTATCTTGCGCAAGCAAGCTTTCGAAGCACTCGTAGCGAAACTCCCGCGCCGCCGTTTCCACGCTTACTTTGTCCCTGTTCGCCCGCGCCGCGCAATCCTCCGAAAAGCAAAAAAGCGGCACGCCCCAGTCCTTGCAAAGCTCTTGCGCGAAACGGGTATCGGCTAAGCTCTCCTCCCCCCGCAAGCCGTGCTCGCAGTTGACGGCGGAAAGCAAAAAGGAAAACGCCTCCGCGCGCTCCTTCAAATAATGCAGAAGCGCCACGGAGTCCGCGCCGCCCGAAAGGGCAACACAAATTCGTTTTCCCGTAAACTCGCCGAAATTCATTTTTCTTTCCTTTTTCCGCCCGTCAAGGCAGATCGATTTCGTAAAGATCCTTTGCCGGCAACGGCTTAGAGGAGCGTTCCACGAACTTTTTCACTTCCGCCGCAGCCTTTTCGAGAGAAATATTCGTTCCCGCGCCCGCGATACACCCGCCGGGACAGCCCATACCTTCGATCAGACACCCGTCCTTTTTGCCGAGCTTGGCTAAAAGGAGCATTTTTTTACATTCTTCCAGCCCCTCGGCGTGTTCGATTTTCACCTCCACGCCGGGATAGTATTCCTTCACGCATTTTTCGATCGCAGAAGCGACCCCGCCCGCGACCGCGTAGCCTCTGCCCGCGCCCGTCGCCTCGTGAATGGAGCGTTCGCTCTGATACTTGGAAAAATCGATATTCTTCGCGTCGAAAATACCCGCGAGTTCTTCGAACGTGATCACGAAATCCACGTCGCTGCGCACGGACGCGCGCGAAGCTTCCAGCTTTTTCGCCGCGCAAGGCCCGATAAACACGACCCGCGCCGTAGGCGTTCTTTGCTTGATCTTACGCGCTGTCGCCACCATCGGGGTGAGCGATTGCGAAACCTTGTCGATAAGTTGCGGGAACTGCTTTTTCGCGAGCATCGCCCACGCGGGACAACACGACGTCAAAAGGAAGGGAAGCTGACCCGAAACGACCTCTTCGACGTACTGATGCGCTTCCGTCGCCGCCGCCACGTCCGCGCCGCTTGCCACCTCGTGCACTTCCTTGAACCCGATATCGAGCAGCGCGCCTTTGATGATCGCGGGCGTGATATCCGCGCCGAACTGCCCAACGATCGCGGGCGCGACCTCCGCCACCACGTAATCCCCTTTTTTGATCGCGCGAATGAGCTGGAAGATCTGCGACTTATCCGCAATCGCGCCGAACGGACAGCTTACCATACATTGTCCGCACCCGACGCATTTATCGTTGTCGATCTTCGCCCGTCCGAGCTCGTCCGTGCCGACGGCTTTGATCCCGCACGCCTGCGAACAGGGGCGCGTTTTATGCGCGATCGCGTCGTAAGGGCACGCCTTTTTGCATTTTCCGCATTTGATACATTTGCTTTGATCGATCGTCGTTTGCCCGTTCACGACGGAAATGGCGTTTTTCGGGCACGCCGCCACGCACGCTTTCGCCACGCAACCGCGGCATTGATTGGATACCTCGTATTTATTATCCTCGCATTTATCGCACGCCGACGGGATCACCTGCATCAAAGGCGGCTCGTAATACTTATCCGAAATATTGCTCTGATCGAGCCCCGCGGTGATATGCACGGGTCGATCGGCGGGGCGCAAGGACATACCCATAGCCAGTCGCACCTGTTCCGCGGCGATCGCGCGTTCTCGGTAAATACTCTCGCGATAACGCGGCACTTCGGTGGGGGTAATTTTATAAGGGATCGCTTCGATATCGTCGTTCACGCTTCCCGATTCCGATTCGAACGCGACTTTGGCTACTTCTTTGAACACCTCGTGTCTTAACTTTACGACCGACGTTTCCAGTCCTCTCACTTGTCTGATTTCTCCTTCGCATATTCTTTCACCCAATTATTATACCTGAAAACCGCGCTTTTGTCAATCTTTCGCAAGCAAAAAACGCCGAATGGTCGGCGTTTTCGCGTTTTCCTTATTCTTTTTTTCCGTAATACGCCCGAAGATACAGCTCTTTGATCTCCTCAACCAAAGGATAGCGCGGGTTCGCGCCCGTACATTGATCGTCGAATGCGTCTACGCTCATCTGTTCAAGCGAGGCTAAAAATGCCTCTTCCGTGCCCTTATCCCCGATCGCTTCGCGAATGGTTTTCGGCATTTTCAACGTCCTTTGAAGCTCCTCGATCTTTTGGACTAACGCGCCGAACAGCTCGTCGTCCGTTTCCCCTTTTAATCCTAAATATCTCGCTACGCGCGCATACCGCCTTTTACAATCGGGATAGGCGTACTGCGGGAACGTGCCCATCTTTTTCGGGGCTTCCGAAGCGTTGTATTTCATCACTTCCAAGATCAGAAGCGAGTTCGCCATACCGTGCGGCAAATGCCAATACGCGCCGAGCTTATGCGCCATCGAATGGCAAAGCCCCAAAAACGCGTTTGCAAAGGCAAGACCCGCGATCGTCGCGCCGTTCGACACCTTTTCCCGCGCCGTCATATTCGCCCGCCCTTCTTGAAATGCGGCGGGCAGGTACGCAACGAGCAGGGAAATCGCCTCTAAGGCAAGCCCGTTCGTAAAATCGGAAGCGACCACCGAAGCCACCGCTTCGAGCGCGTGAGAGAGGGCGTCGAGCCCCGCGTTCGCCGTCAGCGCGGGCGGGATATCCTTCATAAGCTCCACGTCGCAGATCGCGATATTCGGAAGCAGGGAATAATCGGCAAGCGGATATTTCGCGCCCGTTTTCCCGTCGGTGATCACGGCGAAAGGCGTCACCTCGCTCCCCGTTCCCGCCGTGGTCGGCACGGCGACGAACATCGCCTTTTTCCCCATTTCGGGGAAGGCGTACACCCTCTTTCTGATATCCATAAACCGCATCGCCATATCGGCAAAATCCGTTTCGGGGTGCTCGTACAGCACCCACATTACCTTCGCCGCGTCGATCGGCGAGCCGCCGCCCACCGCGATCACGACGTCGGGCGCAAACGCCCTCATTCGCTTCACGCCGCTTTCCACGCAGTCGAGCGTAGGGTCGGGCGTTACCTCGAAAAAGACTTCCCGTTCAATCCCCATTTTTTCGAGCGCGCCGAGCGTGGTTTCCAGCATTCCGTGTTCGAATAAAAATTTATCCGTCACCACGAACGCGCGGGTCTTGCGGTAGATATCTTTCAGCTCTTTGAGCGCGGTTTCCAAGCACCCGCGCTTGAAATACACCTTTTCGGGCATTTGCAGCCACAGCATATTTTCCCGACGGAGCGCCACCGTCTTGATATTCGTAAGCTCGGAAATGCCGACGTTTTCGCAAACGCTGTTCCCGCCCCACGACCCGCAACCGAGCGTTAAGGACGGCGTTAAACGGAAGTTATAAAGATCGCCGATCCCGCCTTGCGCGGCGGGCGTATTCACGAGGATACGGCAGGTTTTCATTTTCTCGCGGAAAGCGGTCAGCCGTTCTTCCTCCCGCTCGTCGATATAGATCGACGAGGTATGCCCGATCCCGCCGCCGTACACGAGCGCGTCCGCCTTTTCCAGCGCGTCCTCGAAGTTTTCCGCCTTATACATCGCCAGCACGGGCGAGAGCTTTTCCTTGGCAAACGGTTCTTCCGCGCCTACGCTCTCCACTTCTCCGACGAGCACTTTGGTATCTTCGGCCACCTCGACTCCCGCCATTTTCGCGATCTCCGAGGCGGTTCGCCCGACGATCTTGGAATTCAAAACGCCGTTCACGAGGATCACCCCGCGCACCTTTCGGCTTCCTCGGCGCTAAGCATATAGCTTCCCCGCTTCACCATTTCCGCTTTAAATTCGTCGTAGATCTCTTTCGCGACGATCACCGACTGTTCGGAAGCGCAGATCATACCGTTATCGAAGGTTTTCGAATGAAGCACGGACGAAACGGCGAGCGGGATATCCGCCGTTTTATCGATCACCGCGGGCGTATTCCCCGCGCCTACGCCGATCGCGGGCTTGCCCGACGAATACGCGGCTTTCACCATTTGCGGTCCGCCCGTCGCGAGGATAATATCCGCTTCCTTCATCGCGAGCGCGCTCAAAGCCACGCTCGGTTCGTCGATCCAGCCGATAATATCTTCGGGCGCGCCCGCTTCCACCGCCGCTTTCAAAACCACCTTCGCCGCTTCGATCGTACACCCTTTCGCCCGCGGGTGCGGGGAAAAGATGAGTCCGTTACGCGTTTTTAAACAAATCAACGCCTTAAAGATCGCCGTCGAAGTGGGATTCGTCGTCGGCACGATCGCCGCCGCCACACCGACGGGCGCGTACACGCGAATATACCCGTTCGCCTCGTCGCGCTCCGCCTCTCCGCAAGTCTTTTCACTCTTATAGCGGTTATAAATATACTCCGCGGCGTAGTGGTTTTTGAGCACTTTATCCTCAAAAACGCCCATACCCGTTTCCTCGACCGCGTGCTTGGCAAGCGGAATACGCGCCGCGTTCGCCGCTTTTGCCGCGGCAAAGAAAATGCGGTCAACCTGTTCTTGCGTATATTCCGCAAAAATTTCCTGCGCCCGACGAACGGACGCTAAAAGCCGACGAAAGGACTCTTCGTCGTTTACGATAAAATCTTTCATATATTTCCCCCTTTCGGCGCGCCGACCCTTCACCGAAAGGCGGCGTTCCTTAACGATTGTCCGTGACCTTGCAGACCTTTCCCGCTAAAATGGCAAGCGACGCGGCGAGATCTTCCGTTTTCAAAACGATATCCTTCGGCGCGCGCAAGGGCGCGGGCGCAAAATTCCAGATCGCCTTCACGCCCGCCGCCACGAGCTTATCGAGCACTTCCTGCGCGGCGGATTTGGGAACGGTGATGATCCCGATGCGTATTTTCTTTTCCTCGACGAAGCTTTCAAGCGTTTCCATCGGCAAAACTTTCTTGCCCGAGATCTCCGCGCCGACGAGCCTTTCGTCGCGATCGAACGCCGCCACGATATTCAGCCCGTTTTGCTTAAATCCTTCGTAGCCGAGAAACGCCCGTCCAAGCCCGCCCGCGCCGACGATGATCGCGTCGGATTCGCTGTCATAGCCCAAAAACTTCTCGATATCCGCGATCAGGCGGGTAACCCCAAACCCGAGCCGAGGTCTGCCCGCTTCCGAGGAAACGAGCGCAAGGTCTTTTCGTACCAGCACCGCCGATACGGAAATATTCTGTGCAATAACCGTGGAAGAAATGTATACCGAACCCTTTGAATTTTCTTCCTGTAAAAACCGAAGATATAACGGCATTCTCGCCACCGTCGCTTTCGAGATTTCTTTTTCCATATAAAAACTCCTTTATCGATAAAAGTTTATCGTAATCAGTATACCTCATTTTTCCAAAAAAGGCAAGCAAAAAACGCCCGCGAGTCCGCAAGCGTTTTTGCTTTTTCTTTTCCATCTTTTAAACCGTCGCTTCTCCGTCCAAACAAACGACCTTCGTAAACGGCGCGCCGTCCTTCCACATATCGCCCTTCTCCAACGCGTTCCATTCTGCGACCGTGCCGTTATACGTAACCTCCGCCAACGCCAAGCAATCGCGGAATAAGCTCCAAGAAATGGACGAAACGCCCTTCCCGACCGTCGCCTTTTCGAGCGCGTAGCAAGCGCTAAACGCAGCGTTCCCCAACAAACTCACGCTGTCGGGAACTACGATCTCTTTCAACTCTCTACACGCGTAAAAGGCTTCCTCCTTGATCGTTTCCAAGCCGTCGGGCAAGGAAATTTTCGTTAGATTCACCGCTCTGTCAAACGCCTTCGACGCAATTTTCTCCACTCCGTTCGGCACGGTAAATTCCGTCGCCTCGCTTCCGCTCGCGTAGCGCACGAGCGTTTTTCCGTCCGCCGTATATAAATTGCCGTCTACCGCCTTAAACGCTTGATTTCCTTCCGAAACGGTATATTCCTCCACGTGGGAAACGAGCTCGAAAGCAATGTTCTCTAACGTGACGACGTTTTTGGGAATATTGATCCTCTCCAATTTTCCCATACCGTCGTCGACGGCAAACGTGCCGATAATTTTCGTATCCTCGTGAATTTCAAAAGCGTTTGCATTCGGAATATCGTCCGTGCTCACACTCACTAACACCACATAAGGATTAGAAGAATTTCCCAAATATTTCCCGTACTTATATTCGTTATACGTAAGCTTATCGCTACTAAAGCCCCCTTTCAACGAAACCAAAGAATCAGGCAAACTTACCGTTTTTAAATTTTTACAGCTAAAACTGTCGAGCTCGGTGATTCCTTCGGGAAATTCGAGGCTTTCCAGCGAAGAACAACCGTCGAACGCCCATTCTCCGATTTTTCTCAACGTAAGGGGCAAATTCACGTCGTACAGCGAAGAGCAACCGTTAAACGCGCCCGATCCGATCTCCGTAATTCCTTCGGGAATCTCCACCGACGTCAGCGCGCTACACCCATACAACAAGTCGGGGCTTATCGTTTTGGTATCATACGGCACGGAAAACTCTTTCAGCGCCGTACAATTTCTAAAACAACCGCATCCCAACGAAATACCGTCAGGTAATCCAACGCTTTCTAAATCAGGACAATTTTCAAAGGCGTACTCCAGAATCTCCGTTATGCTTTCGGGCACGAGCAAGCTCTTCATTCCGCCCTTTCCCTGAAAGGCGAAAGAAGAAACTTTTACCACGGGTTTTTTCGCGTAGTAATCGGGAAGAACGACCTTTTCCGGCAACTCTCCTTGCACGCCCGTAAGCGTATATCCCGTTTCTCCTTCGGAAAAGGTAAAAAGCTCCGTCGGCGTAGCGGTTTTTTCGCAAAGATCGCAAACGCCGTTCACGTAATTATGTGCATTTCTCTTCACAACGTTCTTCTTTTGAATTTTTGCGCAAGTCGAACAAGTTCTTCCCGTATATTCCTCGATGAAGCAATTTCCGCCAAACGCCCATTCGCCCCAAACGTGCTCGGACGATTTGCAAACCCCGTGTACGTGCAAGGTATAGCTTTGCACGGTTTCCCCCGACGCGTTCACGATATCGATCACGTAGTCGTTCGTGCCGTAAAGTACCGTACCGTCTTGGGGAAATACGGTCTCTTGACGGCTATCGTCGGTATACCACGCTTTGATAGAATATCCCGCGTTGACGGTGATTCCCGTCGTTAAATCGTATACAGCCCAAGAATGTTCGTCTTTCACTTCGGGCACTACCCTTTCTTTTAAAAGGACGATACTCCCGTCCTGTACGTAAGAAACCTCGATTCGTTGATAATCCTTTGCGGTAAGATACTCGTCTTTATAAACGATCTTTTTTGATTCTTCCTCCCCGCAAGCGACCGCGCCGACCGCACACAAAAGCGAACACACGCACAGCAACGCCCCAATAATAAATTTTTTGATTTTTCGCATAGTCTAAAAAACCTCCTATGCATCATTTTAGCACCCCCCCCCCCTAAAAAGTCAACTATTTTGCAAGGTGAAAGAAAAAATTTTATAATAATTTTTGGTCGGCGTCCCTGTCATTGCGAGGGAGCAACGCGACCGCGGCAATCTCTGCATTCTGTACTTAATTCATTCCGTTACCAAGCATTCCAACAATTTCTCTTTCGCGTTTTCCTCGTCCGCACGAATATCCAACGCAATCGAGCCCTTTTTCAAAACGACGATCCTATGCCCTACGGCAAGCGCCTCGCCCAAATCGTGCGTGACGAACACCGCCGTCCGCTTTTCTTTCTCCCAAATCCGCAAAAACAAGTCCGTAAGCCGCATTTTCAAAGCGGTATCGAGTGCGGAAAAGGGTTCGTCCATCAATAAAAGCGGCGAATCGGACAAGAACGCCCGTGCGATCGCCACGCGCTGTTTTTCCCCGCCCGAAAGCATTTTCGGGCGTTTTTCCGCGTGCGCCGAAAGCCCGATTTCTTCGAGCATTTTCTCGATTTTCTGCGCCTCACCCCCCGTGAACGCAAGGTTCTCCTTCACGGTCAGATTCGGGATCAATCGCGGCTCTTGAAAAATATACCCGACCCGCTCGGGTATGCCGTCCAGCCTGCCCTCGTAGGGTGTTAAGCCCGACAATATCTTTAAAAGGGTAGTTTTTCCCACACCCGAAGGTCCGAGTACGCACAAGATCTCCCTTTCCGTTATTTCAAGGTCGAACCCGTCGAACACGACCTGATCGCCGTAAGATTTTCGTAAATTTTCGATCTTCATTTCACCCTCCTCTCCACGCGGCGGGCAAGTATCGCGCCCACGCCTTCCAACAAAAATCCGACGAGCACGACCGCAACCGTCAACGCAAACAGCGACGAGATCTCCAAATACAGTTTTGCCTCTTGCATCATACCGCCGATACTTTGAAAAGTACTTGCAAGCACTTCCGCCGATACGGCAAGCTTTAACGAAAACGACAATCCCGCCGTTCCCTCGCGGATCAAATACGGCGTAGCGGCGGGCAGATACAGCGAAAACACCCGTTTTTTAACGGGCACGCGGTAAACTCTGCAAAGCTCGATAAGCTCCTCGTCCACGCTAAAAAACGCGGCGAGCGCAGAGGAATACAACGCGGGCACGAGCGCAAGAGAAGCCACCGCCACGGGCGCGCTTGCGGGCGATAAAAATACGAGTATCACAAGGATGACCGCCACCGTGGGCAACGCGCGTAAAAACGCCGCGATCGGGGTCAAAAAGGCCCGAAAGGAAGGTAGCAGGTACGAGATCAAGGCAAAGCCAAGTCCCAAAACCGCAGACAGCACGAACGCCGAAACCGCGCGCAGGAAGGTCGCGAAGAAGTTTTCCCAAAACCGCGCTTTTGAAAGCAAAACGAAAAACTCCCCGAAACATTCCCAAGGCGACGGCAACACGAGCGGATTTCCAACGCAAAAAAAGGCGATTTGCCAGATCAAAAGCAAAACGCCGAACGCGCCGAGCGTAAAAAGTATTTTTTTGAGATACTTTTCTCCTTTTTTCACCTATCGCCTCACAAACGCTTATTTTGCAAAAAATTCTTCTTCTACGGGCGAAGCCGCCCCGCCGACCGCAATCATTTTTGCGAGGATACCGTTGATTTCCGCCTTACCCTCTTGCGCCGAAGAAAACCATACGCCCGAACGGGCGATCGCCTCGCGCGAAAGATTATCCACCGTCAAACTCGGCGTGAGACCTTTGGTCAAATGCGCCGAGATCGCGGAACAGATCGCCGAAGTTTCCGCCGTTTCCAGCCATTTTTCGCCGTCCTCGACCTTTTTCAAAAACGAGTCTACAAACTCGCCTTTTTTCTCTATTAAACTGCGTTTTGCCACCAAAACCGCTTGCGGATACCCCCGCTCCCCGCCGTATAATTCTTGCAAATCGCCGACGAATTCCAAAGCCGTTTTTTTCGCCTTCACGCTCGCCGCAGGTTCGGGCGCGACGAATAAATCGATCCCCTCCGTAGGCGCGACCTGATCGGGCGTCACCGCGCGAAGATTGACTTTTTCGGGATCGACCGCGTCGTCGTTTTGAAGTAAGCAAAACGGGATACCGAGATCGTTTAAAATCACCTTAAACACGATTCCCGGCACGTTTTGAAGCTGCACAACGCCCACCGTTTTCCCGACGAGCGAGGATAAATTCCCCCGCGAATACTGCGAACTTTGCGTGGAAAGCATATATAAATTCCCGTGCGTTACCGCGCCTAAAAGTTGATAATTCTCTCCCGAACCGACCAGCTTGCTCGCCGTATTCAAAGGCAACACGCAAAGGTCGGCGTTTTTCTGCTCGTTCGAATAGGTAAGATAGGTTTCGATCGTAGACGCGTTCACGACCTCGTAGGTCACGCCGTCGTCTTTTTTATCCGAATACATCGCGTAAGCAAGCGCGAGCGCGGGCGCGCCGTCGGGCGCGTACACGTAAATTTCACCGTCCGTTTTTTTATCGCAAGCGGTGAGCAGACCCGAAAACAAACAACACGCCGCCACCAGCCCCGCAAAAATTTTTTTCATACCGCTCACCCCAAAAACACCGCTTCCACACGATGGATAGGTAAACCCTGCTCCACCCATTTTTGCTCGTATTCGGTCACGATATTCCAGTCGGGATTCCCGTTTTCGTGCAGGTCGTAGGTCACCCGTTCAAGCGCAAACCCGCACGCGGCGTATTCTTCGAGCGAGAACTCGAAAAAGTCGCGGTTATCCGTCTTTTGCAGTACTCTGCCCCCGACCTTCAAAAGCTTTTTATACACCTTTAAAAAGTTACGGTGGGTCAGCCGTTGCGTGGCGTAGCCGAGCTTTGGCAAGGGCGTGGAAAAATTGAGATAGATCCCCTCTAAGCTCCCTTCGGGGATATAGCAGGGCAAGCACTCCGCGCGAATATTCAAAAAGCGGATATTTTCAAGCCCTTCCGCCTTTACCCGTTCCATCGCCGTCAATACCACGTTGCTCATCTTTTCGAGCGCGATATAGTTTATATTAGGGTTTTTCTTTGCAAGCTCGCAGACGAACCCGCCTTTTCCGCACCCGATTTCCAGCATAACGGGATTGTCGTTTTTAAACGTCGCGCGAAAATCGACGAGCGCGCGGAAGTTCTCCGCCGCCTCTTTCATATTCAGTATCCCGTTCGCACCCCGCGCCAAAAGCAAATCGGCGCAAGCGTCCATTCTCGCGTCGAAATTGCGCTTTCTTCTCATTCTCATCGACATAACTTCTACCGCCTTACTTCCTGCCCGTACTCCCGAATCCGCCTTCGCCGCGCACCGTTTGAGAAAGCTCGTCCGCCTCCTTAAAGCACACCTTCAAAAACGGAGTTACGACGAGTTGGGCGATCCTCTCGCCGCTAACGATTTTCTGCGGTATCGCGGAATGATTATGCAGGGCGACCATCACCTCCCCGCGATAGTCTGAATCCACCACGCCCACTTTATTCGCAGGCGCAAGCCCGCGCTTGGAAGCAAGTCCGCTCCGCGCGTAAATGAGCCCCGCGTAGCCTTCGGGAATCTCCATCGAAAGCCCCGTTCTGATCAGCTTGGTCTCGTTCGGCAAAATCTCCACCTCTCCGTCCGTCAACGCGTAAAGATCCGCTCCCGCGGCGTAATCCGAACCGTAGGTCGGAAGCACCGCCTTTTCGTCGAGTTTTTTTACGGCAATTTTGGGTATCATACCTTTCTCCTTTCGTTTCCCCGCGAACGCTTCCGCGCGAAAACCTTCGTATTCCCGCTTATTATAACAAAAAAGCGGAAAAAACGCAACGGATTTACACCCACTTGCCGAATTTCCCGCTTCTTCGCGCGATTTACTTTCGAAAGTATCCCCTACGCGCCCGCTTGGTTCTTGAAATAATCGTGCAGACCGGGATACAATTCTCCCAGATACACCACCGCTACTTCGTCCGCTTTAAACGCCGTATACCGCTCCGAAGCGTTGGTATAGGTCGTTTCGTAATACGCTTTTACGATCGTAAACCGCTCCTCGTAGGTAAGCGAATAATCCACCGTGTACGGCGCGTCGCTTCCTCCCGATTCGGGCTTCGCCGAAAACCGCAAATAAAACAGTAGTCCTTCCCGAAGCGCCTCGATCTCCTGTTCGATCTTCCCCGTTTCCCGCGCGGTATAATACGCAAGTGCGGACGATCTTCCCACGCCGTTTTCCAAAAGCTTGAACTTCATTTCCGCTTCTAGCGTTTCCGCTTTCGCTCGCAGTTTGTTCACCTTCAACTGTACGCTCTTCACTTCCAGAATCTGTTCTTCCGAAAGCGCCGCGTACTGCTCGTCGGTAAACGAGATCACGTCGATCACCATTTTTCTTTCGCCTCCCCGTTATTTTGTAAGCGCGTAAAGCTCCGCTTCCGCTTCCTTCACCGCGCTCCCCTTTTGCAGATGGAATTCCAAAGAAAACGCCTTGCCTTTCAGCCCGATTTTCAAAACGGCATCGCCGCCCGTTAAATCGACTTCGAATTCCCTTGTCGCGCGCTCGCTCGAAAGGACGGCTTTGAGCAACCCTTCTCCTTTAAGACGCAGGGTTTTCAAGGTCTTTTCACCCGTCACGCCAAACTCCGTTTCCGCTTTGAAATAATAGCTTTCCCCTTGGGGTAACGCCGCGTTTTCGTCGATCGCGTAGACGGCGGAGTCTTTTAAAAACAGCCCGCGCCCGTCGCAATCGGACAACGCTTTTTTATAAAAGGTATAATACCCGCTTTTCCCCGTACCGTCCACGACGATCGCTTTCTTGCTTCCGCTCCGATCGAGATATTGCAGATAATATTTCCCGCGCACGCACGCGTTCGTACACGCTTGCCCTTCCGCAAGCGGAAAAATTTCCAGCTCCGTCAGAATTTTCTCCACGCCCGTTCCGTCGAAGGCAAACAGCCCTTCCGCCGTCAGGAAAAAGATATACTTCCCACACGCCCCGACGCTGCCTTTAAAAATCCCGCCGATCGCAAGCTCGATCTCGTTCGCTTCGAAATCGAGCGCCGAGCCCTTCGCCGTAATTTGCAAAACCCCGTTTTCGCGAAAAGCGTAAAGCTTTCCGTTCAGCTCCGCAAAGGAATGGATTTTTCCCTTATCGGAGGGAAATTCGATCTTGCCCGCTTCCTCCACGTCCTCCGTGAACACGCTCGGGTCGAGCGACGAAGAATAGAGCACGGTAAACGGATGCGCCGCAAAAAAGGCGCGCTCGCCGTAAAAACACCCCGCGAGGATATTCCTCGTAAGCTGTTGCGTAAGCGTACCCGAACGGGCGTAAGTCCACGCCCCCGAAGCGTTATACAGCATCAAAATCCCTTCTTTGCTCCCGCTCATCGCTTCGAAAACGAACGCCTCGCTCGTCCCGCCCAAAATATCCTCGAACGCCCCGCTCGACGTATTATATAAAAACACGCCGCCCGCGCCGTCCGTATACCCTAAGCGGTATTTATAATTATATAAACCCGAACGGTAGGAAAACACCGTGAGCGAGCTCGCTTCGGGAATTTCCAGCTCCGCGCCCTGCGCGTTCGTAAACGCCGAAGCCCCCACGCCGCAAGTCAATCTCCCGTCCGAAAGATCGCAATTTTTGCTCTCCGACCCGTATAAAACGCCCGATTGCTTTTCCGCCTGCTTGCCTTTACCGAGCGAAAACCTCGAAAATCGGACGCGGAAATTTTTCCCGCTCGGCTCAAAGTTACTCTTTGTATATCCAACCACCGTCACGCCCACCTTCTCGATTGAATTTTTCTCGCCTTCGAGCAACGGTAGGTCGCCTCGATCGCCTCTTTGTATTTCTTATCCCACACGGTGCTCTCCTCGTACGCGCCCGTCGCCAAGCAATACTCCGCCGCCACGCCGAACGCAAACAGCCTGATCGAAGTTCGGCGGGTATCGTCGGGCGTACCGTTCAAATCCTTTTCCGTAGGCGTATACGTATACTCGATCTTCACCTTTCCCGGCAACGTTTTGAGCTTATCGGGATACAGCTTGAACGGCGCTTCGTTCCCCCACTCGTCCGTGACCTTCACCACGCGCACGGCGGGTTTGGAAAGCGCGGAAAAGGCGACCGCGCCCGTATCCGAAGCGACTTCGTCCTCCGCGGTAAGCGGCAAATAATCGAGCGCGAGCTCGCTCTCAACGAGGTTAAAACACCTCAAAAACGCGAGCGTTTCCGCCTCTCCGTCCGCCCCGCCCGCAAGATAGGCTTGCACCTTTTCGCCGCAACCCACCTCGTTTGCCGCCAACAAAATAATTTCTTTAACGGTCATATGCTCCTCCTTTTTTTTATTGTCCCGCGTATGCGGAAAAAACGCATACGCGGGTTCGGCTCACTTTTACGCCTCGGTGATTCCCGAAAGCATACCCTGTCCGTTCGGGCGATCGCACATAAGCTCGGCGTACTTGACGAGGGTCGCCGTATACACGGGCTTGCCCGCGGTCTGCTTCAACACCTTGCCGTCGTCCCCTTCCAGCCACTGCCAATCGCAAAGCTGATGAATCTTAAAGTCGTCCGTGTTCAAAAGGTACATCGTTCCGTCGGGGCAGAATCTGTCCGCGATCACGGGAATACCGTTGAAGCTCAACGCCTTCACGCCGCCTTCGAATTCCATCGTCGGCATCGCGACCATATACTTTCTGAAATACGCCGCAAGCGCGCGTCTTACCCCCCACGAGCAAACGATAAAGTTGACCTTGCTCCCCGAGCTTTCCTCGATCGCGTCGATCGCGGTCTGGATCACGTCCTCGGAAATTTCGCCGACGTCCGTCTTTTTATAAGGCGTCAACATACCGTAAGCCGCACGGTCCACGCCGTAGAGGGGAAGCGTTTCGTCAAAGAGCGCCGCAAGCCCCGTAATTTCGGAATCCTTCGAAGTCTGCACGTACGCGGACGAGCCTGCGGGAAGCTGAGTTTCGCTGAGCGCGCTGCCCGCGAGCGTGACCGTCTTGTTCACTCTGTCCACCGCCACGACGCGTCTGCCGCTCGCAAGCGTGATCTTCGAGCCGGAAAGGTTGTGATAATTGAGTATCATTCCTTCCACGATATTTTTCACGGTGTTCATCGTCACCACGCCCGTATCGGAAACGGACATAACCTCGCCGAGCTTGCCCGTACCGTCGCCAAAGAGCATTCTGCCGAAATTAAACGACGCGCTTTTCACGAGCGATTGCATTTCGTCGTTCAATAAATTCACGAACGCGCCCTCGTTGTTTTGCGAAGCTCTGATCGCCTTATCGGAAATCTCGATCGTACCGTAAAGGTTTTTCAGCGGCGCGACGAACTGCACGTAATCGTTATTGGAAGCGGTAGGAAGCGAACCCGTTTCCGTACCCGCAGCGATACCGCCGTTCACGCCGATCTTCACCATTTTTCTCACGTCTTTGCCCCACACGTCCGAAGTGGAACGCTGAATTTTCGCAAGGAAAGGATTCGCCTTCGTGTTGAGCTGTTCGCTCACCGCGTCAAGATAAAAAGATTTTAAAGCGTTATCCGCCGTAGTTAAAGTTACCATAAATAATTTCTCCTTTTTTTAATGATTTTTTTTCTTTCGCGTAACCCGCCGTTACGACTGCCCGCCCTTTTCGAAAAACCGAAGCGCCATTCCGCCCGCTTCCGCAATCGATTTTGCGCGTTGCGGCGGGGCGACGAGCAACCCCCTTCCGCCGCGCGTGATGGGCGCGCCCGCTCCTTGTATCGACGAGAGATAATCCCCCACGATCCGAAGCCTCACGCCCTCGTTTCCGCTCGCTTTTCGATAAAGCGTTTCCAAGTCCTCTTCTTCGGCTGTTTCGCGGCAATTCATATTCTGATTTTTTTCGACGAGCCCGCCGACCGCCTTCACTTCTTTCTCCGCTTTTTCCGCCTTCGTTTCCGACTCCAACGCCTTATCTTCCACGAGCTCCGCTTTTTCCGCCCCCTTTTCTTCGGGTTCGGATTGCGTATCGGGCGCAACGGGTTTCCCGCCTAAAACGGCGGTGGGCTTGTTTTCCAGCTCGGCAACGAACGCGTCGAACGCCCGTTCCCGCTCTTTTCGTTTCGCCGCGGTTTTTAAAAGCTTTTCCGCCTCGTTTCCGCCGCTCGCCCCGAAATTATCCGTCTGCTTTTCCAGCTCTTTAAGCCGTTGACTGCGCCTCGTAAACTCCGCCTCCAACGCCTCGTACGCCCGCATCAGGGCGTTTGCGTCCCTAAACTTTCCGAAAGCCGTCGAGCCTTCCTTCTCTTTCGCCTCCGCGATCTGCTCCGCTTCCGTTCCCACGCAAACGTTCTCCTTTCGTTCCATAATCAATCTGCCTCCTTATTCGTTTTTTGTTTTTTGATTTTTTCGTGTTTTTTCATATGCGCCGTAAACCTTTCTTTCAGCGCTTTTTCGTCCGTATTTTTCTTCCCGCACAGCTTTTTGAACTCCGCCGACAGCAAAAATCTCGTATGCTCCCCGATATGCAAATCGTGATCGTCGTAGTCGTCGGGTTCGATCTCCTCTTTCACGATCAACGCGTTTTCTTCTCCCGCTTTTGCGATATGTAAGGAAGAAATATCCTTCGCACTCTCGTAGCTCCCGAAACCGAACGCCTCCAAAATGCGGTGTCTGTTCTCCCTCGAAACGCTTCCGTCCTCCTCCGTCAACAGCCCCGCCTCGAACAGCTGCAACAAAATTTCCCGCTTTCTTTCAGGGCTCGCCGCGCTCTCCGTTTCAAACACGATATCGCTCGCCAGCACCTCGGACGAGGAAAAATAATACGCCTGCGCTTTCTTGTTCTCCCCCGCCAAGCTCATCAGCCTCGCCGAGCCCGCGAATTGCTTATACAGCCTTAAAATCTGCCGCCCGACTTCCTTGACCGCCCGTTCCATACTCGAAACGGTCGCCGAAAGCCTCGAATCGTCCTGCGCGAGTAAAAGCTGTAATCCCGTCGCGCTCGTCACCCTCGTAGGCGAGGAATTTCTCGTCAGTTCCGAAACGCCGCTGATCTTCTCGAACTCCTGTTCGAGCCATTCTTCCTCTTCCTTAAACTCGCTCGGTACGTTCCCGCAATCGAGCATTTCGGGCGCTTTCCCGCCCTGACGGTACACGAGTACCTTCCCGGGCAACAGCCCTTCTTCGGCGAGCTCGTCGGTATCCACCGACCCGTCCTCGACGGTCAACACCCCCATCGAAAGCCTGTTCAAAAACTCGTGCTTGCGGTTTCGCACCGCGTTATACGCCCTTTGCACGGGAATGAGTCTATCGATCACGCTGCTCCCGAAAAACGCCCCCGGCAACCGCAGGGAATCCTGCTTCACGAACGGAAAACCTCTCTCCTCGCGGTTCTCGTTTTTATAGGGCAACGGCCCGTAATATAAAAGCTTCCCGCCCGCAACGATCTCCAATCTTCCGTCCTTTTCTTCCGAGCTCGGCGCGGTGTAGCGTTCGATCAAGATCACGCTTTCCTTGGCTTTCTCCGTCGTTTTCCCCGTCGGCGCGGGTTGTTTTCCCGCCGAAGGCTCGCTGTACGCGATCAAGGACGGCTCGTACACCTCTTCCCCATCCACGAACACGCCGAATTTTTCCTTGACGTATTCCACGGACACCACCTGCGCGTGAATAATGCTCCCGAGCGCCGAAATTTCTTCGGCAAACAGATTATCGGGAAAGATCCCGAACGGCGAAACCGCCGTCACGCTCACCTCGCCTTCGTAAACGGGCTTTCCGTCCTCCGTCACCGCGACTTGTCGCCCGCCGTTTTCGTCCCAAAGCGTCTTATAAAACGCGCTCCCGCACACCTCCGACCAAAGGATCGCTTTCGCGACCGTTTCGGAGAGCCCGATTTTTTCCGCGGTAAATTTAAGGATTCCCGTAGCGAGCTTCGCCGCTTTCAGATCCCCGTCCTCGTCGGAAAAAGCGCGAACGGTCAGCGTGGGTTGCAATTTCCCGATCTTCGCCACCCTCGCGTCCACGAGCGGCGCGATATGATTAAACGCCCTGCGCGATTGCCAATAAAACCGCTTGTCCTCTTCCACCAGCCCGCCGAAGGGGGAAAGATCGCAATACTGATTCCCCGAAAGGAAATTCATATTCAGCGCCCAACCGTTTTCGATCGCCTTTCTCTCTTCTCGCCGTTTTAAAAAGTCCGCCGTCACTTCCGCCGCGACCTTTTCTTCCCATCTCCTTTTGGCTTCCGCCTCTTGCTTTTCCGTCAATCCGTACTCTTTAAACTCCATTCCGTTTTCTCCTTAAAAATAATTTCATTTCGTACCTGCCTGCTTGCTTTTTCGTTTTACTCTCGATTTCGCGCGCGGCTTCGCCGCTTTCTTCTCCTTTTTCGGCGACGATTTTTCCAGTTCGCTAAGCAACCGCTTTCGCTCCTCTTCGAGCTCCTCGTCCGACATCGCGCTCACCCCCTCGCCCCCGCCGTCCGCTAAAAGCATCTGCACGGCTTTCAGATCAGGGGGAATATCCCGCCTCGTCTTTTTCCGTTTGGTCAGCCGAAGTTCTCCGTCCGTCTCCGCGTATTCCTCCGTCACCTCCTCTACGCTACACCCCAACGCTACCTTTAAAAGCGCGTCGCCAATCTGCTCCCGTCGTTTTTTCGCCACTTGTTTACCTCCTTATATTCGTTTCGCGCGAAGCGCCCTGAGCCTTCGCTCCTTATCCTTTTGTATAACGCTCTTTTCCGTTTCGAGCGGGCTCTTTTTCGGGCGCGACATCAAATAATACCGCATTTCGTCCAGCGCGTGATCGTCCGTTTTCCTCGGCGTATCCCCGCTCCCCCAAAAATACCCTTTCAGCTCCCGAATCAAATTCACGCAGGTGTTGAAAATATAAATATTCGGCAAGCCGTTCGCTTGATTCAAATAGCTTTTCACCCGTGCGATCCCCGAGAACAGATCCTTTTCCACGTTCGGATTCACCAGAATATCCCGCTCGTAAAACAGCTCGCACACGTTTTTCACCCCCGCCAAGGTCCGTTGCTTCGCCGCGCTGTCGATCAACGCCGAAACCCGCCCTTTGCCGTCCGTTTTCCACCCGAGCAACCCGCATATCCGCTTGATTTCCGCCGCGTGAAAATCGATATCCTTCCCCGCCGCGAAATGCTCGTAGATCACGTACACGTTATCGTCGTAATCCACCGCGTACCAATGCGCCGACAAAGGATTGTTCAGCCCGGGGTCGATGGAAATTTCGTCCTGCCACTCTTTCGGCACGGCAAACGGCTCGATCACGTGCACCCGCTCGTCGAATTCGGGATAAACGAGCCCTTCGGCGGCGGCAAACCGCCCGTACCTTCTCGCTTGCAACTGCGGCTCGTCCAAGCATTTCTCCATCGCCGCCACTTCTTTTTCGGAAAGATAGGGATTGTCCTTCCATTCCATAAACTCGTACCACACCTCGGGGTCGTCGTGTCGGTTCATATAAATTTCCCGATACAAAAAGGTCAAGCCTTTGAGTGGCGTCATCGTGCCGAACACCTCGCCCGCCCTGTCCATCACGCGCATACGGCATTCCGTATAAATATCTTCGGGCGGCTCTTCGTCGAACCATACGAAATCCAGCGACGCGCCCTGAAACTTTTCCCGCCCCTGATCGCAGCTTTTAAACCCGATCACCGAGCTCCCGCCGAGCGCGCTTTTCACCCGTATAAAATCGATCACGCCGTTTTCGGGGGAATCCTTACGCCCGCTCAGCATCACGATCTCCTCGATCCAGTCCTTCCTCAGATAATGCAAGATCTTCTTTTGCGCCACGTCCCGTTGCACCTGCGCCGACAGCGACACCACCCACCCCGCAACCCCCGCTTTATTCTCGCGATAGGGGTGAATACCCCGCGCAAGATACACGCATTCCACCGCCCCGCACTCCGTCTTTCCCGATCGGTTTCCGCCGAACACCCAACGGTTGCGCTTGGTACATTTATGAAATGCGATCTGCTTTTCGTGCCGTTTTTCGCCCGCGTTATACGCCGCCAGCTTGTCCGCTTCCTTTCGTCGAGCCTGTTCGGCTTCTATCTCCCGTAATTTTTCTACAATCTCTCTCATAATCTCCGTCAAACTGCCAAAAACAAGCTCTTTCATTATTTTATAATAAAGCTTATGAAACGATTATTATTGTCGGCAATTTTGCCTCTCCTATATTTATTCCTTCTATTCCCCGCCCTGCCCGCTCGCATAGCGGTTGCGGAAACGACGAGTTCCTACGCTTGTGTGTTAGGCGACGAAACGTATTTCTATTCGGACAAAACCGAACGCAAGGGGCTTTTCACGCTCCCGAAAAGCTATTTCGTGAAAGTACTCGAAGTCGCCTCGGATTTTTGCAAAGTCGAATACGGGGATAACGCCGCCGATTCCCAAACGCTCACGGGCTATTGCAAAACGGCGGAGCTCACCTTCGTAGACTATACGCCGACCAAACCGTACTTATACAAAACCTTCGAGGTCACCTACACGATCGACGGCGCGACGGGCGCGCCCTTCTTAACGCAGATCACGAAAAGTTGCACCTACTACGGGGATTATAAGATCGGTTCGGAAACCTATTGCTACGTTTTGCAAGACGGCGCGTTCGGCTATCTGCCCCGCCCCGACGCCTTTTCCTATCCCGAAAACGGGGAATACTACGAACGGCTTCAAGACCAAACCACTTCCGCGCCGTCGGGGGAAAATAAGGAAAGCGCGAAAAGCAGTTCTTCGCCCGTGCAAACGACGATCCTCATTCTTCTTTGCCTGTTAGTTCCTTTACTTGCGGCGATTCTGTTACGGTCTCCCCGCCGTCAGCCCTACGATCCCGAAGAATAAACTGCTTTTCCTTTTTGTTCACCCGCTTTTCCTTGCCCGCCTTCACGAACCGATAGGCAAGCCTTAGCACGGCAATACAGGCAAACTCGCTCAAAAACACTTCCTCGGTGATCCCCGCTCCGCGTAAAAACGCGCCGATCTTTTTCAAAAGCCGCTCTTGCCTACGGAAATAATTCCGCTCGCTTTTCAAGCCCTCGAATTTTTTCTTTAAAAACTCCTTACCTCTTTCGGCGATCGCTTCGGCGGTCGTCTTTTTCGATTTTCCGAAATATTTGAGTTCTGCCAAGAAACGCTCGGTTTCCGTAAGCTTTTGCCATATCCCGTCCACGATCGCCTTTAAGCGTTCGAGCGTGCGAAGCTCCAAGATCTGCCCCGCGATATACTCGCAAAGCTTATCCGTCGCCGTGCTTCCCGTATAGGAAAAGTACGCTTTATTTCGAATATGTACTTCGTAATCCTCCTTCATCTTCTGCATTTTGGGATAGGTATATAAAATTGCTTTTACGTAACTGTCCAACTTACTCACCTGCCTTTCTTGTCGTTTAATCATTTTACTCGAATTCGCGCCCTGCGCCCTGTCATTGCGCTCAGCTTGCGATTCGCAATGCTTGTCATTGCGAGCGAAGCGCGGCAATCCCACCACTTCCGCACCCGACAGCGCAACCATTATGCCACGAATTTCCGATTTGTCCAGTCCTGACTGCCACTTTTTTTGCAAAAATCCGAACATTTGTTCGTATTTGAAAGTAGTATAGCACATAAAATATGACAACATTATGCCACTTTTAAAAATTTTTTCCAACAATTTCCAAAAAAACTCAAAGAATCCTCTTGACCTTTCCTCCGTCATTGCGCTCAGCTTGCGATTCGCAATGCTTGTCATTGCGAGGGAGCAACGCGACCGCGGCAATCCCACCACTCTGCATTATCCCCCCGTCATTGCGAGGGAGCAACGCGACCGCGGCAATCCCATCACTCTGCATTTTGCATAAAAAAAGAAAAGCCCCTGTTCTCCAAGAGCTTTCCCTTTTATCCTAATTTTTCAAATTTTACAACTCTACTTCCCCGCCCGTGCAAACCACTTTCGTCGCAGGAATGCCCGTATTCCACATGCTACCTTTTTCAATCTTATTCCATTCTCCAATCATACCCTTAAAAGTGATACTCGTTAAATTTCCGCACAGCGCAAATGTCCAATCCCCAATACTCGTCACGTCATCACCAATTTTCACGCTCGTTAAATTGTTGCAATTATAGAACGCATAATTCCCAATACTCGTCACGCCGTTAGGAATTTCAAACGAAATCGCCTTTTTTCCTATTGCATATTGTATCAATGTTTTCCCGTCTTTGCTATACAAATTCCCGTCTATCGATTGATACGCCGTGTTTTCTTTTCCTACTTCTATGCTCGTTAAACTTCCGCACAGCGCGAACGCATAATCTCCAATACTCGTCACGCTGTTTGGAATTTTTATACTTGTTAAACTACTGCAACCAACGAACGCATATTGATTGATTTCCGTGATATAACTCGGTAGGGTCAATGCCGTTTCTTCGCCAAAATATCCCACTAAAATCTTTTCTACTCCGTCTGTATATACGATATATCCGTTATCATTCGTAAGCTTCGTTCCCGTGAATGTATCTTCACTGTTATATACCGCAAAAGCATAACATCCTAAATATTCATTTTCAATCGAACCTTTTTCCACCGTAATATGTGGTGATTTATTGACTACTTCAACCAGTCGGTTGCAATATGCGAACGCCCAATACCCAATGCTCGTCACGCTGTTTCCAATCGTCACGCTCGTTAAACTCCTGCAAATATAGAACGCATAATCCCCAATACTCGTCACACCGTTTCCAATTGTCACGCTCGTTAAATTGTTGCAATTATAGAACGCATAATTCCCAATACTCGTCACGCTGTTAGGGGTTGTAAACGAAGTCGCCGTTTTTCCTATGGCGTATTGTATTAACGTTTTCCCGTCTTTGCTGTATAAATTCCCGTCTATCGATCGATACGCCGTGTTCCCTTTTCCTACTTCGATTCTCGTTAAACTACTGCACCGACTGAACGCATCCCGTCCAATGCTCGTCACGCTATTCGGAATTTCTATACTCGTTAAACTCTCGCAATTATAAAACGCATACTCCCCAATGCTCGTCACGCTGTTCGGAATAGTGATACTCGTTAAACTACTGCAATAAGCGAACGCATCCCGTCCAATGCTCGTCACACTATTCGAAATAGTGATACTCGTTAAACTACTGCAATGAGAGAACGCATAATTCCCAATGCTCGTCACAGGCAAACCGTTAAATTTTGCAGGAATCACAATATCCGTATCTTTACACTCACCTATTTCAATCAAGGAGTAGCTCGTTCCTTCATCGTTCAACGCATATTCTAATCCTTTTGTTTGCAAGTCTTCACACCAAATGCAAAGCCCTTCTTTATAAGAACAGTTTACTCTGTCCTCTACAATCACTTTTTCGTCGTCGCACGAAGCGCAATATTGTACGAATAAGCCTTTTTGCTTACAGGTAGCTTCATGGAAGACTATTTTCTCTTCCCAATCGTGCGTATGTATTTCCGATTTTCCTGCAATTTTGCCCAAGTTCGTTTCCGTGCTGTTGGTCAGCACAATAACAAGCTCACCGAGCTTATTCAATTTGATTTCTTTAATGCCTACGCCCGCTTCGCCTTTTTCGCCCTTGACCGTTGCTAAAAACTCTTCCAGAGAGCCTTCGTAGCCCAAATCCTTTGCCTTTGCATACACGGTGTCAATCGTCCAAACGGTTTCCCCGTCGTTGGCGGGCTTTTTGCCTTCTTCTCCGCACGCAGAAAGCCCGACCGCCGAAACGCCGACCGTCAAGCACGCCAATAAACCTACCAAAAACTTCTTCGTCTTTCTCATTATGTAAAAGACCTCCTTAAAAAAATAAAAAATGC